>JAHDFZ010000082.1:5940-13473 GCA_020627905.1 Verrucomicrobiota bacterium
CTGCTGAGGTGCTGAGCCACGGGGGCAGGGATCAGCTGGTTGATTGCTCTGATTCCGACCAGATCCTATCACGTATCGTCCAGCTGCGTGAGTCTGGTCGTGGAGAAGTAAGCGGGTCAGGGGAGTTTGCTCCCTCACGCATCATCGATCAATGGGAGAAGCTGATCGCCGGCGATGGCAGAGCTGCCGTCTCCCCGCGAGAGTATAGCTTCGAAGAAATCTCCGCGTTGGCAGCTTAACGAAATGACTAGGGAATGAGAGTTCAGGAAGGGATCACATCATCCAGCGCACAGCAGATTGAGACAGGCTACACCCATGTCCTGAAACACCGAAACCTTTTCGCGACCTTTGACGAAGAGGGCTTCATCCCTTGCGGGCAGATCAGTGACTGCGGCCTTTTTGCAGGAAGCACTCGGCACTTGGACTGCTACCAGTGGAACTTTGCGAATCAAGAGAACTTTAAACCACTGTCAGCAGACATCTCCGACGACGGCACGATTCTGGTGTGTGACGCAGAGATCCTCACTGGCGAAAGTGGGTCAGAATCATCCATCTTCCTGCACCGTGAGATCCTGCTCTTCGATTCCGATCTGCACGAAAAATGCACCTTCAGGAATTACAGCGACAAGGAAGAAATCGTAAGATTCACGGTCCGATGGGGGAGTGACTTCAGCGACATTTACGAAATCCGCTGCGGGGGGACATTGGTAGAGCGCGAGGATAGGATAACGATAGGCGACATCGATGTCTCTTATACCGACGCGCGCCAGCACGCCTACACGACTCAGATTGATATTCGTGGTGGAGTCTGCTGTGACTACCAGTCAGGCGAGGCACGGATCGCCATCAGCGTGCCAGCTCACGGCAAGGCTGTATTTTCTATTCGATTTTCCTGCTCGAATCAGGGACCGGAAGCAGTTTCAAGAGTTGTCCCTCCAGCCTTCCATTTTGCCGAGGCACGTTCTAGCCTGCGCTCCCGCACGAAGGCATTTCTCGCTCAGACGATCCCTGTCAGGACCTTGGGTTATGATGAGGACGCCTGGCTCAGGAAAAGCTGGTCGGACCTTCTCATGCTGCTGACTCGAACCAATCACGGCATGGTGCCTTACGCGGGTGTCCCGTGGTTCTCCACCCTTTTCGGTCGAGACTCTCTCTGGACATCTTTCTTTATGCTGGATGTGGCACCCACGGTCGCCGAAGGCACGCTGCGCCGACTCGCAGCCTACCAGGCGACCTCAGAGGATCAGGCAACAGAGTCGATGAAAGGGAAAATCCTGCACGAAATGCGCGATGGTGAGCTGGTCAGGCTTGGGCTTAATCCCTACGGATTATATTTCGGAGCTGTTGATTCCACTCCTCTCTTCATCTGGCTACTCGGTCAATATATCAGACGGGTGGAGTCGCGGAACCTGCTGCATGAGCTACGCCCCGCCTTCGAAGCTGCCCTGGCTTACCTGCTGGACGGGCTTGAGAGAGATACCTTTCTGTCCTACGAAAATCGTGGGCAGGAAGGCCTCCATCATCAAGGGTGGAAAGACGCCGATGATGCGATCTTTGATGAGCAGGGGGAAGTGATGCGCGGCCGCATCGCACTGATAGAAGCGCAGGCTTACGCGTTCGGTGCTCTACAGGAAGCCGCGTTACTACACGATGATCCCAGAACCGTCGAGCGGTGCCAGCAAGCTGCACAAAAGTTGCAGGAGGAATTTCTGAAGCAGTTCTGGCAGGATGATCTTGGTGCCGGTGGCTACCTGGCCATGGCGGTCGCAGATGGAGAGGTATCACGCGTGATATCGTCAACTGCACTCCATGCGCTTCTTTTCGATATCCTTCCTCCGAAGTATCGGGAAAAAGCTGTGTTCACCCTCAATGCGGCAAACCTGGAGTCTGGCTGGGGCCTTCGCACAGTCGCGCCAGAGTCAGCTCTCTATCATCCGCTGTCCTACCATAATGGCTCTGTCTGGCCGCATGATAATGCCATTATCATCGCCGGGCTGTTGCAGGCCGGTTTCACCAGTGAGGCCGCTCGCCTGAGCGAGCAGCTGATGGCAGCTGCTCGTGCCTTCTCTTACAGACTACCGGAGCTATACGCGGGCGTCGAGCGCATGGGCAGCGCCCCTTCGCCAGTCCGCTATCGCAACGCTTGCGCCCCTCAAGCGTGGGCAGCAAGTGCCGTTTTCAAAATCTTACCGGCCCTCCACCCGGAGACGCGGGACATTCAGCAAAACCTCGACCCTGATAAACAATGGATAAGTGGCATGCAGACAAATCTGAAAACCTGATACACAACGTGAGCGCTCTCCGAACAGCGGAGAGACTCCCTAATGATTTTATCATCGGCGTGGGAGATAGTGACCTCCAGGTAGTCGGAGAGAAGTTCAGTCGCAAAGAGGAGGATTCCCAAGCTACCATGTGGCGTCAGTATGCTAGAGAGTCGGGACGCGTCTATCGGAACGACACACCAGACAGGGCGGTTGACCGCTTCCATCGCTGGGAGGAGGATGTGGATCTGATCACCTCACTGGGGTTTAAACACTATCGGACTTCCGTCAGCTGGTCGCGGTTGCTGAATAAGGATCAGTCAGTCAACCAGGATGCTCTGGAGTGGTATCAGAAGCTGTTTCGTCGCCTCCGTGGGAATGGAATCCGTATCTACGCAACTCTTTATCACTGGGAGCTGCCCGCTCACATTCATGAGGAAGGAGGCTGGAAGAACCGCAGCACTGCGCAGGCCTTCTGCGAGCATGCGCGGATAGCTGTCACCGAGCTCGGAGAATGGATGGATGAGGTCTTCATTCTTAACGAACCATGGTGTTCCTCACACAATAGCTACTTCCTCGGGCACCATGCTCCGGGAGAGGGCAATCTTCGCGACTCCCTCCTCGCTGCGCATCACTTGCTGCTAGCGCAGGGGATAGCGACGGCTACCATCCGGGAAGTAGTGCCCGACCTGCCTGTCGGCACGGTATACAACATTGAGCCGGCATTTGCTTACACCGAGACAGATGATGACAGATTCGCTGCACAGCTGGCCAACGAATTCTTCAACGACTGGTTCTTCCAGCCTCTCTATGAAGGAACCTATCCGGAGGCCTTGCGTGAGCAGTATGGCGCCAAGTGCCCTGTCTTCGATCCTGAGGACATGGAAATGATCAGGGTGGGGGACCAGTTGGCAACGATGGGTATCAACTACTACCAGAGCAAAGTGGTCAGGCGCTGTTTTGAGAACGCCCTCGGTTATTTGCCAGTGCGGCTGCCGCATGAGGAGACCAATGAGCTCGGCTGGAGTGTCTCCGTTCCTCCGATCTACCCAGAAGGCCTGCGGATCGGGTTGGAGAGGCTGCACCAACGCTACTCTGAGCACGGTCTAACCCGAATGCTCGTGACCGAGAACGGCTATGCTGGGAGTGGTAATGATGCTCCGAACAGTCCAGTGCTGGATGATCCGCTTCGTATCCAGTTTCATGAGAACCACCTCCATCAGGTCATGAGCGCTCGTGAGGGAGGTGTGCCGGTCGATGGATATTTTGCCTGGACTCTGCTGGACAACTATGAGTGGGCGGAGGGGTATCGGCCGGAGGCCCGATTCGGACTGGTGCATGTAGACCGGGACACCCTGGATCGCGCTCCCAAGGCTTCCGCCGAATGGTTCAAGGGCTTAAACGGGATGCGGGCGGAGAGAGTCTCCACCGAAGGTCAGGCTGCCTGATCGGGGTGATGCCATTCGCAGTTCATTCCGACAGCAGGCTCAGCGGGATCTTCACTAGCTCAGCGCTATTGTTATTCCAGCGCTCACGCCCCTCACCGGTCCGCCCGACGTGTCCGCCGTTGTTGGAATATCCGACATAGAGATATCCATCGTGCTCCAGTGCGTAAGGGTAGGACAAGCCGACGTTCTTATGGGATTCACCAGGGCCATCCGGGAGAAGGCTTGGGCGAATCTGAAAAACGCGAGTGAAGGCCAGAGACCCCGGATCAGAGATGGCAATGCTCAGAGGAGCACGTCGTTTGAATACGCCATCGTAAATGCTGTTGATCAGGTAATGGTGGCCAGAGCTCAACGTGCCGCTTGCAGGCTTGCTTGTGACCATCGGTAGATTGCTCTCTGAAAGCTCCGTCCAGCTCCTACCCATGTCACGGCTCTCTGCCACTAGGGCGAGACCTTTTCCTCCATAGCGCGAAATGCAGTGGATCACACCATCTGCGTGGATCAGGCCGCACTCACCCCAGATACGCCCAACTGCGGGTGAGGTGGGGATGCGAACCACATCCCAGTTCAGGAAGTCGTCTCCATCACTGATCGCTACACCAGCAGCCGCATTATGCTTTGATTTCTCAGTCCCGATACAAAGTCCGGCCATGATCCAGTTTCCATCCGGCATCTTTCGTGGCGTTTCCATGGGCCAGAATCCTTCTTCGATGATGACACCCTTCGCTACAAAATCTCCAGTCTCATGGTCTAGCTTGTAAGCTCGTGTGTGCACGCCTTTGGTGTGCCATGCGAGGTCGTCTGTGCGATACGCTCCCATGAAGGCCCATAGCTCCTCAGCGTGCGAAAGGAAACTACCGTGGCTCAACGCCAGGGTATCTGTTCCGGCATCCATCGTTTTCACCTCGCTCCAGTTTCTCCCTCCATCTCTGCTGGTGGCATAGCGAGCCTCCTCGGATAGAGTATTCTCTGCCCCCTTGTTATGGCCAAACGAGGCGTAGAGAGTGCCCTTATGCTCAGCTAGAGCAAGGCCGTGAAGAAAGCGATAACCGTCTGTTTCGAACTCATAAGGTTTGATGACCGAGAACGATAGTTGTTCCACATCCAGTTGCCGGAGGGCTGTTGGCTCGGGAACAGGCGAAGCCCCTTGCCACAGTGGTGATTCTGCTTTCACGCAGGGGGATGCGATCAGCATGCAGATAGTAGGGAGGACGAGAAACTTGGAAGGGGTGATTTTCATATGCGTTTTCAATATCGCGACACTCCCCGGAGCCTGCAATCTCTGCTTAGGAGTCTGATTGTTTTGGCATAGTCGACTATGCGCGATCGAGCAAATCCAAGGGAATTTGGCCGTGATAAAGTGGGATGAAGAGAGAGCGCTAATGCATTTCACCGCGAGCTCTTTATCAAATCCTTAGGGCTGTAGCCATAGAATTCTTTAAAGACGCGAAAGAACTGAGAATAGCTCCCGAAACCTCCCTCATAGGCTGCCTCCAGTAGATTCGGGCGGGAGCCTGATTCGAAAGCTTTCCAGAATCTAGCCAGCTGCAGGGAGTGCTTATACCGCTTCATCGTCACGCCGACTTCTTTGTGGAACAGCCGACTGAGGTGGGAGCTGCTGATGTGGCACTGTTCCGCGAGAGCGGTGCCGGTCAGCTCACCCCCTGATTTTTCGAGGAGCAGGATCGCCTTCCGGATAGAGGGGTGCAAGGCCGTTGTGCCAGAGACCTCGGTAAACGAGCCGTCCTCCCGCCAGCATCTGAGGAGCAGATAGGCCAAACCAGCATTCAGAAAATCGGGGTCTTCATGGTCGTAACTGAATCCTGAATTCAAACCAAATCCCACTTCCCTATTGAGCGTGCGAGCATCAAACATCCCTGGCACGAGCCCCTCCATCTGCCGAGCGAGATCTGCCATGGTGCTACTGGAGAGTTTTTTCGAGAAAAGCTGTTCACTCGGCAGCCAGTCTTTAGACTTGATTAGTTTTCGGTGCGCTTCAGATCGGCAGCTGCGTTCGACTAGCTCGGGTGTGAAAACGACGACATAACATTTCGCATCATAGCTCCGATCAACCAGTTGATGGGTCTGGTGCGGGAACAGCCAGAGGAGCTCTCCTTCCTTTAGCGTGAACCGCTGGTTTCCGAGAAGGTAGGTGATCTCACCCGAGATGACCAGGTTGCACTCGATCTCGGCATGACGATGCGGAGGCAGCGTCGGCGGGTTTTTCGCAGCGTTGTGCAAAAAAATGAAACCTTCCAGCCCCTGCGGGATCTTTAGTTCCTCGAACATAGACATTAAGACTTCCAAAAAAGCGCAAAAACTGCAATGCAATTGATCGACAATGCGAAGATTTTTTGGGCTTCGCTGATTATCTTAGATGTATGGTTCACGAGGCATCCGCTGATAAGCTTAAGCAGGTCGCTCTCCGTTCAGGGGAAAAGGCCACCTTGTGGTCCATCACCAGCCGCTCAGGCTTCCGTGCTGAGATTCTTGATCTTGGAGCTACTCTCGTTCGCTTGCCAGTGCCTCGCCCGGAGGGAGATCCGGTCGATGTTGTGCTGGGCTACGAGGATCTTTCCCGTTATGAAACAGACAGCTTCTTTCTAGGAGCCGTAGCCGGGCGCGTCGCAGGACGGATTGCCCATGGTGAGCTTCGGATCGAAGGTGAGACCTTCTCACTGGACAGAAACGAAGGAGATCATCATCTGCATGGCGGTGAGAATGGTCTCCATGCTCAGCTGTGGGATGCGCAGCCAGTCATTGACGAAGAGAGCGGCTCCGCGTCGCTGGTTTTGCGTTACACATCTCCTGATGGGGAGGGCGGCTACCCAGGGCGAGTCGATATCACCTGCACCTACACCGTGACCGCTCAGAACGAGTTGTGCTTTGAGACAGCAGCGATAACTGATCGAGCAACACCGATCAATCTAACGCACCATTCCTATTTCAACCTCGCGGGTGGGGATAGAGGCATATCGACACGCGATCAGGCTGTCTATATCCGTTCGGATGAAGTCTCAGAGACGGACGCTGCTATGATTCACACCGGCGGCACAGTAGCGGCAAACCATCCGGTGATGGATGAAAGCTCGGCTCGGCAGCTCGGAGCATTCGTCGACGATCTCCCATACCGACATGGCGACCTGTATCGTTTCGATCCAGCGGCGAATGGCGAAGTTCGCCTGCTCGCTGGCATGAGCTGCCAAGGCACAGGCATCGGGCTGCAGATCCTATCAAATACAGAGTGCCTGCAGTTTTACGGAGGTGAAGGATTCGATGGGTCACTGGTCGGCAAAGGGGGCGTCAGCTATCCCTCGCGGGCAGGTGTCTGCTTTGAGTGCCAGGGCCATCCTCAGGCGTGGGGAGAGGAGGGGAGTCGTTTCGCGAGTATCCTCGTTCATCCTGGTGAAGTGCAGAAATCAAAGACCATTTATCGATTTATCTCTTAAGTATATGAGTTCTTCCCCATCCTTATCCATCGGCATCATTGGTAGTGGTTTCATCGTCGAAGACTGTCACCTGCCCGCGTATTCGAAACGGGACCTGCATGTCAAAGGCGTCGCCTCCCGCAGCGCAGAGAATGCGCAGCGGCTTTGCCAGAAATTTGGCCTGGAACACGCCTACGATTCAATTTCGTCACTCGTTGGCGATCCTGACATCGATATTGCCGATATCGCCGTGCCTCCGCAATTTCAGCCTGAGCTCATTCGCCAGATCTGCAGTGCAGGGACAGCGAAGGGGATTCTCGCGCAGAAGCCTCTCGCCGTTTCTCTGGACGAGGCAAAGGAACTGGTAGATGTCTGTGATGAGGCTGGCATCAGGCT
>JAHDFZ010000083.1 GCA_020627905.1 Verrucomicrobiota bacterium
CAGCAGTCAAGGCATTTGCCGGGCTGGAGATGGATGGATTCAGCTCGTCCATACTCGGCAAATCCTGCTCACGCTGCAGCTCTAGCTGTCGGGCTTCCGCCTCCAGGAGCTGTCTCTCCTGTTCCTGAACGCGTGCACGGATGCGCTTCTCTTTCCGCTCAGCGGCGCGCTTTTGTGACTCTTCCTTGTTGAGCTTGAGGCGCTTCCAGAAGGGGACTTTCTCGTTTGGATCCCCTAGATCAAGATTCGGAATGGGAGGCAATGCGCCCAGTTGCTCATCCGGCGCCTGAGCATAGGAGAAGGCCCCGAGTGTGAAACTCAGGCTCAGGACAAGCAGAGTGGGGAGACTTAGAAAGCGATAGCTCTTCATGACTGTCAATACTGTTGGCGGCATCCCTCCTGCTTAGCAAGAGCTTTCTCATAGGCGCTCCACTAGCGGAACTGACGAAAGAAGCTGTAGCTGGAGTATGGATTGTAATTCGGGAGATCCTGGTAATAGATATTCCCGGCAGGCCCGACTGCGCGACGACGGCGCTCCAAGCGGCGAAGTTTTTCCTCATCCTCCTCCTCTTCAGCGGCAACCAGCTGGCGGCGACCGAACACATTATCGAGCGCATTCTCAAACCACCAGGCGTTCGCACCTTCCTGATCTTCTGAGTCTTCCGGGAAATACTCCAGTGAAGAAAAAAGAGGGAGTCCGAACGGAACACGCTCTCCATTTAGGAAAATGCTGGAACGATCCGGGTCCTCATTCGCAAACTCCGTGTAAAGAGGCGCAAGGAAAGGATTAAAGTTGAAAATTGGCAGAGGCGGGCCCGGAGGCACGATTGGCGGAGGGGGGAGAACCACCTCCAGGGAATCATAGTAGAGGGTGTAGTCACCTGCACCGCTCACGCCATTACCACCGCGATAGAGAGTGGCACTCGATCCGAGAGCACCTGGGGCGAATGTAGCATTTGGACGACCGCCTGGTGCGACGACGCTAGCGATTGCTCCGCCATCACCGCTTGTCGCGTTCGTGGGGAAAAAGCCGTTCACTCCGTCCCAGACTAAGTCAGGAGTCAGATAAACCTCATCTGCCCGACCAGCCACCTGCCCAAGAGATGCATCCAGACCGACAAAATCCGCCGGTGCCTCCTCGAAGGTAGCCGTCGCCTCGTTGAGGCGAGTGCTGCCATCGATCAGGTTGTTCGAACGCTTGGGCAGGATAATCTGCAGCTGGCCACCATCGCCACTTGAGAATACGCTGTTGTCGGAGGCGGTGATGAGACCTGCTCCATCGAAGAACGGATTATTGCGGCTTGCAGCGATGATCGTGTTGCCAGTGGACGGCTGGGTGGAAACAGCAAGATCGCGATGGCCGATCAGACCATCCTCCACCGTGATATTATTTCCTGCTGCCACAACAATATCACCATTCCTCTGCCCCTGAGCCTCTGAGAAAATATCATTAGCCCCCTCGATACGATCACCATGACCGATCATCGAATAGTTATTCAACTCATTGCTGGTATCCACTCCATCGTTGGCATCGATGCCACCACGAATGAGGATGTCATTTCCGACGAGGACCGAGATGTCACCATTCAGGTCACCATCGATTCCCGGGCCCCCTAAGCCAATCTGAGTAAACGCGCCATAGAGAGGCTGAGTGTCAGCGTCAGCACTTGTCCCACCTCGCATCTCAAGGTCGTTGGCAACGACAACTGTGATATCTCCGGTCTGATCGGCATTTCTGACCTGCTGGTTGGCACCATTTTCAATCGCGAAATGTCCAACTTTCGCAAATCCATACAGCGAACCGAAGAAACCGGTATCAGGATTCGAAACACCACCATTCCCAGGTTGGTCATTCGGCGCATCGGTAAAAGTCTGCGCGCGTAAGGCAAAGTCGTTACCCACGTAGATTTCGATATCGCCACTGCTTTTTGCATCCAGCTGATATCCTCCGTGACCAATTGCCGCATAGTTCGCCTGGGTGCTCTGAGAGACTTCATCATTAGTGGAATTCGGAACTCGGATCAGATTGTTCGAGCCAGCCTCCACCAGCAGGTTGCCGGCAACATTGATACCAATATCACCGCTGAAGCCGGCTGGAGAGCCATCGCTGATCACCTGGTCGTCACCGTCAGAAGAGTAGAAACCGTGGCCTACCTGGGCGTAGCTCGCCTGCAGCCCCTTTCCGCCGAGAACCGACATGTTCCCGCCGCTAGTGATGTCGATATCTGAGCTGGCGGCGATGCCATTGACATCCTCTCCATCACTTAAGACGACGAGGTTCCGATTTTCGAAGAGCCCACCGTGGCCGATGGTCACATGATTTCGTTCCGATGGATTCGCTCCACCAAACAACTGAGAGGCATTTACAGGATTGTCTTCTTCGTCAGCGAAGGATGCATCTACGTTAACATCTCCGGCAATGTCCAGAGTGATGTCTCCGGCGAAAATGACAGCGGGGTTTCCAGCAACGGCACCGGCTCCGTCTCCACCTCGATCAAATTCCCCGGCGTAGTGACCAATTTTCGTAGAGCGCCCCCGCCCATTCGAACTTGTTAAGTCCAGGTTACCACCCGCCGTGATGCTGATGTCACCAACTCGATCGCCGTAGTTGATTTCCGCAGCAAAGCCTAATGGGGTCGTATTTTCCTCCCCGTGTCCGATCATGACGGTGGA
This sequence comes from Verrucomicrobiota bacterium, assembly GCA_020627905.1. GTDB lineage: Bacteria > Verrucomicrobiota > Verrucomicrobiia > Verrucomicrobiales > DEV007 > Arctic95D-9. The sequence goes on from JAHDFZ010000083.1 coordinate 2,674, forward strand.
GAGGCGAGTTCTTGCGCCCTGGTTGATATCGTTCAAGTTTGCTACGGTGCGCTCAGGCCCTGCCTGATCGCCTGCCTGAATGTGCTCGAGGGTTACCGACCCGCCTGCTCGCACATCGATATCAGCGGTGGTAACTCCACCAATGCTTGAGCCTGCTCCCAGCGAAGTGAAATCGCGGACAAAAGTCTCACCTGTTGTTGTGTTGGCGTAATTTACAGATGCGCGATTTTCGTCGAGCTGAGAGGTGACAACGAAATTCGTCGAGTCGCGGGTGTAGCTCTCAACTTTCGTGTAGCTACCACCTACCTGCGACCGGGAATTGAAGCCCAAATGCCCTATCTTGGAGCCCGTAAAGGTGTAACCACCACCCGTGAGTCGAACGTCACCAGCTGCCTCTACGTCGATGTCGCCTGCGACCATCGAAATGTAGGCGTCTGTGGCGGCATGCCCGATAAAGGCATTTGCACGTGTATCGAAGCCGCCGGAGGTCGCATTACGGTTAGTCGTGTCGACACTCTTACTGCTCTGAATCGTGATATCGCCGCCAGATTTGACGATAACATCGCCGACAACAAAGGATGATGTCTCGTAGTCAGTCAGTTCGTTCAAGCTGTGTCCGATATATGCAAAGTCATAAATATCCTCGCCAGCAGTCAGAGTGATATCAGACCCCGCCGTGACCAGCACATCTCCGGTGATTGTCATCATGGTAAGGCTTCTAGCAAGATCCCCCCCGCGGTTACCCACAACGGAGCGTGATCCGGTATCGGTGAGGCCTGCCTCAAAGACGACCGTCTCGCGCCCGGCACTGCCAGAAATAGGCCCTGTTACAGCTCCGTTGTAGCCCGAGCCCTCGTTGAAAAAGCGAAAAGCGGAGCCCCCATGTCCGATGCCTGCAAAACGCCGATCCCGAGCGCCAATGGCATTCGGACCGTTTTCACCCGCTTCGATGACGATCTCTCCGTTTTTCGCCTCGACATTGATGTTCCCGTGGTAGCCTTTGACAATGCTTCCCTCCAGCGCTTCAACAGTGACCAGACCATTCGGAGCCAAGGTCAAGGGGGATCGGTTTTCCGAGTCGTTCCCTGGCGGCGCATAGGTGGGGCTGGTGTTTCTTGTCGCAGCATCAGGATCAGCAGCGGGGTCGAAGCCTGTCGTAATGTTGCCAGAGAATAATTCTCCGCGGCGAAGGTTTGGGTTTTCAAAATCTCCCACCGTGGCAAAAAATCGAATCTGTTGATCCTCGACCGATGTTGGATCCCAGTAGGCGTGGCCGAGCGAAGTGTGCCCAATCGTCGCATTCCGCCGAGTTCCCTCCCCGCTGATCAGGGAAACCCCGCCACCAGCACGGACGTCTATGTCGCCATAAAATTCCCCGAACTGGCCAAGACCTGCATGTCCGATCTGCGCCCCACTATTAGGATCAAAATCGGTATCATCCTCTGCGCTGATAAGAATATCACCCGCACCCCCCACACTCACCTGGGCATCCCCGGTTAGACTGTCTATTGTCACTCCTGCCGAAGAATCAACCCCGGAAAAAACGTTGATTGCCCCGTAGACCGGCGCAAGACGCGCGATAGAAGTTGATTTACGGTCGTTCATGCTGCCATTAATCGTCCAGCGTCGAGCAATCTGCCCACGCTCTAGTGCGTTGGAACTGGTCGCGATCGAAGTCCCCGAACCAGTTCCTTCTGATCGAGCAACTCCTCCATGTCCGATCTGGGCGCTCTGTTCCTGAGCCTTGGTGCCCGCCAGCACATTGACATCCCCAGTCGCTATCACATTGATATTTGCGGGGTTTGCCTCAGTTCCAGCTCCCATTTCAGGTCGATTCCCTCCTGCATCGGTAGCAGCGACGAAGCCGTCAAGAACGGCCTGTTCGTGTATCTGCTGCCACCACCAGTTCCCTGAGAGCTGGCTGGCATTCATATTTTTCGCGTAAGGAATAAACGTCCTCGGCTTACCGGCAGTGCCGTCCAGGACTCCCTGGCTGTTGATGCCGTAGACTCCATCAGCGATACCATCACCATTCACATCGACCTCATTCTGACCAACGATCCCTACGACGGGGTCGTATTGGCCACTTACAGCCTGGCCATCCGCCCCAGCCCCATTGTCGAGAATCCGTGCTCCGCCATTCGTCTCATCTGTCAAATCAAGAAAGAATGTTCCTCCAAGGTTAGCGCGCGGAGCAAACACGTTTCCATTATCATAAAATCCTAATTGGGTGTTGGTCCAGGACTGTCCATTGATGCTGCTGCCCTGCACCGTGATATCGGCGCCAGCAACATTGGTGTCGCCATAGCGACTCCCTACCGTGATACTCCTACCAAGATTCGAGGTGCCGATCCTCACAGCTCCATTATTCGCTCCGAACTGCCCCTCCGCGAGGTAGTAGTCCCATGCGGCTTGGGGATCCAGCAGCAGCTGAGGATCCGCCTCGGCTCCGGTCCAGCCTGCTAGAAGGTTTACAGAGCCTTCCCCTGATGTGCGGATATTATTGAGAACCGTAATCGATCCACCAGCAAAAGCCCCGAAGCTGGAAGCTGAATTCGTCCATTGGATGGATGCGTTGATATCAGGACCGGTAGCGTTCGTGCCAATATTTCCTTCCAGGTTGCTCCATCCGCCTAGGTCCTGGAAAATGATGTCTCCGTCTTCGGTAACAACCAACACGTCAGCTCCCGACTGAAGCGTTTGGTTGATCGAAGCCACGGAGATCGTTGAGGCATTCAGTGGACTGGTGAGGGGTGGAGGACCGCCCGTCGCCCCAATGATGACATTTCCAGGATCAAACAGGACTGTGCCGGCGCTACCACTCTTGGAGCCGACCGAAATATCACCCTCCACATAGAGGAACTCTTTCCCTGAGACCTCGACGAGGCCGCCATCGCCCAGCATACCAGCAGCCTGCGCGCTGATTGCCCCCTGAAAATTCATGCTCTTGTTCGACCATAGGATGACTTCTCCAGCGTCACCCATAGCAGCATCAGCTTCCAGAGTAACAGCCGAGCCGATGGCGACCGAATCGGCTTCGATCAGGCCAGTGTCCTCCCCCTGAAAATCTCCGCCAATGCGAATTTTACCACCGGATAATCCGCCAGAGACGCCAACATGCGCACTGTCATCCAGCAGAATCGTTTTGCCTTCAATGTCGACAGCTCCCCCGTCACCTCCAGCGGCACGAGCCGAGAGACTTCCAAGTAGCGAGACATCCTCGCTGCCGCGAACCCCAATGTTGCCCCCAGCCACAACACCGTCTGCCGAGATATCTGCGGTTTCCGCTATGCTGACGGACGCAGATGCTAGACCGACGCTACCACCTCGTCCAGTGGTCGACGACGCATCAATATTGCCGGCGGCAGTGATGTTCTGTGCCTCAATATCTACCGAGCCTCCCAACGCCTCTCCTGAGGCATCAATCACCGAAGTTTGCGCCAGCTGCAGAGAGCTGGTGCTTCCGATCGCCTTCAGCCGCACACGGCCTCCAGAACGGTTCGCACCCGCTGCGCGCACGACTCCACGATTGTTGATCCCCATGGCAAAAGGATTTCCGTGAGCCTCCATCTGAACTTGAGTCGCCGAGATCGAAGAACCCTCGCGAGTTTCAATGGCGGTGCCTGAGTATGAAGACTGACTTTGAACAGAAATTTTCCCCTGTGAAGACTCCTCAAGCAGGACCTCTCCACCAGCACCGATCGCTACGGTGCCGTTCAAAGCGCCGATTTGGCCACCCTGGTCAACGAAACCTCCCATGAGGATGACATCACCAGAGGCCGACTCGATGGTTCCGAAGTTTGTGACCCCTGTGGAAGCGTTTCCGTAGAAACGAGTAGGACCTCCATTCAGAAGATCTTCATTCGACGCGTCGAGCGTCGAAGCCAGGAAGGTGCCCCCCAAATCGACAACACCTGTCTCACCGATGAACACTCCGTTCGGGTTGATCAGAAACACATTACCGTTCGCATTCAACGTCCCGTAGAGTTCAGACACATTTCCTGAGACCACCCGGTTGATCGCTGTAGAGTTCGCACCGGGCTGAACAAAAGTCGTGGTTTCGCCCAATCCGATTGAGAAGTCCTGCCAGTTAATGATCGCCAACTGCGAATTCTGGTTAATCAGAAGCTGGCTCGCGTTAGGCGCATTGATCGTCGCCGCGCCCTCCACGACTACGCCACCACTAGGATTGGCAAATAAGGACGGCCCAGCAACAGATAGGAAAAGAGCCGGGAGAAACAAAAAATGTTTATTCATGAATGTAAGAAGATTCTGAAGCGATGACGGCTAGGAGACTAACGAAAACGGGGGCCGAAGTTTCCGAATACTTCGTAGCTGGAATAAAGACCATCAGGCGCAAACCTTGGCTGATAATAAACGTTCGATCCGTTCCCCACCACGCGATTTGATCGACGCAGGCGACGCAGACGCTCTTCATCGTCCTCCTCGCCATAAACAAGCGCAACATCCTCACGGGTCGCGCCGGAGCGGGAGCCAAAGACGGCATCAAGCAGTTCTTCGAGGAAGAAGGATCCCGAGCGGACGGAAAGCTCTTCATCCACGGCATCCGTGTCGGTCAGCGACAGGCGCATCATGACAGCATCCCAGTAAGAATCATCGCTCAACTCGTCACGGGTCAGATCGAACAAGTCATAACCACCGACAATCGAATCACCGACTCCCACCGCTGGAGGAATTGCCGGCGGGATAATGACAGGACCCGGAGGAGTTGGCGGTGCAGGCGGCTGAGGAACAAAGGTGCTGGTGTAGTAGATGTTATACCGTCCAAACGCTGGGTCAGGACTGTAGGCTCCGACCGGGCTGAACGAACCAGAAGGTAAGCCGTTCGCGTCGGTAGTGAAAGAAAACTCCTCGGCGATGATTTCATCGGGGCGCGTGCCATCGGGAAATGGCGTGCGGGTGTAGGCCTGAAGATTTAGTTCTGTTCCTTCAGCGATAAAGTTGTCAACGTCGCCAATTCCCGGGAGGTAGATGCGCAGCTCATTCCCCGCACCGGAACCGAACACCGCGCTATTGATCCGAGATCCTGCGTTTGTAATCAGATCGCCGGAACCAACCTGCGCGTCAGATCGCCCGACAGCGATGAATGTGCTGCCGCTTAGCGAGTCAGCTGATGTGTTGTCTGAAACCTGGTCAAGGTGGCCGATGACAGCATCAAACATCTCGATATTGCGGCCAGCTTTCACCTCGATATCGCCGTTCCAGGTTCCGGAGGAACGTCCCAACCCAGTCGATTCCACATCTCCGTGACCGATTTTCGCACCGTTCCGAACGACGTCCTGAAGATCTGGTGAGATCAGTCGAATATCGTTGCCCGCCGTCACATCAATCAAGCCTGAAAACTCGCCGTCCGTATTATTGATACCCCCATGACCAATACGAGCGTAGGCATCGCGCGTGGCTGTTCCGCCCTGCACGACAATGTCATTGAATGCGGTGACGACGATCAGCTGATCATCGATGGTAGAAGCGCGCTCCTGCGGATTGTGTCCGATTTGAGCATATGAGAAACTGGCGCGGTTGATATCGCTCTGCCCATCACCGCCCTCTACAACTATATCGGCACCAGAAAAAACCCGGACGGAACCTGTAAAGCTTGTGTCCGCAGAGTTTGTGTTATTCACACCAGCGCGTCTGCCGCCGTGGCCAATCAGGGCATGGGACTCGTTGTTGTTACCCGCCTTGACGAGCACTCCGGCTCCTGCATCTACCAGAATATCACCTGCAAATGAAGACTGAAAGTCAATTCCCCCATTTCCGATCATAGCGAAACCACGCAAGTTAAGGTCGTTAGAACCAAAACCCACAGTGTTGTCTGGGCCCAACTGGCTTCCAATAATATCAATCCGCCCATCAGCTGTCACGTTGATGTTACCATTGATCACTGAGTTCGGGGTAAGTTCCTGCTCAAAGTCACCACTCGACTGACCACCATGGCCTATCATCGCGAAGTTGCCAAGACCACGTGCATTTGCTTCAGCAGGATTCAAGTTCTGGCTGAGCAGTATATCTCTACCAACGCCGATTTCACTCATCCCCTCCAACTTAACGTTACCGCCACTGTTGACTGTGATGTCGGAGAGCCCGATCACCCCGATACCCACTCCCTGATCGTTACCGTTGAACCTGAATGCAGCGCCACCGTTATCCTGAAGACGAGAAAGAGTGCTAAACCACCCGCCATGACCGACCATTGCGTAATTCGCCGCTCCCGTCTGTCCACTCGTCAGCACGTTATCCGCATTGGCATCATACTCAAAGCCTTGAGCACCCCCGGCAATAGTCACGTCACCAGCTGCATTAACCTGGATGAGGCCGTAGTGATCTCCTGAAGACTCCGCCCCCCCGTGACCGATCTGGCTGTGACTGGAGTCAGCGGTCACTCTTTCAAATTCGTCGAAATTTTTCGGAACGGCTGACATAATGACATCCCCACCAGACTCTACAAGAATATCTCCATGGTGCCCCCTCTCGCTGAGAGGAACGAGGACGCCATCCAGCAAACCGTCTGCAATCCTCCCGCGGCCGCCATGCCCAATCATTGAGTAGGCCCCGAAGCCCCAGGCACCCGAATACATGGCAAGGTCTCCGCCTGTCCGGACCGTGATATCACCTGAAAGAGTCGCGTAACCATTCGTCGGAAGCAAAAGATCTAAATCGGTGGTATTTCGTGTGTCCGCAAAACCGCCGTGGCCGATCTGGGCGTAGGCGCGATCTTCACCGGCCGAGAGCTCCATGCGCCCGCCGACGTCTACATTGATATCACCGCTGAAACGGCCACCGGCTTGAATCCCCCCTAAGCCGATGTGAATTGGTGTAAAGCGGCGACTATTTATCCCTCCATTCTGCTGGGTCTCACCTCTCGTAACAATGAAGTCTCCCCCTGTCCGAAAATCGATTCCTGAGTCGACGGTAGCTGTGGTTTCCAATGCATTGTCCAGTAGCTCCACCTGGTGATTCCCGTGAGACTGGCGACCTCCATGGCCAATCCGGAACTCAGCGTCCCGCCCGACCAGGTCGATCAGCGTGTCACCAGACACCTGAACGTGCACAGCTCCCTCGTGACCAGCATAGGTCGATGAAACAGCATTCCCATTTTGAGAGCCGGTGGTATCCCGATCAGGACCGGCTCCTCCTGCATTCACTCCACTTACCCGCCCGCCGTGGCCGATACGAATGTCATTCACAGCGGCATCGACTGCGCCCCGGACTCCCGTGCTACCAGTAAAATCCCCGTCAATAACAACGACGATGTCCCCGGAGTAGCCATTCCCGTTTCCATGGGATGATTCAGCACCACCATGGCCGATGGCCGCATGGGCGTGGAAAGTGGGGTCAAAACCACCGTTCGAAAGAAAACCACCAAGCATCTTTAATCCTTTTGCTTCTACAATGATCGACCCATCTTTGTCGCCGATGAGACTATTACCCCCATGGCCGATCTGCGCGAAAGAGCGGTCATTGGAACCCTGGATCACCAACTCTCCACCCTCGGAAATCACCCGAATGTCACCCGAAAGATCTCCATCCCCCGATCTCAGGTTTTGTGCAACTGATCCATTGGTGAAAGGCCCTCTATCCGACCCACCGTGCCCGATCATGGCATGCGTGTCATTTTGACCACCTCCGCCATTACCGCTGTTATTAGATGCCACAATGATGTCTCCTTTCGCGAGAACCTCAATATCACCTGTCGGATTCAAAGTCGCATTTGTAAAGCCAACCTGCCCCCAGGCATCCGCTCCGCTGCCCGTCTGGACCACAATCCGATTCCCGACGAGGTTGGTCTGTCCGTGTGCTGAGCCGACTGATGACTGATCTGTGGATGATGCATTAATGATAATGTCACCTCCGTTCTGCCCCCAGTCGCCATAGACGCCAGCCTTGATCGTGGCAATGTCTACAGGCGCAGGATCTGCAGGAAGGGTGCCGGGGGTCGCCGGGTTAAACGTAAAGGCACCTGCACCGGTCCCGTCCCAACCTGCAAATAGTGTGATTCCGCCCGTTCCTTCATTCTGGATTCGATCATTGATGAGGATGTCATCGTTGGCGAAAAAGGCCAGAGAGTTGGGTGAATTATACTCCAGGGTGGCACCGTCCTTAACAGTGATCGTCCCGAGAGCTGCATTCGGCGAATTCGTGTGCAGGATGACATTGTTGCTGTTAATCGCCGCAAGCAGGGCTGTATCAGAAATCGTGCCGGCTGGATCCCCGGCTACCGCGATCACGATATCTGTCGGATCGAGCAATAACTGCCCGGTCTGCCCATTCTCTGCTGAGGTGCTGACAAATCCGTCGTAGCGCAAGGTCTGCTTGCCCGAGACCTCCACGAACCCTCCATTACCCACATTCCCGGAGGCTTCGGCAAGAATCTTTCCGGAGAAATCGGTAGAACCATCCGCCCAAATCACCGCCTGCCCAGCATCGCCCAGAGAACCGCTGACATCAATCGATGAACCTCCCTCTACGACAACATCCTGTGCATTGGCAATGTCCAGATCATTCCCCTGAAACCCGCCACCTACGCGAATCGAGCCGCCAGCCATGCCGGCCGCTGACAGATTTGCATCATCCTGAATAACGACTCGCCGCGCTGTCACATCGATCGCTCCACCATCGGCGGTATGCCCGATTGATTGCAGACTGCCATCGATTTGAGCCTCAGTGGTGGCAGCAAGCGAGATATTGCCCCCGCTAGAACCATTCGCCTTCACGAAAGCGTCACTGCCAACCGTGATTTCATCAGCGCGAATATCGACTGAACCACCAGTATTGAGGGAACCACCGCTCGCATCGATCGTTCCCGCAGCAGCCTCGAACTGAGCAGCGGAAATCTCTACCGAGCCTCCATTGCCGGCTGCTGTTCTAGCCGCTAGATTTCCCGTATTTACAAATCGGCCACCAGATCCCGCATTCAGTTTGAGTTTTCCGCCGGAAAACTGGTATCCTTCCGCCCGGACAAGGCCTTCGTTTTTGATCGCAAGCGCGTAAGCATTACCGTGCGATGCGAATTGGGCAGCAGCACCGCTGACAGAGCCCGAGTTCTCAATCCCGACGTCAGCGCCAGCTCCAGCGGCAGCGATGGAGATGCTGGCTCCATCAGCGCTTTGCTCGACGAGGATGTCGCCACCCGCTCCAAAAGCGACCGTGCCCCCAGGAGCACTGACATTTCCTGCATTTTTCAAAAAGTTTCCGAGAACGACCACATCCCCCCCGCGGCTGGTGATCGATCCGTAGTTCTGAACGCCCGCACTCGATGAACCGAGAAATCGGTTCGCACCGCCATTAAGAAAATCCTGGTCATCGACGTCCAATGTCGAAAGCGTCATGAGACCTCCTACATCAATCACTCCAGAAGATCCGACGAGGATGCCATTGGGGTTGATGACGAGAACACCGCCATTGGCGTTCAGCGTGCCGAAGATTTCGGTCGGATTCCCTGAAGTGACGCGATTCAAAGCGATTGCACCAGCGCCTTGCGACTGAGAAAAGGTCGTGATCTCACCGGACTGAATGGAGAACTCCTGCCAATTGATCACCGCAAGATTCGACCCCTGATTAATCGTCAAATTTGACGTCCCCATCCCCTGAAAGGAGACATCACCAAAACTGACAGTAGCGCCGGAGGGATTCGCGAAGCTAATGGATGGAAATACCCCAGCGAGAAAGCCCGTTAGCGAAAGGACTAATGTTCTCGAAATGAACGATGTGCGGAAGCGGTCAAGTAAGGTTTCCATTTGTGTTGCGAAGGTGATGGGATTTCACACCCAAACGCAAAACTGTTCGCAGTTTTGCCGAAGAATGTAAATAATTTTTTTCTTAGAGAAGCAAGACGCACAGAGAAAACCCTCGAAGCGAAAGCTCCAAAATCGAGAGAATCTCGCTCCTGCATCACGCCGATGAGATTTCTTTGTGAGAAAAGTATACACAACCGCTCACGTATTGCCAATGTAAATCTGACTCACACCATTAAGGAGCGGAACGCGGCGACAGCTGGAGAACCCTGTCTCGCTCATCAGTTGCAACATCTGCTCGTGCCTGGGAAAGCGCTCGATGCTATCGCCGAGATAGGCGTAGGCCTGCTGATTGCGAGTGAGCGCGCCAGCGAGTCTTGGTAGGACGTGATGGAGATAAAGTCGATAGATGCGTCGCAGCAGCGGATTCTCCGGAAGGGCGAAGTCAAGGATCACCAACTGAGCATCGGGTCGCAGCACCCGCCTAAACTCACGAAGGGCCGCCTCCCAGTCCGCCATGTTGCGCAATCCATAGGCAACGGTCAGCGCATCAGCGAAGCGATCTTCGAACGGAAGCTTCATACCATCGGCGACCACCAGGCCAGCGAGCCCCCTTTTATGTGCCTCCCGTAGCATTGGCTCACAGAAATCCGCTCCGTAGAAAGTGGCGTCAGACATCTTCCGCTGCATCTCCATTAGTAGATCGCCACTCCCGGTGGCAACATCAACGACGACGCTTGGCTCTTCGGCGGCCACAATAGCAGCCACTCTGCGCCGCCAAAAGATGTCAATGAACCCACTTAACAGGTGATTCGTCACAACATAGCGCTTCGCGATAGCCGAGAAAGCTCGGTGGACATAAGTGGGGTCCTGGTCTTTTCCGCCAGCAGTTGCGTCGGTAGAATTCATCGCTAGACGGTTACGCGCACACCGCGGACTGCGAAAGCAATTTTGCCCTCAAGCAAACCAAAAGAAGGGCGAAAGAGAAAATGCTCACGAGAGGACTCGAACCTCCACGGGTTTAACCCCACTAGAACCTGA
>JAHDFZ010000084.1 GCA_020627905.1 Verrucomicrobiota bacterium
AAGCGGCGCAAGCTACCCATTCGCCCTGATCTGTCAAAAGGGAAATGCGGCCAATGAGACTTTTTTTCTGAGCTGCGGAAAGCTTAGGGATGTGAAGGGTTTGATTGCCGATTCAGTGCCCCAAGGCTGAAGCTTTCGCGGCGGGGCTTTCGCGTGGGGCTGAAGCCCCACTTCCATAGCTCGCATCGGTCAGGCTATGGACCAGCGGCTTCAGTCGCGGACTGCATCTAGCTCGGGCCACAGGGCTTCTCACATCCCCTTTTTCACCTTTACGCAAGTTCACCCTGCCAGAAAAAACGCCGGACCGCAAGGGCATGGCCAGTAGCCTCATCAACATCAGTGATCATGCCGGAAACCTGAACCTCGCCCGATTTCTCGATCGGAAACCGCTGAGGCATCGATGTCTCAAAGCGCTTCAGCACGGGGGCAATCTCCCGCCCGATCACGGAGTGAGCGGGGCCGCACATCCCAGCATCGGTCAGATACGCCGTCCCACCCGGGAGGATTTTTTCATCCGCCGTCTGCACATGCGTGTGTGTCCCGACCACAATGGAGACCTCCCCATCGAGATAGTGCCCCATGCTGACCTTTTCACTGGTGGTCTCCGCGTGCACATCGACGAGAATCATCGGGACCTCCTCGTGCTCCCTCATGGAAGCGATCGCAGCCTTCACCGCCGTGAATGGATTGTCCAAAGGAGGCTGCATGAAGGTGCGTCCCTGCACATTGATGACACCGAAGGGGCCTTTCGGCGTGTCGATAATGAAATACCCCTGCCCTGGTGTCCCATCGGGATAGTTGACCGGACGCAGGACGCGAGGCTCCAGCTCCATGAAATCGACGATTTCTTTCTGGTCCCAGACGTGATCACCCATGGTGATCATCGACACCCCCGCTTTAAGCAGGCCCATCGCCAGCTTGGGCGTGATCCCCCGCCCTGCCGCTGCATTTTCGCCGTTCGCCACCACCAGGTCGATACCTTCTTCTTTTTTGATGACCGGGAGTCGTTCGAGAACGGCACGGCGGCCTGGCTCCCCTACGATATCCCCTAAAAACAATACTCGGAACATTCCGTTAGCGAAGACCCATTGACGCTCCCCAACAAGCCTTTAATTTACGGCCGCATGCGTTTCCTCCCCCCCGTGAAACCAAGAGTCCCGGCACTACTCTTTGCCGTCGTGCTCACCTGCGCTCCTTCATGTCCCGCCTTCGAGCCACTCTCCGGCCTACCTAGCCTGCGGAGGTCCGCATCCACAACGGACGCCGAGACGGTGAGGCCCTACCTATCCCGACTCGGATCAGCACCTGACTGGAGCAGACTCGATGCCTATCAGCACGCCATCACACGGGATGAGTTTGTCTACCTGCTCGAGCATTGCTACGCAGCGAAGCCATCTGCCTATCAGCCCTTTCTCTCCATTCTCTCGGATCGCGTGCTGATCCGGCTGCAGTCGAACGACCCTGCGGCCGGCCTCTACACTCTACATTTCGCCCAAGCATCCCAGATTCCGATCAAGCGTCAGCGGTTCTGGCGCAAGCGCGAAGAGTTACCGAGACAACCGGACGACGGCAGCCTTCCCCTGCGTGGGCTCCGCGTGGCAGTCGACCCGGGGCACATCGGTGGTGATTGGACCAAATGGGATGATCGTGATTTTCAGATCGGACGCCACACCCTGCGGATCCGCGAGGGGGAAATGACCCTGAAAGTGGCCAAAATTCTTCAGCGAGACCTCACAAGGCTCGGCGCGACAATTGGGCTGACCAGAGAGAGCAACAACCCACGCACGAGCCTACGCCCAGAGGATCTTCAGGATGAGGCCCGTCAGTATCTGATTCAGCGAAATCGCATCCCCTCATCCAAATCGATCAGCTTCACCGCTTCGCAGATGTTTGCCATTTCCAGCGAGATAGATGCGCGGGCGGACTGGCTGAACAAAGAGTTCCAGCCCGACGTCGCCCTTTGTCTGCACTTTGATGCCGCCCCCTTTCCCAATCCGCTGCGTCCCAGTTTCGTGCGGTCCAACTACATCCACATGCTGATCAACGGCACCTATTCCGAGGGCGAAATCAAAGAAGACGATTCGCGGCTCGAGATGCTGCTGCGCATTCTGCAGGGCGTTTACTATTCCGAGGAAAAGCTGGCATCGTTAGCCGGCGATGCCCTGCAGAAGGAGACACGCCTACCTGTTTTCAGTGGCTACGGCTCTTCAACCGCTCAGCGCGTGAATGACAACCCCATGGTCTGGGCACGAAACCTGAAAGCTAATCGAGCCTTTCTCTGCCCGACTCTCTTCTTTGAGCCGCACTGCATGAACAACATCCTGACCTATCGCCGCGTCCAGGCTGGCGAATATGCGGGTCTGCGGGAGTTTGACGGGATCTATCGCAAGAATATCTATCAGGAGTATGCTGATGGGATCGCGGCAGCACTCGTGAAATACTACGGTCGGTAACGATGTTTGAAGCGCGCTTGATCGCACTGTAGCCGCGTTCCGTGAGGACGTGGAAAAATGGCAGCCTTCTGTGTAAAAAACAGGCTGCCTTCTCGCGAACTCCACGGAGTCACCTCCGCGGCTACGGTATGTTGCGATCACCGCACTGCAGCCGCGTTCCGTAAGGACGTGGAAAAACGGCAGCCTTCTGCTTAAAAAGACCGACTGCCTTTTACGAACTCCACGGAGTCACCTCCGCGGCTACGCCATGCTGCGATGCCTGATCGCTCAGATAAATGCGAGAGGAAGCCGGCCTTGAAACGGGATCGAACTCCGGCGTCAAACCAGCCCCCCCAGAAACTCCTGCGCCGCGCGGTGGTGGCTCTCCTTTTTTGCCCTGTCCATCTTCTCAAGATTCCGCGCCATCATAGCGAGACGGTGCTGACTTTTGAAATATTCATAATGCTGATCTATGAAACTCCAGAACAGCCCATCCCAGGTCTCGCACCAGTCCCCTTTCTTATAGTCTGACATCTTGCAGATGTAATTGGATCCTGAGATGTAGGGCTTCGTCGTGAAAATCCCCCCATCTGCGAACTGGCTCATGCCGAACACATTGGGCACCATCACCCAGTCATACGCATCGATGAAAAGAGCGTGAAACCAGTCATTCACCTCGCGCGGATGAAACCCGCAGAGCAGCATGAAATTCCCCAGCACCATCAGGCGCTCGATATGGTGAGCGTAGCCCGTCTTCACCACACGCCGGATCACCGTATCGATCGGCCCCACGCCCGTCGTCCCATCCCAGAATGCTTTAGGGATCGATCCTGAGTGGTCAAAAAAGTTGCTGTTCCGCATCTCCACCCCGTGCCGCTCATACATTTGCAGCATGAACTCCCGCCAACCAATGATCTGACGCACGAAGCCCTCCAGCGAATTGAGCGGGACATCAGCTGCCTCGGCATACTCTATCGCCCGATCGATCACTTCGCCAGGTGTCAGCAGTCCGATGTTGAGCATCGGGGTGAGCAGAGAGTGAAACAGATAGGCCTCGTGCGCGGCGATCGAGTCCTCATACGGTCCGAAACGATCAAAGCGCCACTCGAAGAAATGCTCCAGCCAGGCATCCGCCTCATCGTGCGTCAGCGGATACCAGAATTCATCGACCGAGCCATAGGCTTTCGCAAAGAGATCTGACTGCGCATAAGCCTGGGCCTCCTTCCGCAGTTTCGATGGCCCGAAGTTCTTCAGCTCCGGCACGTCCAGGCCACCACGTTTCGGCATCGGCTTACGATTCTCATCATCGTAGCTCCACTTTCCTCCCGTGGGCTTTTCGTCTTTGTCGATGAGGATCCCCATCCTCTTGCGCTGGCCCTCATAAAACGAAGCCATAAACGGGCGCTTGCGATTATCAAAATGATCAGCCGCCCAGTCCATCGGCGTGAGGAACATGGGGCTGGGATACATTTTAAGCTCCACCCCCAGTTTTTCCGCCGTTTTCTCAAGACGTTTTTTGAGGAGGAAATCGTGCGGCTCCACGACATGGATCAGCGCGAAAGTGAGTTCCGCATGAAGTGCTGATAGCACATCGCGCAGGGTCTTCTCAGGATCATATAAAACACGCTGCGCTTTGTGCCCCGTCTCTTCCGTAAGCTGTTTTTCGTATGCCAGCATACTCCCCCGATGAAGGGCAATCTTCTGGCGGTGAAACGATCCTGGTGTTGCACGTCGATCACCAAAGTAGAGGGAATCTTCCACCAGCACAGCTGGTCGGCCTTTTGAGACGGCCGGGTGATTGCGAAAGAGCTGGTGAGGAAAAATAAGGGCAATTTCCGAGTGGGACATGCCCAAGTCTACGCAGGGCCGGGTTAAGCAAGACGCTACTTAATTGCGAGGCTACAATGGTTTCCGCCGTTTGCTAAATGCAGGACACTTAAAACAGAAAAAGCGGACTCAAAAGTCCGCTTTTTCTGATATAGGTGGCCCTTCTTATCAAGTGCGTCAGCAGTCAGCCACTTAGAAAGCAACCTTCACACCAAGGTTACCGCCGATGTAGTCGTCATCTCCGGAATTCCCCAGGCCTGTTCCACCCAAGATCTCACCGTATACCCCGGTCGCCTCGGTTAGCTTTACAGATCCACCGGCTCCAAACTCGAATAAGAGATCATCAGGGTTTGGATTGAGAGTTTCATTCCCGAACCGGAAGCTTGACCCGTTATCCAGCTCGGCAATCAGATTGGCTGTGGTCCAAACCGTGATCAGACCATTGTCCGATGTGTGACCAAGATCGACACCAATACGCGCATGAGCCGCGCTGCCGTCTTCCAAAGCGATAAGAGTTCCGTTTGATACCACGCTGTCCGCATCAAGATCAGTATATTGGATCTGGACCTGTGGGGTGATCCAGTTGCCTTCACCAAGATCAAAGCGCATTCCAGCTTCGGCACTCAGCTGGAAGACGGTTGAATCAATCCCGTATTCTCCGCCAGCACGGGTCTCAGCGTCAGAAGAGAGCCAAAGATGGCGTAGTTTCGCGTCCACATAAAGACCGCTGTCAGCTACCCATGTTGCCTCAACACCGATACCAGCGCCTTCGGTTTCCGAATTCCCACCCAGGGTGCCAAGAGAAGACTGGGTCTGAGAATTCACATAGTGACCAGACATACCTACAAGGAGCTTGCCGCCAGCCGGCGCACCCACACCAATGCTTCCGCCGAAGTCGAATTCGGTCGTCTCTGTGTCGTGGAACGCACCTTGTGATGATCCCCGCTGATCGGAGAAAGTGCCCTGATATTGGGCCCAAAGAGCACCGCGCTCGAAGCGCTCTAATTCTTCGGAGCTACCCACGATATCACCTAAGCGGCTGCGGAGACTTCGCATACGCTCAATGTTTGACAATGCGGCAACGACACCCTCAGCGGTCACAGATGCGCTTGTTGCGACGAATGGAGTGACTGGTGTCGGGCTTGGGTTAGGCGTAGGTGAAGGAGTAACCGGCACCTCCGGAGCTTCGACCACGAGGATGACATTTCCATTCTCAACGCGGATGGAGTAGCCATTCGCTCCGCCCGTGGAAGTAGGCGAGACAACAAACTGGCCATCAAGAGCAACACCAGAATCAACGATGAGGATCTGGGAGTCCTGAGCTGCCCCTGGATTGATCTCGTTAATTGTGATGGAAGTGGTGCCGGAGACGGCACCAGCAAGCACGACTGTATCCGCCGTGGAGGCGGCAAGATCGACGTCAAGCTCGATTGCACCGCTCCCGTTATAGTCACCAGCAACCGTAAAAGTGTCGCCTGCGTTTCCATCAGCCGTGGTGATCAAGCCATCATTCCGTAGGAAGCCAGTGACGCCAAAGACCCCCGCGCCTGCACCATTCAGCAGGTTCAGGGTGTTTCCTGGATTAACCTCAAGATTACCGCGGACTCGAAAGTCAGCATCCAGGGCAAAGATCTCCGACCCGAGGCTTAAGGAGAGACTCGTATCTGCTTCACCAACAGTCCCGACCTCGAAGTCAGTTGCCGTTCCGAAATTCGTGTTCTGCAAATTGATCTCTTCCCAACCTTGGAGAGAGCTTGCGTCGGCAGTCATGAGAGACGCGTTGGAGATTTGAAGCTGGTCAATAAACCCGTCCGCCCGGCTACGATCGTCACCACCATCCAGAATTTGATTCCCTGTGTAGCTCGTCGCTCCATCGACAAATACCCGGTCAGATCCATTCTCACCTCTGAACGCTCCGGTAAATGTTCCTCCAGACCAAGTGAGCTGGTCATTGCCGTCGTTAACACTTCCTCCAGCAGTATCGTCGTCACCAAAGATATCCCCGGTGATGGATCCATCCGTCAAACTGATGGTGTCGTTACCAAAGCCCATTTTTACTCCACCAACAAGAACACCTGCGGTCTGGATAAGAGAGTTCCCACCAGCCGCTGCGACTGTCCCACCTGCGGAAGCACTAGCAGGCTCATCAACCCCATCCAGATCGCGATCCCCAGTGCGAATCGCAAACCCGGAGCTACCGGTGATCGTCGATCCTGCGCCGATGTTGATTGTCGATCCACCAGAGCCAGCGGCATGAATGCCAAACCCGCCAGCGGTGCCAGCTGCTCCTGTCGCACTCACATTTGCTCCACCATCTACGTCAACAGTGATGGTGCCGGTGTTACCCGCGGCAAGGATACCGGAAGCATTCGGTCCACTGGCCGTGTAGTTTCCGCCATCTACGTCGACTCTAATTATTCCACCATTGCCAGCACCCGGGGTGATCGAGGCTTCCAATGCCGCACCGGCGTCACCCACTGAGGTAACATTTGTCATGGATCCATTCGCTATCACCGTTGCATTACCGGATCCGTTGTTACGAACGGCAACAGCCGCTGACCCTGCTGCATCATTACCAGATGCGATCGTAGAATCCGCTACCGAAACCGAGCCGTCACCAGTCGCACCAGCACCCAATGAGGAAACCACAGCTGGACCACCTCCTCCAGCCGCGCCAGCTGATAGATCAGCATTCGAAATGCTCACGGTGTTGTTGAGCGTGTTCGAAACGGACCGAATGGCTCGTCCACCAGCCCCGTCAGCATTGATCTCTGTCCCAGTTACCGTGACTGAAGCTGTGCCAGAGGTGCCGCTGCTGACATCGATACCGATAGAGCTTCCCGTATTTGCATTGATCGTTGCTTCGCCAGTGCTGGCGCTGGCATTTCCAGTCCCCTGAGCGGTGGCTCGAACAGCAAAACTCCCAGGGCCAGCCATATCAATGGTGCCCTGGCTGAAATTTGCCTCCGCATTCCCTGATCCCCCGGCGGCGTTGTTTGCCCAGAGACCATTTGCATTCCCCTGCGAAACATCGATGTCAACTGTTGCCCCCCCTGCATTGATGACGGCATTTCCCGTCCCGGCGGCGTTAGCATCACGCTGATTCGCAAACACTCCCGTTCCGGTGGTGTTTATCGTGCCACCGGTAAGATTTACAGTGGAGTCACCACCATCCCTACTTTCTGCACGCAGACCGATCGAACTGAGACCAGTCGTTGTTACTGAACCGGAGGCGAAGTTAATGGTAGCATCTGACGGAGTGCCCGCATTATTCAAGGCACCCTGAACATAGACTCCAGTAGATGTCTGCCCGTTCGTTTGTATCGTCGTCCCGGCAACAGCATTGCCCAATGAATCGATTCCGACGTTAGCGACTAACTGACCTGTTACATTTGTCGTAGTAAGCGCCGGCATGAAAAGGCCTTCGCTATTCGTCCCCGCCGTGGTGATGGTGCCCCCATTGAGAAACGCAGTGATGTCGCCTCCGTTCCGAGTGTCGAGGCGCACCCCTCGTGCATTAATGCTGCCGGCAGTGGAAATATCTCCACCAGTCATCGTGTAAACAGTTTCACCGGTTCCGTTCGTGTTTGTCTGGACGCCGTTCGCTCCGTCACCTGTGGTAGATATTGTGCCTCCCTCGATCGTGACGATGTTTGCGCCTGTTGATGTGGCGATGTTGTGAAAAGCGAAAACAGCATTCGAACCCAAACCTGTCGCCTGAATAGTGGCGTTGTCCCGAACAATTACCGTTGCGTCTCCGCCGGCAGCACTCTGATTCAAAGCATAGGCACCAATGGCGGCTTCAGCCGCATTTGTATTGGCGTTCTGAGCATTTACAACAACGTTGCCTGAGACAACCACCGTAGCCCCGCTGTTGTTCGAACCATCGCCCCTTGCGAAAAGTCCATGAGATGACGCTCCCGATGTGCTAACGGTCCCCCCGCTCGCTTCTACCCTCGATTCTGCGGTGCCAGCACCAATACTGATAACGCCAGAAGCGCGAGCACCTGCGGTGTCCACCGTGCCGCCAGTTATTCTCGCAAGACCGACACCTTGAGTGGCCGCAACCGCCCCAACACCATAGGCATCATCGCCTTGGGTATCAATGTCCGCGGTCCCTGAGACGGTAGTCGTTGCATTACCTTCGAAAGCATTTGCTCGAATTCCCTCGGTTCCGTTTGCTGTAGTCAACACGGAGCCACCCGAAATCGTGACAAATGCATCTCCTGCAGAAGCCCCGCGAGCGGCGGACAGTCCGAAGTCATCGGCTCCCGTAGATGTTATGGCCCCATCAGTCACTGTGATCGTCGCATCGCCAGCTCCAGTTCGATTGTTATTGGAAGCGACCCCGCTTACACCTGCATTGATCGTCCCGCCATTAACGGTGACCGTAGCATCACCATCTCCGTCACCATTTGTAAGAACAAGAAGCCCCGTATTCCCCGAATTAATAACGCCGGCGTCTGCTCCCAGCGTGATGGTGCCTCCTCCACCATCAGGGGAGCGCTCGACTACGTAGATACCCACGCGGTTTGCGTCTATGCTTGTGAACTCCAACGCATTTACAGTTGCCTGATCAGGGCCACCAGCAGCAGTTTGCGAAGTGAAGATGGCAACTCCATCGACCTGCCCACTGGCAGCAGAAGTGACCGTAATAGCAGGATCATCCAAAACCAGGGTCAGACCTGACTGGCTGTTATTATAGCGTATTCCTCCCGTGTAGTTAGGAGGGTTCTGCAGCCCGTCCGCACTCTCCGTCAACTCATCATCAGTTGCTAGGTCTTCCGAACCGAATTCGTCAGCACCGTGCGCAGAGCTGAAGGCCATTACTGCCAACGCAAAAGCCATAGAAAACATCGTCCGAAAAGGGATTCGAGGGCGTCCTAGATTCTTCATTATTGTTTTAACAGGGAAAGTTTGAGAGATCCTACTCGAATAGTCGACAAAACAGGAGGCAAATTCATCATCCATTTCAGCCGATTATGTGCCTGATTTGCAGCGAGTTACGCAAATCAGACCACCCGTTCGCAATTCAGCACTTTGAGATCGACAATGGTTCTGTCTGCAACTCGCTTTTTCAGCGTTCTAAACCAACGAAGCAGACCGACCAAAAACTACAATCATCCACAAACCTGCGTAGAATGCGAGATGGTCAAAACTGGCGACTGAAAGGTCGCCTACACAATTGGACACGATATATATACATTGGCCGTCCCCTTCCGAGAGATGGTTTTGATTCAATAAGCCAACTCCGAAGACAATACGGCACTTTCGTTTCCCAATTCAGGCCATACGGAGAACAAACTGCGGATTTGAAAAAGCCAACAGAACGCCGTTAGCAACTCAAGAGTTCACCGCTCCCTCAAGCTATTAAGCCGCATCCTGTGGAAGGGCTTCGTCAGATATTCCAAAACGGTGCGTCGCCCCGTCAAGACGTCGACTTCCGTGACCATTCCGGTGATGATGGGAAGTTCTTCTCCATCCTTAATGAGTTTCCCCTCTTCGTTACGCACCTTGATGTTGTAATAATGCTGCTGGTCCACTTCATCCAGGATGGTGTCGGCACTGATATGGACGACTTCCCCCTCCAGGCCTCCATAAAGAGCGAAATCATAGGCAGTGAATTTAACAGTCGCTTTCTGCCCCGCATGAAGGAAGGCGATATCCGATGGCCGAATCTTAGCCTCGACAAGTAGCGTCTCATCTTTCGGCACAATATCGACGATGGGTTCGCCGCCTTGAATCACCCCGCCTACCGTGGAGACATACACCTTATTGACGGTGCCGTTGACCGGCGAACGAACGAGCGTCCGCTCCACCGAGTCCTGCCTGGCTGACATCGCCTGCCGCAGCGCTTCCAGCTCTGCTTTGACGGTGTTATATTCTTCCATTGCCTCCTGCTCGAAGCCCCCGGTGAGACCATAGAGCTCTCCCTCCAGATCATTCACTTCTCTCTCGAGACGGAGGAGTTCCACTTTCGAAACGACGTTTCGTTTTACGGCCGGGATGGTGAGGCTTAGTTCTTCCTGAGCGAGTTCGAGACTTTCTTCAAAGAGCTTTTTCTGCGTCTCACGCTCTCTCGCGCGTTTCGCAAAAAGTGCCTGCTCTCGCATCGCTAATTCCGGCCGAGTTTCCAGAATATCCGTCGGGAATTCGATGGCGGGGTCTGCCCTTCCCTCGGCCAGCAACCGCGCGAGCTGCGCTTCATAAGCCTGGGCTTTGGAAAGATTCTCCATGTAAACGGAGTTGCGCTGTGTGTCATCGATCCGGACAAGGATATCGCCCTCTTGCACGAAATCTCCCTCACCAATAAGGATTTCAGCAACAATGCCTCCTTCCAGATTCTGCACGGTCTGGATGGATGAAGAAGGAATGACTTTCCCCACTCCCTTCGTGACTTCATCAATCTCTGAAACCGACGCCCAATAGACGAGGGCCGCGAGAGAAAAAACCACGCCGAAGAGGAGAAGCGAGGCTCCCCGAATCTTTTCGCTGCGAACCGCCGATTTCGCATTTCGCACGTAGGCCAGGTCATCTGGGTGAATGGAACGGCTCATACTTTTGAGGGGGTTGATTTGGCGTGAACCCCCTGCTTCTGGACAAGCTTTTTAGAGGGAGTGACTGATTTCGCCGAAGGCGAACCGGCACCTGAGTCTGGAGTGGTTGACACTGAGTTTGCTGGGTCGACTGCTCCGGAGGCTACCTGTGCGCCATCACCACGAACCAGAACTTGATCTTTCGAGCCGTCGTTAATGAGCTTGCCCCCATCGATCACCAGAAGACGATCCACCAACTCAAGCATAGATGACTTATGAGTGGCCATGATCAGCATACGGGTAGCGTCCTCTGCCAGATAAGCAGCCACCCGCTCGCGGAACATGCGCTCCGACCCGGGGTCCATGGCACTGGTTGGCTCATCGAAGATGAGGATATCCGGCTCTTCGATGAGCGCACGGGCGAGGGCAACCAGTTGCCTCTGCCCACCAGATAGTGAAGCTCCTCCCTCTGCGATGGGAATATCGATCCCTGATGGATGAGCCTGAACGAGTTCCTCGAGTCCCGCACGCTGAATCGCCAGCCAGACACCCTCCTCACCAACCCACGGGGCACCAACGGTAAGGTTGTAGCGAAGTGTGCCATAAAGAAGGCCGGCATCCTGCGAGACGTAGCCGATTTTGCGGCGATACTGAGAGGGATTCAATTGACGGATGTCTACGCCACTGATCTCGACGGATCCAGACGAGGGATCATAAAGCCCCATCATCATGCGAATAAGAGTGCTTTTCCCGGATCCAATTTTACCGAGGATTCCAACTCGATCGCCAGCCTTCAGCTCGAAGCTGACATCCTGAAGCACATCGAGTGATTGATCCTCCGAAACCGGGAACGAGAACGAGGCGGACTGCACTTTAATGGATGGGGTAAAGACCCCGAGATCCAGCCCGAGACTATCCTGAGCTCGATCGACTGGTTTCCGCATGAGATCCTGCAGCCCCTTCAGAGAAAGTCGGCTCTGCTGGAGACGCACCAGCAAATTAGCAAACTGCCCGACGGGCGCCATCCCCCTACCCGCTAACAACACGCAGGCGATCATGGCCCCCATGGTCATGTTCTCCTGATTCACCTGATACACAGCCACGATGACAACGGCAATCGATACCATGTGAGTGATGAGCGCGGTAAAATTCACCGTCCCTTGAGAGAGCATCTTGGAGCGGGAGTCGGCTTTCGCTGACTCATAAACAGCAGCCTCCATTTTTTTTGCGAGAGTGGACTCTGCTCCAACCGTCTTGATCGTCTCAAGAGCATTGATCGTTTCAACATTTTGAGCCTGGCGCTGATTTCCTGCCTGGTAGCCTTTCTTAGCAGCATTGTAAATGGGCCACTGCATGATAAACCCGACGAGGAGAGCAATCAGCATCCCGATGACCATCGGCACCGCCACCACTCCGCCCAGCATGTAGACCACTCCAGCGAAAACGAAAACGAAGGGGAGATCCACCAGGGTGGTGATCGTCGCACTGGCGAAGAATTCGCGTAACCCCTCATAGGAACGCGCCTGCGCCCCAAGCGCCCCTGCGCTGGCCGGTCGCGAAGCGTATTTCATCCCCATGATGTTCTCATAGAGATAACCGCTCATGATGAGATCAGCCCGGTGTCCCGCCCGATCCAGGAAGAAGGTCCGCAGCATCTTGATGAGGAAATCACACCCATAAGCGATCGCCGCTCCGATAGCGAGCACATAGAGCGTATCCATCGCCTTGTTCGGTATGACGCGGTCATAGACGTTCATCACGAACACCGACGAGGTGACGGCGAAGATATTGATAAAGATCGTCGCAAACCCCACTTTGGCGTAAAGGGAGCGAAATCTCCATAGAGTGCCCCAGAACCAGCTCTTCGAGCGCCGAGGCTCGTCCTCAGAGAAATCCGAACGTTTCTCAAAATCGAATGCCAGCTTTACGAGGATGACATAGCCGCTGTAATCCGCCGCAACATCCCTGCGAGCGACCGTTTCGCTGCGGCCCGACCCATCGAGAGCGATGACTTCACACTCACTCTTCCCCCGAGACGCCAGAAGACATGGCGGCCCGCTTTTGGTTAAGACAATGGCGGGAAGCAGCACGTCATTCAATTGGCGAAACGAACGCTTTACTAGCTTTGCCTCCAAGCCGCATCTCCCTGCAGCTCGGGAAAATAGTTCAGGAGTGAGCTTTCCGTTCGCGAGAGGTAATCCGTCAACGGCGGAGGCCGGATTTACGGTCGTTCCGTAGAGCTGACCAAAAAAGTCGAGCGCATTCAGGAGAGGGTCAGACGTGCGGGGGTTCATAGTCTTCGGGGATAATGAGTGTCACGCATTTTCAGCCGCAACTCAATCAGAAAAGCTTCGGTCAAGAAATGGAGGTAGGGCCCCTTTTGCCCTTGGCATACATGCTCTCTGGCACCTCTGGTCAACGTGCAGGACTCACCAAAAAGCGGTAAGAAAATCGCTACTCCCAGGAAGCCTCTGCCGAACGGGATGTCGGTTTTCCCAACCTGCGGCGTGTCGAGGCCGTGGCTTGTGAAGCGAGGCAGGGCTTCCAGGACCTACGAAGCCTCGGCGATGGAGGTTGCAGCCCTGCGGCTGGCCGAGCGCGCAGGAACTGTAGATTAG
>JAHDFZ010000085.1 GCA_020627905.1 Verrucomicrobiota bacterium
CGAGGGAAGTTAGAAGACGAGCTTGCAAGCAGTTTGCCAGAATCAGTTAGGGATGCTCTTGGCAGTGGGGAGACGCTGCTTCGTGAATCCCTAGCGCCATTGCTCGAGCAGGGGGAGCCGCAGTGCTTGCTTCCGCTGTATTGGCAGAGTTACCGGTTCCCTGATGTCCGTAGTGTCCTGTTCGATGTGTTGAGCACGATCCCTTTCAAGGCACCTTATTTTCGGACCATTCGTCATCTATTCAAGTCTGCGGAATTTCGCCGTGACGCTGAGCTCTATGGATTGGTTGCCAAGCGGTTTGAGAAATCATCTGCTTCTTATGCGGCACCCTGGGGATATGCGGTGCACCCAGAGACTCAGCGCTACGTAAAGATAGAAGAATATGTGGGGAAGCCTGATACGCCCTTCGGTTATTCGGACAAGACACGGCAGTATTTACGCAGACGTGTCGTCCGTTCTCTGCGCCGTGCGGGTGAGCTTAACGAGGCTCAAACATATGTCACCCTAGCTGTGGGGGTGTTAATGGCTTACGATGATGAGCAAGATAAAAAGCCCATCCGAACAGAGACTGAATACCGCTGGGATTATGAAGCCCGGAGGTCGACAGTAATCCGCAAATACTTTGGCCCATATGCAGGGTATTTAGCTCTGAATTACCTTTTGTATCAGAACAGCCAGCGCTATGAGTGCCGCTCTGGAAAAACGTGGGTCGCTCGTGCAGACTTCACACCAAAAGATGAGGTCGGCCAGACTTTGCCACCTGAGCGCGAAGAGGCTTATCCGGAGATCTGGAACTCAGCTCCTGATGCGCTGAGGCATTTGTTGCAGCATAGTCGTTGTGGGGCTGTGCATGAGTTTGCGGTGAAGGCTTGGCGATCAGTCCCGGAGTTTTCCAGCGATCTGCCCGTGGATTTTATCATTGGCTGCGTTGGGCAGAGATATGCGGTGACTCAAGAGCTGGGGGTGGATCTTGCGAAGCTTGCCTGGGTTAGTCACTCTCCCGATAAAACACTTCTTTTGGCTCTTTTGGCCTGTGAGCTACCTGCTGGAAGGGAATTGGCGATTCGTTGGGTAGAGGAAAGCATTAGGTTCTTCCAGGATGATGTAGAATTTTTGGGTGAGCTGATCCTGTTGCCGGGAGAGGACGTGCACACTCTTGCTCGTTCATGGGTTGGTGCCCATTGGATGAATGCGGAAATACAGCAGGGAATCGTCCTGCACGTGATTTCGCGCTTGCTCATGTATTCCGGGGAAGATTCAGAGCTGAAATTGAGTTCTACGCGAGAAACTCTCGTCATGCTTGCTCAGGTTCCGTTGGGGGGACTTTCTCACGAGGTGCTTGATGAGCTGCTTTCCCACGAGCTGTATCAGGTGCAATTACTGGGAGCGCAGGCGGTGTCTTTATCGTCGGACCCTCCCGAGGAGATCCCAGATGAGATCTGGGAGCAGCTGTTGCGCTCAGAGCATGCTCAGATTCGTCAGTTGGGCATGGGCGTCTTTGGCCGGTTAGGGGAAGAAGCTCTCTCGGAACGAGCTGATGTCCTTGCCAGTTTTTGCTTGTCTGAGCATTCTGATGTCAGGGGGGCGGCACGACCGATTGTTGAGCGATTAGCCGCAAGCAATGAGGGCTTTTCAGAGCAATTAGTGTCACAACTATACCCATTGGTTCTGCGTCAGGAAGCGTTCGATGGCCACCATGATGATCTTATCGAATTGATCAGTGGGCCACTACGTTCTGCGTGTAAATTTATACCAGCAGAGTCTTGTTTCAAGATGATGGAGTCGCGCTATGCTGCTGGTCAGCGTCTCGGTTTTTTGTTATTAAAAGACCATATTGACTTAGATAAACATTCCATACGATTACTGGCGAAACTGGCTGGGCAAGCTCATCAGGACGGCCGCTCTTATCTGTGGGATTACTACGAGAGAAGGCCTGATAGGATAAAAGCGCATGCGAGAGACGCTCTGCGGATTTTTAATACAGATTGGCAGGATACTCGAGATTTCGCATTCCGGTATTTTTCGGCTCAATTTACGGAATCAGATTGGACGCCGGAGCTACTGATTAGTCTCTGTGATAGCGTGCTGCCTGATGTCCAGGATTATGGCAAGCAGATGATTACTCGCTTTCTTCAGGATGCCGATGGCGAGGAGTATCTAATCAAGCTTAGCCAGCATCCGAGTTCTGAGATCCAGACTTTTGCTACGAATTACTTGGTTCGCTATGCCTCTGGTAAATTCGAGAATCTGCAAAAAATGGAGCACTACTTTCTGGTTGTGCTTTCCCAAATCAATCGCGGGCGAGTTGCGAAAGATCGCGTCACGAGCTTCCTGCGATCAGAGGCTACGAATGATGCGCGATCAGGGGACTTTGTCATGAACCTGCTGCGTCGCGTCTCCGGAACGATTGCTGTAGGAGATAAAGCCGAGTATATCTCGATGATGCATGAGATTGGGAGCCATTGGACTGAGCTAGAGAATCCCGTGCGTGTGGTCACACCTCAAATTTTGCAAACGGATTAGCGATGTTGTTTGAGTATAAATATAGCGGGAACAGCAACGTCTCTTCAGATTCCAGTAGCACTGGTGTGAAATTCGTGCCCGATGCCTCCCGCCAGCCGACGTTTTTTTCCGGACGGTTGAACCGACATCTACCCTTTCGTGAGGCGATTTCGGCACTTCACGATGTTGTTATTTCCGACCTGCGCTTTCAGCCTCAGGATAAGACGGAGTATAAAGAATGGGCGAAGCAGCAGGAGGACCTCTGGGTGGCGGAGATCATGGCGGAGGAACCAAATGTAGCGTCTCAGCTAGAGGCGAAGCGCGAGGAACTTCAGCAATTGGATCGACAGCGGCACAAGGTGATGCAGCCGTTTTATGCGGCTCAGCAGCGCTATTTCAAGTATCTGTATAAGCAGGACTACGACATGTGGTTCGTGCTGGATCCAGTCATCACTGTTCATCCGGATGAATTGTTCTTCGAGTGCTTCAGCGAGGATGAATCGACATACGGGCGGTTAGGTTGTAGCCACAATATCTTCGACCAGACGGGAGAAATAGCCTTTGGCACGACGAATGTTGATTATTCTGCGGCCTTATATGACGAATTTCAGAAAATCCGAGATTATAAAACCACTGATTTTCAAGTCGATCCAGGCGGTTTTGATGTCAAAACCCAGGATGAGGATGATTATCGAGAGGTAAAGATTGACCTGCCGGATAGCTGGGTGCGAGGCTTTTTACAGGTTAGCTCGGCGGCTACCCTACCGGGATATACTTTCGACTTACACCCGATGGATCTGCACAATTTTTGTTTTGTGCTAAAGCGATTCAAAGAAAAGCATGGGCCGAGGTCGATTCGGTTCCAGTTATCTCCGGGCGAACCCGTCTGTGCGGTGTTCGAGCCCTGGGGGAAAGTGGTGAAATGCTCCCGCTCGATCTATCACGGGCCAGACAGGGCAGAGATTCGAGTTTGGGGAAGGCGGCGACTGTTAGTGCTGGAGCGATTGATCCCAGTTACTCGAAAATTTACCGTGACTCTGCTTGGATCGGGAATGCCGTCGTTTTATGTCGCTGATATGGGCGAAATGAATTTTACTCTTTGTCTTTCTGGATGGACTGCGAATGACTGGTCACGGGCCGGAAATTTTGATCTGATGGCGCCGAGAGCTGAGGTTTCTGACGAGGTTAAGTTAAAGGTTTTTCAGACGCTGGAATCCAGCTGGAGCGGGACTCCCAAACAACTCGCTACTCATAGTGGTCTATTTCAGGCAGAGGTAGAGGGAGCTTTGACTGCTTGGGTTCAGGCAGGTCGTGCCATATATGACATCAATAAAGGTGTGTATCGCTTGCGGGAGCTTAGCCGAGAGCCGTTGCCGATGGACGAGCTACGCTTTAGTAATGAGCGTGAACAATCCGCTACCCGTCTGGTGGAGGCAGGTGCAGTTTCAAAGCTTCGTCGGACAGAGAAAAATGGCCATCAACACCTGACCGCTAAAGTTATTGACGGAAATAAGTCATATTCTCCTGAGTTGGTCATTGATAAGGATCAGAGGATCGTCGGTGGCCAATGCGACTGTAGCTTTTTCATTCAGAATAAATTGCATAAAGGTCCGTGTGAGCACATGCTAGCCATGAGGCTCTACGCTAATCAGCGAGGCTAATTTGTAACATGTTTTTTCACTCTCCACAGTTGGCGATCAGGATAGAACGCACGCGGTCAAAGAACTTGCTCGCGGACGGTGTATCACCGGCCATGCTTATAGACCAGCAACGCATCACTGGTGCGATCTCGACTGTGCGGGGCGATCACTACTACCCGTCATTTCCGGTTCCAAACCGGAGGTTTGAAATAACGGGTAGTAGTGGCCCCGCTGGAGTTGATCGCCCCAGTCCTCTGATGAGAACGAAGGTAAGACAGTGCGAGCCGATATCCGGCCGCCGCTGTGGAGAGTTGATTTTTAAGGTAGCAGAGAGAGAAGGTGTCCTAGGGAATGCGAGTGAGAACTTGCTCGCGGACGGTGTATCGCCGTCCATGCCTACAGACCAGCAACGCGTCACTGGTCGGATCTCGACTGTGCGGGCTAAAGCCACCGGTGTGTCATTTCCGGTGCCAAACCGGAGGTTTGAAATAACACACCGGTGGCAGCCCGCTGGAGTTGATCCACCCAGTCCTCAGATAAGAACGAAGCGACTCGTGTCCACTAGGTGGCCGCTTTCTCTGCTATCTTACTCATTTAGAGGTGTGGTATGAGTGCGAGTCGGCGTCAGGAATACTACAACCGCGTCCGGGAATCATCGCGAGATGCGGTGATTCGTGAGGAAATGCTGCGTCTCGGTTTTTGGAAACCGGAGGATGGCCCTACGCAACTAACTGAGGACTGGCTGAGGCGGCGTGGCGAGTTGGCAAAGGAGGTAAATCAGCTGGCCGCGAAGCAACGACGATTCAAGAATCGTGAAGCCATGCTGTTTGAGATGCGGAAGCGGCGCATGGCACAGTCTAAGGCCAAGCAGCAGGAAACCCGGGAGCGTCGACTAGCGGAGCAGAAAGAGCGCGCTGAAGCATGGGCCAAACGAAAGGAGGAGGACATCTGCTACCTGGGGGAAGGCGTCTCTGCGGGGCTGGAGAATGCCGCGCAACAGTCGGGTGAACTTTTCGGGATCCCCCCTGTGTCGAACATTAGGGAGCTAGCCCAGCTTCTGGAAGTCTCAGTCGGTGAGCTGCGCTTCCTCTCGTTTCATCGAAAAGTCTCGCAGACCACTCATTACCGACGGTTCTTGATGCCGAAGAAAAGCGGCGGTCATCGCTTGATTTCGGCCCCGATGCCTCGGTTGAAAAAGCTGCAGCATCTGATTTTGGAGAAAATTCTTCATGAGGTGCCGGTGCACGAGGCCGCTCATGGTTTCGCTCCGGCGCGTTCTATCGTAACAAACGCCAGTCAGCACGTGGGAAAAGAGGTGGTGGTAAATATGGATATGCAGAACTTCTTTCCCACGGTGACTTATCGCCGAGTAAAGGGAGTGTTTAGAAAATTGGGCTATCCTGAGAATGTTGCGACTGTGCTATCTCTCATTTGCACAGAACCTGAGGTTGATGAGATAGAGATGGATGGTGAGAGATATTGGCTGCACAAGAGTGAGCGTCACCTTCCTCAGGGCGCTCCTACAAGCCCGGCTCTCACGAATATTCTTTGCTACCGCCTGGATAAGAGGATGGTTGGGGCTGCCAAGTCTCTGGGGTTTGATTACTCGCGTTACGCTGA
The DNA here is from genome assembly GCA_020627905.1 of Verrucomicrobiota bacterium. Lineage (GTDB taxonomy): Bacteria > Verrucomicrobiota > Verrucomicrobiia > Verrucomicrobiales > DEV007 > Arctic95D-9. Next base: position 5,763 of record JAHDFZ010000085.1, read on the forward strand.
CGACGTCACGTTTTCTGCCGGGGAAGAAGCAGGTGATTGTGTTCGAAAAATGCTCTGGCGAGCACGATCTATCGTGGAAGCTGAGGGTTTTATCGTTCATCCTGATAAGACTCGGATTATGCGCCGCGGCAGCCGTCAAGAGGTAACAGGGCTGGTAGTGAATGATCGGGTTTCTGTCCCGCGTCAGGACCTGAAGGCATTTCGTGCGTTGTTGCATCAAATCGAGGAAAGTGGGCCGGAGGGGAAAAGTTGGCGGGGAAGCAAGAAGCATCTCTTATCCGTGATTCGAGGCTTTGCCTGTTTCGTTCGAATGGTCGATCCTGACAAAGGAAAGTTCTATTTTGACCAAGTCGATCGTATATTAGTCAAGCATGGGTGGGTGCATGAGATTCGTCATCCACGTAAGACACTGAAAGAAGGGGAAGGTGTTGCAGCAGATTCTCTTGAAAACTCGATTTCAGGAACACCTAAAAAGCAAGGGAAGGGCGGATTCCTGGCTAAGCTGAAGTTTTGGAAACGATGATCTCGGGTCGAGGTGCTAGTGGAATGTCAGTTTAATGTCTTGATTGATGGGGATTCGCAAATTGGGTCAGAGGCATGTTTGTCTTCGCTGCTTAAATTGACTTGTAATCCTTATGAAGAGCCTTGTTACATTTAGCTTGATGTGCAGGCTTCGAGTGGGCACCTGCGTGCGGTAATCGAGTAAGAGGAAGGCAATCACAGACTGTTTTCGAAATGCCCATGCATCTTTCACGACGCATAGAGACAGCGGGGGGCTACACAGTGGATACAAAATGACTGATTCGACCGAAGAATGGTATACCGATTTGCGTTTGAGGTATCAATTTGATGATCTCCTAGCTGGTGGCATTGAAGACTCGTGGGATCGTTGCAGTTCGATTTGGCGCGAGCGCGGCCGAATCGAAGACAAACCTTTTGGTGTGCGCCACAGTCGCTATGCTCCTTGGTGGGGGAAGTATCTTGCACAGGAATTCGCTTCTAAATTTTACGCCGACTGCTCCTTTCTCATAGGATTTGTAGATTCTCGCGATGAGTTTGAGCAATTGGCAGCGATTGAACTGCTTGGTTACATGGCGCCCCATTTCAACTTGCTTCCGGTGGAGCTGGAAGCTCTAACGAACCCTCTCCCGAATGCTCTCCAACGCGAAATCGAATCAGACTGGATCAGCCGAGATCTACCGATTTGCTCGGTAGCGACCTACGTCGAAGCGCTCTCAAAACTGTGAGTGACCGAGCCATTTACTCTTTCTTCAAGGTCGGACATTCCTATTATGGCATTCAATATGACAATAGCTGGCTCTGGCCAGGCTGACCACATCAGCCACGAAGAGGAAGAATTCCTAATGTTGATTGATCGTCATGGCCTCAATTGCCCGGTGCTCCAGGATGTTTGGAACCAGTTTTATGATGGACCCCGCATCTATCCGGGGCGAGCGCGGGCGATCGTCTCGGAGCTGGACATCATTGATCAATTTATCAGAGAAGTGCGTCCAGAGGAAATGAATGTTAGAGACTGGGGTCAGACTCATCAGAGACTCAGAGCCTTCTTCCTACGGGCTGAAGAGCTTGAAAGCGTCATCGAATGTAGCAGCGACTGAAAGGCGCGCAGGGGGGCGATCTTTGACTTAGAAATGCGCTCATGCTTGCTACGGTGATATTCGGTCTTGGTCCTGAGCATTCAAAAGGAATTTGCCATAACCTTTCACCCACGCCGCCTCTGACGACGCGCAGCGATATCTTTCTTCAACCACCCGCCTTTCTGCCGTTTGTTCATTCGCTGGATTTCACCAGCGGCTTTGGCGGGGCTGATTCGTAGATTTGCCATGTCGCGGTAGACCTGGTCGGCAATTCTCCGGCGACGGATGGCATCTCCTCCATCGAGCACTCGTTCGAGGAAAGTGAGGAACTTTTCAGCAACGCTACTGATCCAGCTGGCTGATTTCTGGGTGTCCCCAGTTCCAAGGTTTGACTTGATGCCCTCGAGGGTCTTCTGCATCGTTGTCTCAATCAATTCGAGCTGTTCTCGGATCGCCCGATCTTTTGGGACGTGGAGTTTTGTAGCGATTTGAATGGCATCTAGCACTTCCTCCTCGCACACAAGCCCGTAATCGGTAAAGGCGCTGAGAGAGGAAAGACCTTCGCGAGCCACCTTCAGCTTTCGGCTTTTGATTTTCTGGCAGGCGTTGTAGCAGAGATCCCAGGCCTGGAATCGATAAACGAAGTCGAGACCCGTTCCCTTGATGTTCTGCATCCCCATGACTTTGTGAGTATAGCCGGGAGGTGTCTCGTTGACGATGCGATGGATCGTCTGATCACCAGTAGAAAAGTAGTCCTGAACGATGACGAACTTTCTCTCGAACCAGGCTCTCAGCTGATCTTTTGCCTTGCTGGTCCACGCATCGCCGGAGGAGACGTTGGCCGCCAGGGCCTCATATTCGGAATAGGCGGTTTCATAGAACTGGATGAATGGCTCCTTCTCATCCCCGTCATCGATGACAGCGATGTAGGTGTCGACCTCTTCGCGTGAGGTAGGCAAGCGCATCTTTCGCGTCCAATTTCGCCACTGATCTGCCTGAGGTGTTTCTGAAGAGGAGAAGTCGATCTGCTCGAGGACTCCATCAAAGGCCTCGCGGGTGTAGCCCATCATGCCCTGCAGGTTTGAGCCGATGAGGAAGATACGATCAACCTCGATGTCCTCTGCTAAAATGGCGGCAAAAACCCGGGAGCGAGCGATGCGGTCGGCCCGGTTGTTTACGACTACGCTGACCCAAACGCCCGGCTCCTCGATGGGGTCCTGCTTATCGAACTCGAGCCTCGTCCAATTCCCGAGGGCACCAAAGCGCTCGTTGGCGGAGCATCCGTTGACAAACTGAAGCTGACGAGAACGGATGGCGGCCGGGGCATAAACCTTCAGAACTCCCAGATCAGGAACGACACGGTCGGCCATTTCTTTCACGGAAAAGTCCTCGTCGAGCGAAAGGGCATTTCCCAGCTCTTTTACGAGAGCGATGTTGTTAGGGTGTTCGGCATAGGGGAAGCGGTCGAGCATATCCTCTGTCAAAAGCCCTGGCTCGAGCCATCCCACAGTCGTGAAGGCAGATCCAAGTTCACGGGCAGATTGCTCGAGGATGGGCGTCATCTGCTGCTCGCTGGTAATACAGTGCCCTCCTTTCCGAATAAAGTAAGTCATGACCTGCGGAATATTGATGCCAGCCGGGCCCTGCAGGTCTTCGTGATCTGGGTAGGTATTGACGATTGTTGCGATGTCATCCTTCATCCACTGCCGCTGGATGATGTTGATGTAGGCAGGTGTTAGTCCCATGCATTCCCAGAGAAAGACGTGAGATCGAAGTCGTGCCGAAAGCTGGACGATATTGACCTGCTCCCAGATGGTTGCCTTATCGTAGGGGCGAAAGAGGAAGAGCTCGTGTGTTTTGCCGAAGGAATCGGCGTAGAGAAACATTGCTTCGCATCCGGTTGTCTTGGATACCATGCGATGGCCCATGGCATTAAACAGAGCTGCTTTGATCCGCTCTGTGCCTGACTTCCCCCGCGTTCCCCATCCTCCGACGATCAGTGGGACCTTGTTCCTCAGTCGAAAAAAGATCTGATTCAGATAGACGTGGCGTCCGGCGAAATAGAGAAAGGCGCATAGAAGAAAGACAAAGAGCTGCTCGAGACTATTGGCGTAGGCTGAATAGAAATAGTCACGGATGCGGGTGGTCACAGATTCCAGGCCAGCGAAACCTGAGACAGCTGCAGATGTGTGGAACCACTGATGGATCTCCGGCTCGACCTTCTCCCCGGGGTGTGGGATGAATTCCAGCCCGATGCCGATCTGGCGCAGCATCGCGACGTATCCGGCTGGGTCTGTATTTCTCGCGAGAGCATATTCGTCAAACTTCGTATTAAGCTTGTTCTGTGCTCGCAGGCGCTTGAGAGTATTTGTGGGAATTGAGAGGACTGTCGTTCCCTCGCTCGTGCTGATGGTCAAAGCTTTCCGGTTGGGGAATCGATCAAAAGCGGAAATCACTTCATCCACGAGCGGTAGCATGGGACGCCACCCTGCTTCATCGGAGATGGTGTAGGGTTCGCCAGGGACTTTGGTCATCGACATCTCCGAGAGGAGGGGCGAGGGGATGCGAATGTGCCCATCATAGAGGCGCCCAATCGTATGGCGGAACGCCTGCCTCTTGTCAGGCGAGGGTTTCTGGAACTCGTAGAAAAAACGCCAGAGCCTGAACCCCATACGATCGCCGCGCGTGAACCTGAGGAGCTTTTTCGATCGATGAACATCGGCCCCGAAATCTTCCTGACTGCCTACGGCAAGGACACGGCCGATAGCTTGATCATCCCAGTCTTCGATTTCAGGGATCTTAATCTTTCCGGATTTCCCGATGCGAGTGTTCCGTAAAGCTGTCTGGAAGCTCGTGAGGACTTTCTTTTTGTTCTCATCAGCCTCGCAGACCAGCTGTTCACGAGTGTGAGCGGCCCACCGTCGGACTGAGATGGAGTCATGCTCAAGGTTGATCGTATTTAGAGCACCGTAGAAAAGATCGAACCACTGGGCTTTGTCCATCTCATCCGATAAGTGCCGATGCGTCTCTGCTATGATCCGGCAGCTGACGCGGATGCACCAAGAGTCGGTTTCCGAGAGTAGGGCTTCTGCTAAAACTTTACCGAAGCTGACAGAATCTGGAGCTGTGAGAGCCTGTTCACCCAGCTTCATGAGGGCGGAGCCCCTGACTGCGGTTTCCGTTTCTTCGAGAGAGGAGAGAGCTCTTAGCACTTCCAGCGTCTGCTCATTGTCTAGCAGATGCGCCTGCTCGGCAATCCGTTGCCTGACCATGGGCGAAGGATCGCGCATGACTTTTTCTCGCAAGGGTTCGAGCATGTCATCCGACAGCACGAGGTCCACCGTCCTGCGCCGCACCCATGCCTGGTCATCCTCACTCGGGGAGCCGAACAGCCGCCACGCGATCTCTCTGAAAGAACGGATCGAAACCTGATGGAGCAGTCTGAGGCCCTCAATCTGACACCACGGATCTCTCTCTATGTCCTGAGCTGATCGAATAATCAGCTGCTCAGCATCTGCGGGCAGGAGATGCCTCTTGAGATGGGGTGGGCAGGCTTTGACCAATGCTGAAAAGGCTCGCAGAGCCTCGACGGGAATCCGTTCGTCTCTGGTGTATTCATCGTATAAACGAAGCAGCCGCTGTGAGGGAAGGTTCTGGAGAATTTCCTCTGTGATCGGTTGCTCGTCGAAAGGCCATGTGTCGAGGATGCGCGGAATCGTGCGCAGCAGGATGACGGTTGCCCGCTCGTGCTCTCCGGTCTTTCGCTGAAAGCGAGCCACCATCGTATCCTGACCAAAATGCCGTTTGAATGCCCGGCGATCGCCCACGAGCTCAGCCTTCGTCCTGCCAAGCTCCTCGGCGTAGAGCAGAATATTCTGATTGATTTCCTCCGCTGAGCTGAGACGCGAATGCCTGAGATTAAAGCGTTGATAGGATTCGCTTTCCTGCTCGAGAGACAGAAGCGTTTCGTCGATGGTCAGGAGGATTTGATGCAGCAAATCGAAATGGCTGAGCTCCTCCTGTGAGCCCGCTTTTGCTGCGATTGCTTCGGAGACGGGACCGAGAACATCCCGATCGACCCGCTCCCAATGGGCGTTCATTTCGTGGGTCAGCAGGCCATATATCTTCGTTGAAAGGACTTGCATTACACTCCGGGAATTCCGAAGCTTTCGTGTTCATGGCCAAGCGCTCGGAAACAGGAAAAATTATAACCAGTGAGCGTAAAAAGGTCAATCAGATCGCGACGAGTCTGCTACTGGTGGCGGCAGTGTGCCTGAGTGAGATGTTGGGCCTTTTTCACCCTTCCGATTCGTTTGCTTACGAGCTGCTCGTGCGAACTCAAAATCGTGGATCAGTTTCCTCTGACTTGTTAGGGGTAAGGAGTGCTGAAAAATCGGACTTTCAGCAGATTTCCGAGCGTTGTCTCGGGAAGGGAGCTTCCGAGGTCAGAATCATCTCTCAGCATGCAGATAAGAGCAGAGATTTCTGGAGTCGGCTGAAGAATAGTCGATTATTGATCAATCCAGAGGCAGGTGGTGATGCGTTGTGGGTCAGTCACCACATTGACCCATTGAGCATCCCTTTAATTGAGGCCTCACGACTGATGAGCATGTCCGATTTAGGCCCTCTTGTGGATGGCAAGATTGTCTTCGTGGCTGGTGAGACTGAATCGACGGCTCTTGTCTATGATGAGGTATTGCTCAATCAACAGGTAGTGACACCTCTGGAGCGGGAATTATTCATCCATTCAGCAATGCTGTCGGGCGATATCCACCGCCGTGTTGCGAAAGGCATCCAGGCCGCGCTTTGCTTGATTCTAGGTCTTGCGTTGATGGTATATCAGATTCGGGGCCGGCATCTGTCTCTTTTGGGCTCACTAATCGTCTTGGGTGGGGTGGCAGCTTGCTCGTCAGCCACCTTTTTTGCGGCACCTTTCTGGGTGACACCGTCTTCTGCGGTTGTCACCACTTTCGGTCTGCTATGCGTGCACCTCGCCTTTACCTTTTCTCACCAGCGAAAAACAGTAGGCCAACTCGTTCTCCAGCTATTTACAAGGGCAAAAGCGGCTTCCCATTTTGTAAGCCAACATCGTGACCGTGGAGCAATCGAAGAGTCTTTCTGCGTTGCCATGTCCCAGTTCGTGTCGAATCGCGAGCACGGCGTTGCTTTGGGTAAAGCCCCAGGTGAAGTCATTGATGTCCTGAAAAATCAGTCTCCCGATGAGCTGGTGATCAGCGAAGACATGGTCCATGCGGCCTTCCGAGATGGTCTTTTTCTGGGCGAAGGCTTCCAAGTGCATCTCCTCGCAGAGAAAGGCGAGAAACTCGGGTGCTGGTGGTGCGCCGGAGAGTCTGCAGTCGACGAGCACAAAAAATTGCTTGGTTTCCTGTCACTACGTATCCGCTCAGGCAGCGCCTTCAGCGAGGCCGAGTTTCAGAGCCTGGATGTCCCGGATCGATTGCGAGAAACCGTCGCCCAACTCGATGATGCTTTGAGCCTTCACGAGCATACGCTTCATACATCTCTCGAGGCGGCGCTTCTGTTCAATGTCGACGGGAGATGTATTTTTGCATCTGATCGCGCGCGCACCCTCCTGGCTGATGAGGTGGAAGAAGTCGATGAACTAACTGCCCGAGAGTGGGTTGGGCTGCTTTCCGGTCTCTCGGAAGGCGATCTGGCGGATGCGATGAGGCGGGTGGTGATCGAGGGAGAGTCTGCCCAGATCTTGTGCAAACCTGATCTGATCGAGGCGAAGAGGTTTCTCCTTCGGATGCGGCCGCTACAGCCAAGCCGCCTACAGAACGGTCTTGTTTTGATTCTGGAGGACATCACTTCGTGGCTCAGGATCGCCGAGCTGCGGCAGGAAATGCTGAACTCGGTCTCGTTTGTCCTTAACAACGATTTGGAGGCTCTGCTAGGTGCTGCTGAGCTGTTGACGGATGACAGGATCGACAAAACTGAGAAGGAGTTCGTAAACTCGATTATTTCGGAAAAAGCCAA
>JAHDFZ010000086.1 GCA_020627905.1 Verrucomicrobiota bacterium
GATCCAGCCAGCCATGCGTCCGTGGAGAATCACGAGAGTCCAGAGACAGATCATGAGAGCTCCGTTTTCTTTCGGATCCCAACCCCAGAATCGGCCCCAGCTGTAGTTGGCCCAGATCCCCCCGAGGACTGTCCCGACAAGGGAAAAGAAGAGGCAGAAACAAACGACTCCATAGTTCATCCGGGTGAGGGAGCGGAGCGCGGTTTTATCTTCTTCGCGGCCTACGAGACGCGTAAAGAAGCGATTGAGGATGTAGCAGACGCCGATGAGACCTGCAACGAGGCCTGCCGCATAGCCTACGTTGATGATGGTGACGTGAGTAGCCAGCCAGAAGTTCGTGTCGAGCACCGCCACTAGCTGCCCCATGGTGTCTGAGGCCTCGGCCATCTCATGCTTCCGGCCGAGAAACATCCCCCCTGCTCCCGAAAATGCGGCAACAATGGCACCGATACCGAGCTTGGTAGCCCACTCCATAAAGAGTCCGAGAAGGACGGCAGTCGCCGTAATAAACAGGACGGTGTCGTAGAGGTTAGTGATCGGTGGGCGCTCACGAATGATGCTGCGCTGCGTGATGCCCCAGATCAGGTAGCCGAGGCCCAAAGCACAGGCGATACAGCCGAGCAGGACAACCTTTCTTCCCAAAGACGAGCCAGGGGAGAGCCAGGAAAAGGCAACGAGGACGCCCCCAAGGATAAAGTAGACCAGAGCGAAAAGGTAGGGGTTGGTGTTGTAATAGTCGACCTCGCGAACGGCATGCTTCGCTTCGCCCCGCTCTGCCGCACGATCCATCTGGTAATCGGCGAAGCGATTCAGTTCTCCAGTAAATTGATCTGCTGGCCCCTTCGAGGCAGTCACTAATCCAGCGATCCTCTGCAACTTTTCGACATTCTGCTCGCGGACATTTTTGTCAGCTAGCGCTTCACCGATGAGATCGCCTGACGATTTCCAGACTTCGCTCTCAGGATCTACCGGAGGGAAAAAATTCAGGCCGGTAGCGGAGCGCATGTTGAAGAAAAGAAGCCGAAGCGCACCGGCGAACATTTTTTCTTCCTCAGTCTCGCCACTCCCCGTGCGCATCATCTGAACCATCTGGTCCGTGCTCATCTCAGGCATCTTGCCCAGCATCTCGAGAATGTCGACCTTCGCTGCCAGCTCGATCATGTCCTGCGGGACCATGGATTCGTTGATGGCAAAGTCGCCCCCTTTCGCGAAGCCGATCTGTCCGAGCAGGTATTCAAACTGACTGACGCTGCGGCCCAGGTTTAAAACCATCTGGTCGACTGAGTCGATCTTTTCGTTGGTGGCATCCAGTTTTTGTTGTTCCTCTGCGTATTTCGCAGCCAGTTCAGCCAGGCGGGAGCGGCCGGGCAGGAGATCATTGTAGCTGTAGCGGTCGCGTCGGCTATCCGGTGAGACATTGATCTGAGCTACCGCTGCAGAGTTATCGACGATGAAGAGTTTATGCTTCTTGGCGATGTCACTGCGGAAAAGGGTGTCGAGCATCCATTCGGCCTCGGAGAGAAGGTGTTTTTCACCGTCAGCCGTCTGGAAACGAAGAGATTTACCACCGCTGAAGCTCGTGAGTGTGTAGCGGGCGTAAGTGTGCATCGGTTTGATGCGCCCTCCCTGCTGGAGAAGGATCTTCTCGAAGCTCTCGACCACTTCCTTATCCCAGGGTTCGTAGGATGCCAGGTCCTCATTCGGCGTATACTTCATCGCTTTCCGGGCGAGCCCGCCTCCGGCGATGACGGCTAGAATGATGGCTCCGATGATCAGCCAGTCTCGTTTGTGATTGGTCTTCTGTTCCATGGTCTCTGGTTCGGATTGTGGAAGTTAGATAGTTCGAGCGAACCGCTTCACGCGATCCGCTTCATGCGTGCTTCTTTTGAGCGGGCGACAGCCTTCATGATAAAGCTGACAAGCATGTAAATAAAATGGATGAGAAGGCCGATGCTTGTGACCACCAATGCCCAGAGCGGCCACTGGTCAGCCGGGTTGGTGGCGACTGCGAATTGGGAAAACATGGGTTCACCGGGTTTCGCGTCCGATGGACCATAAGATTCCTGGAAGAATGTGTGCCCCTGATAGCGCATCGGCTCATTCATTTTGATATGGACTGGCTGGTCAGTCTCGCCCTCCTCGAGGCGCACCACGCGGCTTTCATAGTTTCTGGCCATCGTTGTCCCCGGGTGCTTCTCGAAAATGAACTCGTTGAGTGTCAGGTTGAAAGGCACTGTCCACGTTTCTTTGACGAGTAGAGCGGCATACGGTTTGCCTGCTACTTCGAAAGGGAATGCCAGTGGCGTGTCGCCCGGATCAAAGCGGGATGACCCTGCCCAGAGGATCGTTTCGATGGGGTCGGAGCCATCCTGTGGTTGAATCGTGAGATAGGCACCCGGAAGGTTGCGCTCGACCTCAGGCAACTTCGGCTCAGGAACGAAGCGGAAACCATCGATGATGGGCGTTTGCGCCTCGCTGGACCGAGGCGAACTCTCCGGGTATGGCGCGCCATTCGGAGAATATCCTTCGATGGCCAGGGTGAAAGGCTCGCCGGGGACGTCCACCACGACCTTCTCGTCCTCATCCATAGACTGGAGGAACTGAGGGCCGAAAACGTAAGCACTTTCCGCTGTCCGGTCTTCTGTGAGCGGGCGGATTTCGATCTGCCAGTCGCGGTAGCTTTCTACCCGGTTCGAGGTTTGGCCTTCGTAGAGGGCCATGTAGCCATCGGTCTTGAACGCCCACGTGACGAATCCTCCGGCCAGGAGCATAAGCATGCCGAAGTGGGAAATGAGAAGGCCGACGCCCTTCCAGCGTTTCCGCACTTTTACGAGCGCACCGAGCGTCATATTGATGAAAAGGATGATCATCAGGAGAAGCCCTCCGGGCAGCGGGATGGGGATAGGTCCGAGCTTTTCGATGAAAAACCAGGAATGAAAATACTTCAATTTCGATGCGTGGAGCCCGTCTGCAGGCTGCGATAGAGTCCCCAGCAGCGTCACGATCGTCATGAAAACCAGGACGATCGTTGCCAGCTTGAACGATGTGAAAAATCGGTAGAGAGAGACGAGAGGGGATGGGGAGGTTTTCGATTCGCTCATGAGATCAGGTTATGGTAGGAGAGAGCCGTAATAGGTCTCGTTAATTGCTACGAACGCCGAGGCTTTTGATAAATGACTCGAATGCGGGAGTTTGAGCCGCCACCAGCTCTCGCGGGCCGGTCATTTTCAAGGTCACTGCGCCCTCCGGTGCTGATAGAATAAGGCCAAGCATGCGGTAGTCTTTCTTAGTCTCACCGCCGCCCATACCTGCGAAATCGCCATCGAGAGAGACGAATGTGGCTTCGCGCCCGAAAAAGGTTTTCGTGGGGAGCTCCTGAATTTCCGACTCAGACTGCTCTGGTAACCCCATTTGCCCCCGCCAGCGGTTCACATTGCTGACGAGTCCGCCACCTGCCCCTGCAAGGGTTGTCAGATAACACTCACCTTCAGCATTCTCTCCGAAGGTCAAATTGATCTGCCGCATGCTGGTCGGTTCGACTTCCTGCCAACCCTCTGGGACCGTGAAGACGAATGGAATGCCGGAAGCTGCCGCTTTGGGCTCAGGGGTCACTTTACGCATGCGAAATCGCTCCATCGTCGTCTCGGGGAAGCGCAATTCTTTCTCATCCGGTGACAGGGTGCGCACCGTCATCACAGGATCAGGCTGTGAACAGCCGGTGAGCAATACAAGCAGAATGGCTGGGGCGACAGCAGTCGCGAAAGAGAGAGTAACGTTCATTCGAGAAACGGGGGCCGCATTTCGCATTGGGATGTGGCTTTCTGGGCAGGAGTGCGCGTGGGATACGTCAGGACTGCCGGTTATGAAAGGGTTTATTCAAAAATCGTCCAGAAGAAAGCGGCAGGAGGGGCTGGATCTGTTGTGAAATCGGGGCTGAAGACAAAAAAACCGCATTCCGATCGATACCGGAAGCGGTCGTTTTGTAGCTTGGGTTCCTGACGGCCTACTCAGCAGGTTTTGGAGCTGGTGCAGGCTTCGCTGCCGCTGGTTTTGGTGCTTCGGCAGGTTTCGCCGCTGGTTTCGGAGCAGCGGGCTTGGCAGCTGGAGCGGCAGGTTTAGGAGCAGCGGGCTTGGCAGCCGGAGCGGCAGGTTTTGCAGCGGCAGGCTTTGGCGCAGGTTTCGGTGCGTCAGGTTTCGCAGTAGCAGCTTTTGGCGCAGGCTTGGGCGTGTCAGATTTAGCAGTGGCAGGCTTTGCTGCAGCTGGTTTCGAAGCCGTTGGCTTGGCAGCCGGAGCGCCGGGCTTTGCAGCTGGTTTCGGAGCTGCAGGTTTAGCAGCAGCTGGTTTCGCAGCAGCTGGCTTAGCGGCCGGAGCGGCAGGTTTTGCGACAGCGGGTTTTGGCGCTGGCTTCGGTGCGTCAGCCTTTGCAGCAGCAGGTTTTGGCGCAGGTTTCGGTGCGTCAGGTTTTGCGGCGGCAGGTTTCGGTGCAGCAGGTTTCGCGGCTGGCTTTGGCGCAGGTTTCGCGGCTGGCTTAGGGGCCTCCGCTTTGGCTGATGGTGCCGGTGGTGCGATTGGAGCGGCTGCTGCAAGATCAACGCCCGTGTTGATTTCGAGATTTACGCTCCGCTCGTAAGCTTTCGCAGCGCCTGCGTCCAGATCTGTCTGCCACACATAGGCACGGCGGAGTTTGGGAAGGGTCTTGAATGTCTCAAGCGTGCCGTTGCCGATCTTCGTGCCATAAAGATTCACGTATTCCAAATTCTGCATGTTGGCGACTTTGGCAAAACCAGCATCTCCGATCTGGGTGTTTTCCAGATGGATGCGCTCTAGGCCGCGCATCTTACCTACGGTGGCCATTCCTGCATCCGTGATCTGACTCCGAGCTAGGTCCAGCCAAACAATGTTCTCAGCGACGGGCTCAAGCAAGGCTAACTCTTCATCGCCAAACTCCTTGTAGGCATTGATGACATTCACGCGCAGGCGGCTGTCTTCCGATGAGATGGGCATGACGGAGAAGCGCTTTTCTTCGGCTGCCGCGAGGACTGCGTCGAGTCGAGCTTTTCGCTCCTCTTCAGGAAGGGCATCCCATCCGGAGGTTTCTTTCGGCGCGTCCACACCAGCGATGGCGACAGGAGCCTCTCCGCCCTCAAGATCGGCCATGACGGCAGCGAAAGTTGCTGTGGCTTCGTCACCAAGGCTGCCAACCGTTGCCGCAGGATCTGCACCTTTGGCAATCCACAAGCTGAGGAGGTCGATTTCCTCAGGGGTCAGATGCTCACCTTTCGTGGGCATGAATTCATCATCGTCAGGATCGAGGGTGACGCGGACGATCATCTCGGAGTCGTCGGCATTCCCTGGCTCAACAGTAGGAAAATCAGAACCCTTTGCTCCAGCCATCAACAGCTCATGGGTGTCCATCCGAAGCTTGCCTTTTGTCTTGTTCTCATTGTGGCACTCGTTGCACTTACGATCGAGAATAGGCGCTACAAAGTCGTCATAGATGATGCGGTCCGCCAGCGCCACAGGCTCTGCCGCTTTCAGCGCTGCCGGCTCAAGCCCTGCATCGGAAGCGGCATTCCCTCCCTCCGCAGAAGCTGCAGGATCAACGGCTGCTATGGCTGCTTTCTCTGCTGCTTCTTTCTCGCGAGCCTCCTTGCTCTTCAGTCCGATCTCGAGGATGGGCACGAGTGGCTCCGGCGCATGCTGAGTCAGATAGTCACCGTCGTGCACCATAGCGCCGCCGAAGTGGCCGGATGCAGCAGTCGAAAAGGCAGCTGCGCCGAGAGCGCCAAGATAGGCACCTCGCTTGCCCGCCAGCTGGAAGATCACTACAAAGACGCAAAGCGCAGTGACGGCGAGCCCCCACCACATGTGCATCGTCATGGCGCGCCCCGCGAAGTCCTCGATCGACATCAGAAGATAACCGACGACTGTCGCGGCGATACTGCCGAAAAGCGCCATCCAGTTCATAAATGGCGTCGCTTCTTTGAGAGCCTTGAGAGGTCGCAGAAAAGCAAGAGCCTCCGCTGTCACTGCCAGGAAGATGACACCAATCGGGAAGTGGACGATCAGGATGTGGAAGCGGGCCACGAAATTGAGGAATCCTCCACCTGTTCCATCACTGTCCTGATAGGCTAGGTAGATGATGCCGATAAGCAGCGCCCAGGCGATACCGACTGCAGCCGCGATCTTGATGCCTTTCTTTGCAAGGCTGGAGGGTTTTACAAAATTGCTCATAAGTGATGATTCATTACGTCGCTTCGACATTTTCTGCAAGGTTTGGCTGTTCCGTGAAAACGGACCACGTTTTTTCGTAATAGAGAAAATGTCCAATATCGGAATCCTTCATCGGAAAAACATTAGGATCGATTAGACATCTCCTCAGATGCCGACTAAAGCACCGTAATGAAGACGATCGCTGAGCATGACAAACTCTATTTTATGGGGATCTGCGGAACCGCGATGGGGTCAGTAGCGGCAGCCTTCGCTGACGCCGGATACCAGGTGCTCGGTTCAGATGCCAATGTCTATGACCCGATGAAGTCATTTCTTGAAGGGAAAGGCGTCGACATTCTCGATGGTTACCGTGAGGAAAATGTTGCGACCGAAGACGCGTTATTTGTCATCGGGAATGCCCAGAGCCGGGGAAACGCAGAAGTCGAGGCGGTGCTCCGGAGCAAGCGGCCTTATGTATCGCTCCCCGAATTGCTCCGCACAACGGTTCTCCGAGGGCAGTCAAATATCCTCGTCAGCGGCACTCATGGTAAAACCACCACGTCCAGTTTGCTCGCATGGATTTTCGAATCCGCAGGCCGAAATCCGAGTTTTATGATCGGTGGCATCCCTGGAAACCTTGGGCAGGGGGCTCGTTTTGTTGAATCGGAGCATACCATTCTCGAGGCGGATGAATACGATTCGGCATTTTTCGACAAGCGTTCGAAGTTCATTCACTATCTCCCTGAAGTGGCCATTGTGAATAACCTTGAGTTTGATCATGCCGATATCTTTGATGATCTCAAGGCCGTCGAGAAGACCTTTGGTCACATGGTCAGATTGGTGCCTGACAATGGACTGATCCTGGCGAATGGAGACCAGGATACCTGCCGCAGGGTCGTGGAGGCTGAAGGTCATGCGCCTGTGTGTTTCGTCGGGCTGGATGCGGCGAACGATCGCCAGATCACGGAGATTCATTACCAGGCAGCAGGGACAAACTTTTGTCTCGCTGGCGATGCCTACTCGATCCCGTTGCTTGGGGAATTCAACGTGCGAAACGCCGCCATGGCGATTTCGGCTGCTTTGCACGCGGGAATCGAGCCCGCAGATGTCCAGACGGCGCTAGACTCATTCGAGGGGATCCGCCGCCGTCAGGAGGAGCGAGGGACAACAGCGCGCGGGATCACAGTAGTGGATGATTTTGCACATCATCCGACAGCTATCGGGCAAGCGATCGATGCACTGCGTGTTCGCTATGAGGGACGTCGCTTGTGGGCCATCTTTGAGCCTCGATCGAACACTATGAGGCGAAACGTTTTCCAGGATCAGCTTCCTGCCGCCCTCGCCAAAGCGGATGGAGTCTGTCTGTCAGCTATCGAGGACACGAAAAATTTGACGGAGTCAGAACAGCTGGACGTGGCGTCTGTCCTCTCTGCTCTAGCTGCGGAAGAGGTTCCCGTATTTCTAGAGCCCTCGGCAGATCAGATCGTCGAAAGACTAGAGAGCGAAGTTCAGGATGACGACGTGCTGGTAGTCCTTAGCAATGGCGGATTCGGTGGGATCCATGAGAAATTATTATCAGCTTTTGCCTAGTTTTTCTTAGTCAATTCGCACAGTCGCCCTTTTTCCACTGTTTCTTATCAGATTTTGTGGTGAAAATTTCTTGGCGTGTTCAAGCTCTTGTTCGACCGCACGGATAACGATAAACTGTTTACGATGAAACGACTCTATCGATATGTTCCACTCCTCATCGCCTCGGCATCAGGAAGCCTTTTGGCTGAGAAGGAGGTTCCCGCTACTCAACCGGCTGAGCAGATTCCTTACTACTCCGTAGAAGAGAGTCTTTCAATGTTCGAGTTGCCTGATGGCTACCGGCTCGAGCCTGTCGTCACAGATCCTGTATTGATGCACCCGGTCCTGTGCGTCTTCGATGGAAACGGTCGGATGTTTGTTGCTGAGATGCGCACATACATGCTGGATGCCGATGGGACGGATGAGCAGGAGCCAATCAGCAGGGTTTCTCTCCACGAAGACACGGATGGGGACGGGAAGATGGATAAGCACACCGTGTTTGCTGACAATCTGCTTCTTCCCCGCACGGTTTTACCACTAGACGATCGAGTGCTCATCCAGGAGACGAACACCCTGGACGTTTATTCTTACCGCGACACTGATGGAGACGGTGTCGCAGACGAAAAGGAGCCTTTTTACATCGGCGGACCGAGAGGCGGAAATATGGAGCACCAGCCCAGCGGCTTGATCTGGTCTCTCGACAACCATATTTACACAACCTACAACAGCTTCAGGATGCGCTACAATCCCGACGGGTTAGCGACGACTGAGCCGACTGCTCCTAACCAGGGTCAGTGGGGGCTTGCTCAGGATGACGAAGGAAAGCCATGGTTCGTCAACGGTGGGGGCGAGATCGGACCTCTGAATTTTCAGCAGCCCATCGTTTACGGGCGCTTCAATGCTAACGACCAGTATCCTGCCGACTACCGTGAGGTGTTTCCTCTGGTAGGGCTCGCAGACGTGCAGGGAGGCGAAAAGCGATTCCGCCCCGATGATTTGACTCTCAACCACTTCACCTCGACCTGCGGTCAGGAAATCTTTCGGGGGGATAAGCTGCCAGCTGATCTGCGCGGCGACCTTCTGTTCGCCGAGCCGGTAGGACGTCTCATTCGTCGCAGCAGTGTCACCGTCACGGATGGGATCACGCGCCTCGCGAACACTCACCCGAAAAGCGAGTTCATCCGCTCGCGCGATCCGAATTTTCGTCCTGTGAACATGGCGAACGGCCCGGACGGTTGCCTCTACATTGTCGATATGTATCACGGCATCGTTCAGCAGGCGAACTGGACCCAGAAAGGTTCTTACCTGCGCGAAAAGATCGACGAGTTTGGTTTTGCGAATAACGTAGGGAAGGGCCGGATTTACCGACTCGTGCATGAGGATTATGAGCCTGCGAAACCTCCCCGCATGCTGGAGCAGACGCCGGCTGATTGGGTTAAGCATCTGGAAAGCGACAACGGCTGGGTGCGTGATACCGCTCAAAAATTGCTCGTGCTTAAGGGAGACAACTCCGTGACACCTGCGCTCGAGGCTGTGTTGGCGAGTTCAGAAAAACCGCTCGCCCGCCTGCACGCTCTGTGGACTCTCGAAGGTCTTGGTTCTCTTAGTCAATCCCACGCTGACCAAGCTTTCGCAGATAGCGACGTGCGTGTGCGCAAAGGGGCACTGCGCGCGGCAGAGACTCTCGTGAAGGGCGGGAGCAAAGCTAGTGAAGCGTTTATTCTCGCTGCTATCGAAGACGAAAATGTCGATGTGCGGGTGCAGGCATTCCTCTCCCAGAAGCTACTGACTCTGCCGGGTTGGATGGATAAAGCGCGCGAGTGGGCCGGCAGCTCGGATCTGCCTGTCTACACGATGATCGGCGAGCAGTCGCTGTCCGGTGGAGGGCGCCCGAAGAAGCTCACTCAGGAGCAGATCGAGCAGTTCAAGCATGGAGAGACGATCTACAGCTCTCTCTGCTTTTCCTGCCACGGCGCTGACGGAAAAGGGACAAAGCTGGGTGATGGGTCACTCCTCGCTCCCGGCTTTGCGAAGACCGAAACCATCACGGGGCACGATAGTCTAGCGATTAACGTCGTCCTGCATGGTTTGCGCGGGCCGATCAATGGAATAACCTACCCCGGCGAAATGATCGCCATGCAGTCGAACGGAGATAAGTGGATCGCGGATGTTCTCTCCTACATTCGGAATAGCTTCGGGAACTCAGAGGGCTTCATTTCAGAAGCTCAAGTGACCGAGGTGCGGGAGAAATTCGCTCATCGCTCGACACCGTGGACGTATGAGGAACTCGTCGCCAGCGCTCCTCGGCATCTGTCGAATCGCGATCAGTGGAAGATCACGTCCAGCCACGGAGGGAAGCATGTCACGAAACTGAACGATCGCGATCCGAATACCCGGTTCACCACCAATCGCTCCATGAAACCCGGGATGTGGGTAAAAGTGGCCCTCCCTGAAAAGGAGGTCATCTCAGATCTCTGCCTGAACTATGGCCAATCACCGAATGACTACCCGCGAGGTTGCGATGTAGAGTTCTCGGTTGATGGGGAGCGGTGGGAAACGGTAGCTTCCGTTGATGAAGAGAAGGCAACTCGCAGTGAAATGACGATCTCTCTTGATAAGCCTAAGGAAGCTCGCTACATCCGAATCACGCAGAAAGGCAGCGCCAAGTCTTACTGGTCTATTCACGAGTTAGACCTGACCACTCCCTAGTGGGTCAACCAGTGCGGTCGGGAGATCACATTCCGACCGCCGAGCGGACTCGGTCCAGCACAGTGCGTGCCTTCGCTCTGGCCCGCTCTGCACCGTCAGCGAGGACTTGATCAACCATCGAGGGATCCTGCAAAAGGCTCTCTCGCTTCTCCCGAAACGGGGCGAAGTGGTCGCGAATCGCTTCGAAAACCTGCTGTTTGTAGTGACCGTAACCCTGGCCGCCTGCGCGAAAAGATTCCTTCATCGCCTCGACCTCGTCTGGTGACGAGAAAAGGCGGTAGAGGTCAATCAGATAGCTGCCCTCAGGATCCTTCGGGTCCTCGACCGGGGTTGAGTCGGTCTTGATCTTCATCACCTTCTTTCGGAGCTTCTTCTCGGTCTCTTCGAAGAGCTCGATGGTGTTATCATAGCTCTTGCTCATTTTTTGACCGTCAAGGCCGGGGACGACAGCGGCTTCGTCACGGATCATCGGTTCCGGAACGACGAGGATTTCTTCGCCGGCACCATAACGGTCGTTGAATTTTCCAGCCACATCACGCGTGAGCTCGAGGTGCTGCTTCTGGTCCTTTCCTACAGGCACAAGATTCGAGTCGAAAATCAGGATGTCTGCCGCCTGGAGAATGGGGTAGGCGAAAAGGCCATGAGACGGCGCGATCCCCTGGGCGATCTTGTCCTTATACGATACGCATCGCTCCAGCATACCCATGGGCGTGACGCAACTCAGGATCCAGGCCAGCTCCGTAACTTCCGGAACATCAGATTGACGCCAGAACGTGGCCTTGCCGGGATCCAGGCCGCAGGCGAGAAAGTCCAGCGCAAGGTCTCTGACGTTCTGGTTGAGTATGACTGGATCGAAAGTCGAAGTGAGCGAGTGGTAGTCAGCGATGAAGTAAAAAGCCTCACCCTTTTCCTGCAACTCGATCGATGGCTGCATCATACCGAAATAATTGCCGAGATGAAGTCGGCCACTGGGCTGGATACCGGAAAGTATTCTCATAAATCGTGTCGAGACGAAGTCGGACCGAGTCAATGCCACCGCGGCATGACCGGAGAGGCGATCATGTGGCAAAAGTGGCCGGAAAGCAACAGCTAGGAGACCGTTGAAAAACTATGCAACCGATGATGGAGAAAGATATCATCTTTGATTTCAGCGCAAATGAAGTTGTAGTGGCTACTCCCACCCTTCGGGCTGCAGCCCTGATTCCATCTGGCTGCGTTTCTCGTCGCTCAGGTAGCTATGGCTACCATCGCTTCTCGCGCCTTGCCAACCGAAACCAGGGGTGCAGTCATCGCTTACCTAGTTTTTCATCGGTCTCCTAGCCAAAAACTCAAAATTTGTTCACTTTCCCTCTGGACGTGCGAACACTTTCATGAGACTGTTCACCGAAGCAGTAATCAAAACTGTCCCTAAAAAACGAAATCACTAGTCATATCATGGTTGAACAATTGTCATCGAACGAAGAAAGTCCTGCGAACAAAACTGCTGTTTCCTCAAAAGCATCAGAAGACCCCAAGTCCTCCGGCTCCACCACACGAGGGCGAGCCAGCTCTCAGCCAGTGACCGGGGATAAATCTTCAGAGGCGAAGAAGGCTCCGGCAAAGACCTCGAAAAGATCCTCAACATCCATGCCTTCTAAAACTGACAAAGAATCGAGCCGTATCGCCGATGCACGCGCTAAAAACCTCGAACTCGCCATCTCTCAAATCCAGAAAGACTTTGGAGAGACCGCGATCATGCGCCTGGGGGATGAGGACCATCTCGACGTCGAAACCATTTCAACCGGCAACCTTCTGATCAACAGGGCCCTTGGTGCTGGAGGCTTCCCCCGAGGTCGCATAATCGAAGTTTTCGGACCCGAATCATCTGGTAAAACAACACTCACGCTGCAGGTAATCGCGCAGGCTCAGAAAAAGGGTGGCCTCGCTGCCTTTGTCGATGTCGAGCACGCGCTCGATCCCCAGTATGCCCGTCGTCTTGGTGTTGATCTGGATAACCTTCTGCTCTCTCAGCCAAGCTCCGGTGAGGAAGCTCTCCGAATCGTTGAGACCCTGCTCCGCTCGAATGCCCTCGATGTCATCGTTCTCGATTCTGTGGCGGCGCTCGTGACAAAGCAGGAACTGGATGGCGAGATCGGCGACTCAACGGTCGGTGCTCAGGCACGCCTGATGAGTGCTGCCATGCGGAAGCTCACGGCGATCATCTCAAAAGCGCGCACGACGGTGATTTTCACGAACCAGATTCGTGAGAAGGTAGGTGTTATGTTCGGTAGTCCTGAGACCCAGCCCGGTGGACGAGCACTGAAATTCTACAGTTCTGTCCGTTGTGATATCCGCCGCATTGCCTCCATTAAAGGTTCCGACGGCACTGTCCTGGGGAATCGCACCAAGCTGAAGGTTGTGAAGAACAAAGTTGCGCCTCCTTATGGCGAAGCTGAGTTCGATATCATGTTTAATGAAGGCATTTCCGCTGCCGGTTCGCTGCTGGATCTTGCGATTGAGCATGACATTCTGCAGAAGCGGGGGTCCTGGATCAGCTACAAGGGCACCCAGCTTGCGCAAGGACGCGACGCCGCCAAAAACACCATCCGGGATGACGAGTCCCTTTTCAACGAATTGGAAGAAGCCGTCATCGCTGCCATGGATGGTGTGGAAACAGCAAAGTAAAGAGCGTCTGTAGGTTGCCTCCGACAAAAATGTAGCCGCCGCGGTAACGCGGTGGAGCGACGAAAGCCGTGCGGCAGAAGCCCGAGACAGCTGAATCGTCGC
>JAHDFZ010000087.1 GCA_020627905.1 Verrucomicrobiota bacterium
CGTCGACTCGATCCGGCGGGCGAACGGCCTCTCCGGCAACATCATCCGCGTCGGACAGAGCCTCAGGCTCCCATGATTACCAGCGGCGGCTGCTTCACACTTCTTTCGGCCAGCCGCTGCGGTTGACCTCTACGCGGGTATGTTGTATACGCCCATATATGAGTTCTTATGCTATCGGTCTCGATTACGGGACAAACTCCTGTCGGTCGCTCCTCATCAATCTGGAGACAGGTGCCGAGCTTGGCTCCGAAGTCTTTCCATACCCTTCTGGCACTCAGGGGATCCTGACATGCCCGGACGATCCGCAGGTCGCGCGGCAATCACCTGCCGACTACCTGGCCGGTATGGAGCAAATCATTCGCGGGGCACTCTCGCAAGCCGCAGAGGCAGACTCTGAGTTTTCGCCTGCAAATGTCGTCGGCATCGGTATCGATACGACCGGGAGCACGATCATCCCCATTGATGCTCAGGGACAGCCTCTAGCGTTTCGCGATCAGTTCCGTGACAATCTCAATGCGAAAGTCTGGCTCTGGAAAGATCATACAGCGACAGATGAGGCTGAGGAGATCACCGCTCTCGCTGCCGACAGACGGCCCGCCTACCTCAGAAAGTGCGGAGGCACCTATTCTAGCGAGTGGTTCTGGAGCAAAATTCTGCGATGCCTGAAGCATGATCCGGAGGTCTTCGACGCTGCCCACACCTGGGTGGAGCATTGTGATTGGCTGCCCGCTGTCCTCTGCGGTCAGGAGAATCCTTCAGATTGGAAGCGGAGTATCTGTGCGGCTGGTCACAAGGCGCTTTTTCACGACGATTGGGGAGGTCTGCCCGATGAGGAATTTCTGAAAGAGCTGGATCCGAAGCTCTCTGCGCTGCGGGGTCGGCTTTACGAGAGTGCTCAGACAGCCGAAAAACCAGTGGGGACCCTTTGTGAGGCCTGGGCGGAGAAACTGGGCCTACCTGCGGGGATTGCCATTGCTGGCGGGCTTTTCGATGCCCACTCAGGGGCGGTAGGCTGCGCGGTGCAGCCGGGGACGCTCATCAAAATCATGGGCACCTCTACCTGTGACATCACAGTGGCGGAGCCATCGTCTGCCGCGGAGGAAGTGCCGGGTGTCTGCGGGCTGGTCCCGGGTTCCGTCCTGCCGGATGCCATCGGGATCGAGGCTGGGCAATCGGCCGTCGGAGACCTCTTTCTCTGGTTTGTGAATCACCTGGTGCCGGACAGCTATGGCGCTTCGCTGGGGGAAAAATTCGTCGAAATGGAGCGGCGGATGAAAGATCAGAAACCCGGCGCCACTGGCCTGCTGGCTCTCGACTGGAACAACGGGAATCGCTCGATTCTAACCGATGGACAGCTCAGCGGACTGATGCTCGGGCAGACTCTGCAAACTGAGGCTCACGAGATTTATCGGGCCCTCATAGAGGCAACTGCCTTCGGTGCTCTTGTCATCATTCAGCGTATGGAAGAGTGTGGGGTGCCGGTAGAGAAAGTGGTAGCCACTGGTGGGCTGTCTCTGAAAAATGAGACTCTCATGCAGATCTACAGCGATGTGCTGAACCGTCCGATGCAGGTGGCCGCCGGCGAGCAGACCTGTGCGATGGGAGCCGCCATCTTCGGAGCCGTCGCCTCAGGCGGCTACGATGTGGCAACGCTGCAACAGACATGCTGCCGCTTCCTCGACAAAACCTACCAGCCCATCCCCGAGAATGTAGCCGCTTACGAAGAGCTCTTTGCTCTCTACCAGCAGCTGCACGATAGCTTTGGGAGAGCTGAGGCAGAGCCAGTAAGCCTCTTTCCCGCGATGAAAAAGCTGATCGAGCTGCGCGATCGGCAGCGGTGAGGGTGCGAGTTCTACTTTCTTCCCCTGTCAGGCTTGCTCAGGGTGGCAGGTTTTGCTAAAGGGTCAGCATGATCATCGGAATCGACCTGGGAACTACAAACAGCCTCGTCAGTGTGCTGCAGGATGGGGAGCCGCGCATCCTGAGCAATGAGATGGGAGAGCGCTTGACGCCTTCTGTCGTTGCATTGGCCGAGGACGGAGCGACGCTCGTCGGTGTTGCGGCGAGAGAGCGCCGCATGGTGTCGCCCGACTCTGGTGTGGCTAGGTTTAAGAATGACATGGGTATGACAAAGCGCTACCAGATCGGAGCGACTGCATGGAGCCCTGTCGAGTGCTCAGCTATCGTCCTCAATGAGATGAAGCGAATCGCTGAGATGAATCTGGGGCAGCCGGTGACGGAGGCAGTCATTACAGTGCCGGCTTATTTCAGAGATGAGCAACGGAACGCCACGATGGAGGCTGCTGATATAGCCGGTCTGAATGTGAAGCGCCTGATCAACGAGCCGACAGCAGCTGCGCTGGCGTATGGATATCGACACGCTGACGAGGAGAAGAATCTGTTCATTTTCGACCTCGGTGGAGGGACCTTCGATGTGACGCTTCTGGAGATTTTCGATGGAGTGATCGAAGTGAAAGCCTCCGGTGGGGTCAGTCGCCTAGGCGGTGAGGATTTCACAGATGCTTTGCGGAAGGCTATCGAAGAGCGGGAGAGCGTCGTCATCGATGGCGGGGCCTACGAGCGTTTCCGGCAGCAGGTGGAGTTGGCACAGCGCAGGCTCAGCCAGCAGGAGGAGACCAGTCTGACGATTCAGGGGAGAGACGTATCCATTACCCGAGATGATTTTGCCAAATCGGCTCGCGAGCTGTGTTCTCGCATCCGTCCGGTGATCAGTCGATGTCTGCGCGATGCAGGGGAGTCACTGGGAGATCTGGATGATGTGCTGCTGGTAGGCGGAGCCAGCCGGATGCCGGTCATCATTTCTCTGGTCAGCGAGGAGCTTTCACAAGTGCCGAATCAATCGATGAATCCAGACGAGGTGGTGGCTCTCGGAGCTGCTGTGCAGGCAGGCCTGATCGCTGGGGATCAGGCCGTGGAGGATCTTGTGTTGACCGATGTCTGCTCACACACGCTGGGGATTGAGACCTCTCACCAGATGGCCTCCGGCCGCTACGATGCGGGCTACTTTGCCCCCTTGATTGATCGGAATACCACGATACCGGTGAGCAAGTCGGATATCTTCAGCACCCTGACTCCTGACCAGGATCAGGTCCGACTCAGGGTCTATCAGGGGGAGGCTCGCAAAGTGGAGGGCAACCGTTTCATTGGCGAAGTGCGGATGAGTGGGCTGCGCAGAGGTCCGAATTCAACAGCCAACGGCAGCTTCCACGTGCGCTTCACCTATGACATGAATGGGCTGCTGGAGGTAGAGGCTACCAATGATGGAACGGGTGAAAAGGTTTCGAAGATTTTTGAAGACCGACCCGGCACTCTCACGGAGGCTGAAAAGCAAGAGGCGATGGCGCGGCTAGGTGCTCTCAAAATTCATCCCAGGGATAAGCTGCCGAACCGCGCTCGCATAGAGAGAGCAAACCGTCTGTATGAGGAGTTAATGGGGGCACATCGTGAGCAGCTGTCCCAGGTATTGCTGATGTTTGAGAATGCGCTCGAAACCCAGGATGACGCGGAGATCAGCGGGGCTGCCGAAGTGCTGGATCAGTTGTTAGCGCATTACCTGGGTGAAGATTAGCAGAGGACTCGGAATCTGTGCTGTAAAGCTAAGAAATCGATGTCTTCCCCCGCATCGCATGCAGGGATGTTTCAGAAGGTGTTTGAATCGACCATTTGAAAGACTTGAGACGAGCCTTCGGACCAACTCAGGCCTGCATGATGATGCTTGTTGTCGAATATCGAACGGATAGCAAGCGGATCCACGATGCGAGTTACCTTGAGCGGAAATGAAATGCCTTCGAATGATTTGCAGAGACCGGTTAAGCCCGAAAGGCCATCAGTATGGATTGCTTTGACTTCTTCTCCCTCAATCAAACCGAGGCCACACGGAAGGACATCAAGCGAGCCTACGGGAAGCTCTTGAAAACGATCCGTCCTGATCAGGAGCCGGAGCGATTCATGGAGCTGCGTGCTCAATATGAAGAGGCCATCAGACGGCTTTCGAGTGCAGATCGCTCATCAGATTCTGAGCTGAAGAGCAGTCACGATCTAGTGGAGCAAGCCCCGAGCGAGATTGTCGAAACTCTACCAGAGCAACATAAAGAGGACCGTGAAGCCGTCCTCAACGCAGACAGCCGGGACTTTCGCGAATCTGTTCGTTGTCTCCTTACCCGCAGTGATACCGAGATACTTGTCGAGTTGCTCCGCGAGCTCTGGTATCTGCAGAGAGATCCGGACATTCACGTGATGGCCGAGTGCCTGGCTGACTATCCTCTGGATCAGAAGAGCGCGGAGTTTGGTCACCTGCATCGAGGTGTGGCCATCTCCGTAGCTTTCACTCATCCGGCATTGGCCGAGCGCTTGCTTGACCAGGCTTTTGAGTTTTTACCACCATCTGAGCGTGCCTACCTTTTAGGGACGAATGAGATCGAGAGGCTCATGCACCATGGCCGCCGACTCGGGCGCTATCTGCCGCCGGAGTGTATGGCATTCTGGACCAGGCGCTTCGTAGAGTGGCAGGACCCCTACGATTGGAGTAGTCCCGAAGCGCAGGAGCATCTGGCTGCATTGCCTGCTCAATCCATTGTTTACGGCGGGCGGGTGGACTCGTTCGATGGGATCGTGCCCTCGGAAGAGCTGCAAAGCCTGCGGAATCGAGCTGTGGCGGAAAATGTTAAGGTTGTGCCACGATTTTATGAGGGTTGGAAAAATCAGCTCAAACTGATCATCAGTGCTTCTTTTATTCTCGGAGTGATTTTCTGGAAGCATGCGGATGAGCAGAGGGGAGACCTGGAATATGAGATCGCTAGCAGTGTCCATTGGCCCTACCAAGGTAAGAAGTTGGGCGTTTTCTGGCTGCATGATAAAGAGGGCGAGCTGAGCCCCTTGATGGCTACGGGATCGCGGCGGGAGATGACGGTGACGGAGGCCGACGCACTGACGGCTGCTATCGCGACAGATGCGTTCCCGAGTTTTTACCGTGCCTGCTTTGTCGCTTATGTAGCTGATTATTTCAAATTTGATGACGCTGCACGATGGATCGATCAGGCTAGATCTAAAACAATGCCGGAGGATCAGCAATATCGAGAGCTGCTGGATGACCTTGTGGCTGAGCGGCTACTTATAAAACGGAGTCGGCGGACTGTTTTCATTCGAGAGCTGAGTGCACATTTCGCTCGTCAAAAGCTGCTGGTGCTCGTTCCTGATGGGGATCCCGAGAGGCTTGGAGATATGCGCCAGTGCTATCAGCTAGTGCGTGCGCTAGCGATCGGAGACTATTCTCGCAGCCAGTTACGAGACTACCTGCGATTGGTTACGGAGGGCTATGGCCCCAACCAGGCCTATCTCATGCTATCTGCGATCGAGAAGATGAGTAAACATGCTCGCACGGTCGAAGAAGTTGAGGTTTTCCGCGCAAGGGTGGCGTTCTAGCGGAGGTAATGCCAAGGCATGGACGATTTTGATTTCTTCTCTCTGAAGCGAAACGAGGTGTCGACACGAGACGCCAGGAGGGCCTACAGCCGTCTACTGAAGCAACATCGGCCTGATGTGGATCCTGCTGGGTTCATGGAGCTCCAAGAGCGCTACCAGCGCCTGCTCGATGCAATCGAGGATGATGAAAATACGGGGAGTGTGCCTGATGTG
The DNA here is from genome assembly GCA_020627905.1 of Verrucomicrobiota bacterium. Classification (GTDB taxonomy): domain Bacteria; phylum Verrucomicrobiota; class Verrucomicrobiia; order Verrucomicrobiales; family DEV007; genus Arctic95D-9. The sequence goes on from JAHDFZ010000087.1 coordinate 5,656, forward strand.
AAGCTTTTTGGTCATCAGGAAACGGATTCACAGAATCTCACAGCTGAAGATGCTGCTGGGCTGGCGTCTTTTTCACCGGAAGCGCGGGCTTGGCAGGACAAACTGGTGAGCATGGCCGAGAAGGGCTACGTAACAGAGCTACATCTCGAACAGGGCTTCCGTCTGATACGTGCAGGCGTTCTGGACTTTGGGCAGCTTTTTTATTCGTTGATGGGGCTGGGTGATCACATCCCGAGCCTCAGACGTGCGGCAGGTGAGCTCGCTGCCCTCTGTCGCGTGGGGCATTGCAACTATCTGTCGCAGGTTGTCCGCGCCCTTTTCGCACATGGTGAGGTTCCGGCTCTGACCGTCCTCGGTGAGAAATTGCTGCTAAGGGATGAGTTTCCCGAATGTGATGGTGCAGGTGAGCTTCTGGTTCTCCTGGGTGAACTCACATTCCTGGTGGATCCTGAATTTGTCCGTAAATGTGCCGACGCGGCCTTTGTCATTCTGCCGGTGCAGTTGCGCTCTCAGAGCAGCTATCAGCTTGAGTGTCTGCTGCCGATTGGCGATGAGTTGGCCGGATACTTGAAGAAAGATGACCTAAAGTTCTGGACAGAGCGATTTGGTAATGCCGGAGAACAGGTCGATTGGTCGGCGGAGGAAAATGCGTTCTTTGTCGAGCGGCTGCCTCTACGCGGCCTGTATTGGGGGAACCGGCTTCAAAGCTTGCGCGCACTACTGGGGCATGAATATCTCGATGAAGTGCATCGAAAAATGTCAGCTGAGTCGAACAGCAGGGATCCCCTGGGAAAGTCGTTCGGGCAGGCTTTCCAGGCGCTCTTTTATGTGCTTGCGTTGCTCATTTTTATAATGGTTCTGCTGGCATTCATTATCGGACTGATGAGCGCTGCTCTACAGATGATGGATTAAGTTTGCTTTCAAAAAAATTGGGTAATCTGATTTCCGGTTGCTACTGAGATCAATCTCGCCACTGAATTAGATGACAGAGAGCTGAGCTTGCTTTCACCCGAGAATGATGACGGACTGGGAATACTTTGGACTTGAAAGGGGCTCCTCGACAGAAAGGGACGCCAAGAGGGCCTACAGCCGCCTACTGAAGCAGCATCGACCGGACGTAGATCCCGCTGGGTTTATGGAGCTCCAGGAACGCTACGAGCGGATTAAGCTGGCGCTCGAGGGGCCTTCGCTCATCGAGCCTGAGGTTGAGCTCGGCGAGCCGCCGAGTGCAGACACCGAGTTCGAAACTCAGACGGATCATGATGTGCAGGAAAGTCCCAGGATTTACCCACCTGAATGGGAGGAGATGTTCGATTCGGTGGAGGCGGAGTTAGAGGCCGAAAAGAGAGCAGAGCTTGAGCGCGAGCGCGCACAAGCGGATTGGAATGAGAACAGTGAGCAAGAGGATTCGGAGACTGCTCAAACGTGGGCAGAGCTGTTTCAGCGATCTGTTGCCGAAGGCACCGGATATCAGAAACTCCTGCGCGAGGGCTTCGATCACGTAGATCGGGGCGATATGGCGTATGGCTGGATCATTCGGGTAGTGCTCGACCTGGATAATGACGTTTCAAGCCTCAGCGACGGTGCTTCAGAGCTTAGCGCGCTCCTGGCCGAAGGGCACTGTTATGGTCTCACCGCGATTGTTGAGCGATTCTTTGAAGTTGGCGCTTTTGACGGGATTTCGCAGATTGCAGAGCGTGTTCTGGCGAGGCCGGACTATGATGGTGTTTCCGGGATTGGGGAGTTTCTGCTTTTTCTGTTTCATCGCCTCTTCCTTTTTCAGCCGGAGCTTGCCGAGAGATTGCTGAATCGAGCTTATGAGGTCTTACCGTTAGAACTCAGGCACATGGCAGCAGGCGGAGAAGTGGATTCCTGTCTCGCCGCAGGAAATGAGTTATCTGGCAGTATGAATCGTCAGGATGTCGGCTTCTGGACCAGTCAATTCCACGGGTCTGCATTTCAGCAGGATTGGACGGATGATGAAAACATAGCCAGGATGAAGCGATTGCCGCTGAAGTCGTTAGTTCGGCAGGGAAAGGCGGAAAGCATTCGCTGTTTGCTGGGGGAGGAGCAGTTCCGTGCAGTGTGTTCCAAGCTGCGAATAAAATTGAGGAAAGACAACTCGGCTGGTGGGTGGAAAAGAACCGCCGTCTTGTTTCTTTATGCTCTCGGGCTTTTTGTTGCAATGATGGTAGCGCCACTGCTGCTGCAGACTGACCCTCAGCCAAGAGAGAGGCTTGTGGATGAAACGTTCGCCTTCGGCACTGCCGATATGGCGAAACTGCATCTTTCAGGACCTTATGTCCTGACGAGCGAGGAGCTGTCTGGCCAATCTGATATTCTCATCAACGCATCGAGCGCGCGGTCATTGAAATTACCTGAGCAGAGGCGATTGGCAGCCTTTTTGGCCTCGGACAAAATAGCAGATCAGGCCAAGGACTTTCTGATCGCCAACTTGTGTGATGTGCTGAAGCATGACTCCTTAGGCCCGTTTCTTGAATGGACACGAAAGTGGTATACGCCAGAGGAGGGTGCTGCTGAATTATTCCGTCTGCTTCGACAACGGGCGACTCGGATTGCGGCTGAGCGATCAGCGATCGTGCGACGTGCAAGCCCGGCCGTCGTGATTCCTGAGCGCCGCGTCATCAATAAACAAAGCCGGACAGTTGTCTACTCCCTGTTGGCCTTCCATGGTGCAGCCGACCCGGCGAGGGGGCTCCGTGCTGATGCTGCGACCACAAGTGGGGAACTAGAAAATATAATCGCAATAGCTACCAGGCATTGTGGCGCTTTCGAAAAAATTTACGTGTTTCATTCGGCGCGCTCGGAGACGGTGCACCAGCCGTTGATCGAACACCTCAATGCTGAAATCGAGATGTTGACCTCATTGCCCGAGCTGCGGCGGTGAATTTGCCAAAACTTCTCCCATTATCGCTTGCCAATCCGTGTAAGGAATCGTTTGCTGAGTCGGACCATTTATTCAGCATGAAACTCACACTATTGACCGCAACGATCTCTCCTTTTGAATCGGGTGACTTATTCCTCATTCTCGCCATCGGTTTTGGCATCGCCGCCCTCATCTGGCTTTTTCTCTGGCTTCTGCAGTGGAGAGAAGGAGAGTCCGAGGCGGAGCTTGTCGGGGAAACAGCGGGCTCAGGCGACGCAGGAGTGCCTGTCGTCAGCGAGACAGCGGCGGCCGCTGCCGTCGCGGCGGCTCCTGAGAAAAAAGAGAGTCTCGATCTGATCTCGGGATCCGGTCCGAAAACCGGCGAAGTAGATCGTTCTGATATGCCGTTGGCAGAGGGTGTGAGCGCCTCTGATATCCCCGACGATTTCGACACTGCTACGGCTGATGAAGCAGCGAATTTCTTCGCTGCCGAGATTGCCTCAGGGGAGGCCAAGCAGGACGACGTGTATGGCATCGTCTACAATTCTGCGCCTACCGAGGTTGATGATTTGAAGCAGATCAAAGGAATCGCCAATGTTCTGGAAGGGAAGCTCCATACGATCGGCGTTTACCGCTTTAAGCAGGTCGCTGTCTGGACCGATGATGCCTGTAAGGAATTTTCAAAAATGCTGACTTTCAAAAACCGCATCTATCGCGACAACTGGATCGCCCAGGCGAAAGATTTTCACGAGAAAAAATACGGCGAGCGTATCGATTTCTAAGCCCTGAAAGAGCGTATCCGCTCTGGCTGAAAGAAGGGGCATCCCATCGCATGCGGCTTCGCTGTTGGTGGGATGCCCCTTGGCTTTTTCGCCTTGCTCATGACGAGCGCCGCAAGATCGAGGACTCTTGTTGGCAAAAAACAGGAGCCAATGTCGTATGATGCTCGAATTGGCAAAAAGCCAATGTTGAGAGTATTTGACATAAAAATACTAGCGCAGTAGGGCTTATACCTCGCGAATGAAGTCGCGATTCCATAGAATTGATCGGTCCTTCCATGGAATCGCGAATTCATTCGCGACCGGCACCTGTTCGGGACATCTGTGCGTAAGCAGGATCAGCTGAAGCGTCCCAAGGCAGGCATTCATCAATTTGCTTACCCTTGCGGCTTTTTTAGGATGTTTGAGTCCGGCTAACCCATGCCCAGTTGCCCCGGATAGATGTGGGCGCGATCACATGAATGCCCTGATGCATGCAGGAAAGATGCGAAGCTATGGAATCGCAACTTCAGTTGCGATCCGAAAGTTCGGTGCACCAGCTGCGAGAAGCAGCATCTGATCTAGAAATGAGGGGAGTAGGGAATCTAGGCACCAAACCCACGCTGACCGTTCTCCCGCCGAACGGTCTCATAAAGTGGATCCCGGACGGTCACCCCTTACTAAAGCCTTTACTGCGGGAGCCGGGAATCGTTAATTCAGCGGTTGGTTCAAGGACTCGCCGGTGATTGAGCCTTGAAAGACTTCGTCGAAGTAGACATCGCCGGGGGCAGCAGGGAGAGCTGACTTGTCTTCTCTCGCAAACTCAAGGTCTTCAGCCTGAAGTTCATCATTCCACCAGTAAGACGTTGCTGAGTCCTCTCGGCCATATTTACCGAGAACGTGCTCGGGTGTCCCGAAACGGTTCCAATAGAGAAGTCGAGTGTTCCCGCTATGCCAGAGAAGGATGTAGGGAGACGCTTCGACTAGGTAGGAATCGATCTCACGGATGGCCTGGTTTCGCTTTTCGAGGTCGAATTCGGTTCGTGATGCCTCGATGAGAGTATCAACTGTTTCATTAGCAAATCCGGTTATATTGCTGCTCCCCGTCACATCGGCAGAGTCTGAGTGCCACATGGTCTCGGGGTCCTTACGTGTTGAGCCTCCCCACGACGCCCATGTCATGTCGAACTCGAAGCTATCCATGCGCTTCAGCCAGGAAGCCCAGTCCCGCTGCTCGATTTCAAAGTCGATACCGACGTCCTGCAGAGCTTCCTGAAAGATGAGGAGGAACTTATTGGAAGAAGGGCTGCGGGAAAGGAATTTGATCTCGAGTGGTTTTCCGTCTTTTTCCAGCTTTCCTGTCGTGGCATTGGCTTTCCAGCCGGCCTCATTGAGCAATTGTTTTGCCTTCGCTGGGTCGAACGCTACCGGATCATAGGGGCGAGGGTGCTCCGGTGACCAGATGTCGGGAAAATAGCTCGCTGTCAGATCGTATTGGCTGAACATGAGCGATTGATTCATCCGCTCCCGATCGAGAAGGTGCGCGAGCGCTTTTCTCACTCTCACGTCATCGAAGGGGGCTTTCCGCAGATTCATCGCAAAGCCCTGAAAGCCAACGGGAAGGTAGTTGTGAATCCGTTGCTTGATGATCCAGTTCTTTTCAAATCGCTCCCCTGAAGTTTCTCTCATCCACCTGCTGGATGTGTAAACTGGAAACTGGTCGAACTCTCCTTTCTTAAACGCTTCATACGCCACCTCCCGTGTTGGGTAGAAGCGGTATTCGATAGTACCGAAATTGCCGAGGCGCTGGTTTCTGGGGGAATCAGCATTCCAGTAGTCCTCGCGCTTAACCAGCTCCAGAGAGGAGGGTTCTTTGATCTCACCTAAACGATAGGGGCCTGAGACGACAGGGAATTCAAAGCTGATTTCATTGAAGTTTTCCTGAGCCTCCCACCAGTGTTTCGGCAGAATCGGAAATCCGCCGCAGGCGAGGAGATTTTTCCAATGGACCTGAGACACGGTAAAGCGAACGGTCCGCTCAGATAGCTTTTCAACGGACTTCACGTGTTTCAGAAACATTTTCAGTGCACCCGTGATGTGCTCGGGGTTCTGAATCGCTTCGAGGGTGTAGACGACGTCATCCGCGGTCACAGGTGTTCCGTCGCTCCACGCAGCTTTAGGGGAGATATGAAACGTGAACTGCTTTTTATCCTCAGAGATCTCCCAGCGTTCAGCCAGTCCGGGGACTTCCTCCAGGGTGACAGGATCGCTGCTGAGCAGCGTCTCAAACATGCCTTCAAAAATAGCACTGGAGATCACGTTATTGTCCAACACGTAGTTAAAGCTCTTAGGAAACTGGGATCCATAAAGCCGAAAGGTGCCACCCGGCTCGGCAAACTCACCTGCCAGGGGCGACGCCTCGGGCTTCCAGTCAGCTTTTGGAAAGGTTTCCTGGCCGTGGGCTGTAAAGCCGAAAGCTGCTGCGCAGAGGGAGCTGAAACTGAGAAATCGGGAAATGAGAGAGGAGTGAAATTTCATTTACTCGTGGGATTGAAAGGACCGGCAATGCACAAACACGCGATATCGGTCGTCGTCTACATTCTAAAGAGAAGCGGCAAGCGGGCAAAGGGTCTTTCATGAAAACAGCTGGGGCCTGTCAGAATCCAGCTGTGAGGAATGACTCAAATCTGAGAAAATCAGGAAAGGCCTGCCAAATCAACGTTTGACATAGGTTAAGTAGCACCTATAATCCGCGTCCCTGCGCCCGACCCCTCAACCCTGTCGGTTTCTTCCTATGAAAGTAACGCTAGGCGCAGGGGACTGAAAAACAATGAAAACATTCTCTGCTAAATCAGAAGAAATCGATCGCCAGTGGTTCGTGATCGATGCTGAGGGCAAGGTCCTCGGTGAAGTTGCCGTTGCCGCAGCAAACTTGCTGCGTGGTAAGGGCAAGCCCCTGTTCACTCCTCACGTTGACTGTGGTGATTTCGTGGTCGTCATCAATGCGGACAAGGTCCGGTTGACTGGCAACAAGGAAACTCAGAAGGTTTACACATCTCACTCTGGATATGTCGGCGGTCAGAAGCGTGAGACGGTAGAGAAACTTCGTCAGCGTCGTCCTGAGCTGATTGTTGAGCGTGCCGTGAAGGGCATGATCCCGCACAACCGCCTCGGCAGCACGATTTTCAAGAAACTGAAGGTTTATGCAGGTGAGGAGCACCCGCACGAAGCACAGCAGGTGCAGAGCTACGATATCTAATTTTTCAATCTGACTTTCTATGAGTGAATCTATTTCAGCAACCGGTCGCCGGAAAGAGTCGACCGCTCGTGTCACCCTCACTCCAGGCTCTGGCAAGGTGACGATTAACAAGCGTGCTTTCGAGGACTACTTTGGCACTCTGAGCCAGCAGAACCAGGTTCTCTACCCGTTCCAGGTAGCGGATGCCATGAATCAGTATGACGTCAGCATTTCCACTAAAGGTGGTGGGGTGACCGGTCAGATCGAGGCCATCCAGCTGGGCATCTCTCGCGCTCTCCTACAGACAAACGAAGAGCTCCGCGAAGATCTCCGAGGTGCTGACCTCCTGACTCGCGATGCTCGTGAGAAAGAGCGCAAGAAGGCTGGCCAGCCGGGTGCGCGCAAGCGTTTCCAGTTCTCCAAGCGTTAATCTGCCTGGGAACAGCATTTGTTTTTCAGAAAAGCCCGATCCAGGTCAACCTGGGTCGGGCTTTTCGTTTTCCGAGGGGCCCGAGAAAAGCAGCCCCCGGTCACGCGCTCTGCGCGACGATACCGGCCGCGACTGCCCGCTGACAGGTTCAGTGCGATCTTCACTCTACAGTCTTCTCTCCCGTGTGGAAGACGACTGGGAGAGACACTCTCAAACAAGGTTGGAATTC
>JAHDFZ010000088.1:0-3199 GCA_020627905.1 Verrucomicrobiota bacterium
AGCAGGTCTTTCGCTTCTATTTCAGTTCGGAATTGCAGACGCAGGCTACGCCACTCTTGGTGGATGCTCTCGATCTCCGAAACTGCCTGCCGGAAATCGGCTTGCTCTAGCTGACCAGTTCTGTGAGCTTCTGCAGGATAAAGCCAAACGTGCAGTTCATCATTGAATACGGCAATTGTGCCGGCTCCGAAAATGAGCAACAATGGTAGCCCACAAAGAATGCTCAGCACGCCGTGCAGACGCCAAAATCGCTCTCGGGTCCGCTCTCGTAGCATGAGAAATCAGCTGAGTGTGCCAGCCCCGAAAAGGAGCCCTGAACCTACGAAAATCCACAGGCCAGCATGGAGGATCGGCCGTTTGAGACAGTAAGCGGAAGCAGCGATGAGCGAGCAAAGTGGCAGCACGACGAGTGCCGCTACGATGGTCCACGCCTGATCCGCGTTTAGTAAAAACCGCAAAGCCACCATCACAATACCCTCGCTCAAGACAAGGGCACTGAGAATCACAAAGGTCACGCTACAAAACTGCCGGAGGATTTTCATAGCGATCAGAGAGCGGCTAGACTTTTAGAAGCGGACTCCCGCCTTTACCCCGATGATCTGAGCGTTCCCGACCTGCACCGCAGCTCCTGCACCATTGTTACGAGTGAGGTAGAGCTCGTCAAAAAGATTATTCGCATAGAGGCTGGCATACCAGTCTCCTTTATCATAGGTCAGCGAGGCGTTAAAAATCGTGCGAGCGTCATTGATCACCGTGTTCTGCGGATCGACAAATGACTCGGACTGGTAGTTTCCGTTCAGGTTGAAGAAAAGCTCCTCTGTAATGGCATAGGTGAATCCGCCCGAGACCATGACCTCAGGGGCATATGTAAACTCGTTACCGGCAAAACTCAGTGTCCCGTTGTTAAACACATCGTATTGAGTGTGCGCGAGAGCCACACCTCCATAGATCTGCAATCTGTCACTTGGGGTGTATTCCACCAAGCCTTCGAATCCATACTGAGTGGACTCCCCGGCATTCTGCGTAAATGTGAGCCCCGCCCCGGTAGGATCGATTCCGACCTGCTGGTCTTTCCACTTGGTATAGTAAACATTTGCAGAAAAGTCGAAGTCTCCCACGTTCTCTGCGCGGAACGCTAGCTCGAAGGTATCTGTGAATTCAGGATCAAAGGTGTTTGTTGCCTTTCCAGCAGCTTGACCACCGAGATCGATCTCCACACCACCTGTTCGATAGGCTTTCTTGTAGAGAGCAGCGATGCTCATGTCGTCATTGATCCGATAGTGCAACGAAGCGGACGGGAGTAACGCATCCAGCTGGGTGGCATCTGCATCCTGCCCACTGGGGAGCAGTGGCAGATTAGCAACAGTGCTAGTGTTCTGATTGTTCTCAACAACGTCATATCGCAATCCAGCGCGCAGCATCAACTGGTCTGTAAAGTCATATTCGAGCTCGCCAAAGAAGGCGTAGTTGGTGAATCCTGCCTGGCTCTGCGTATCCAGGACGAGCAGATACGGTGGGGGCGACCCTAAAATCGAGGACGCTGTAGCGATGACAAAAGGATCTGTCACACCGCCCGGAGCTACGAACGGACGAACGGCAGATGGGATGTTGCTGAACACATTGAAAAGAGCAAGAGGAGTGACATCAAATCCGTCAGTTCCGAAGGATTCCTCGATCTGGCGGTCAGAATAGTAGGATCCTACCTGAAAGCGAAGAGGACCTTCATCATCAAATCGCAAGCGCACCTCTCCGGTATATTCCTCTACCCACTCTTTTCGGAAATTGAAACCGTTCGTCCCGCCACCAGGAGTCCGGTCTGCATCATCCTGACGATCATAAGCAGAATCATACCAGGTGAAACGAGAGTCCAAAGACCAGGCGTCATTGATCGTCCAATCGATCTCGTGGCTAAAAGTAGAATACTGACTCTGCTCAAAGCCTGCAAGGTTCGAAAAGATCTGTCGAGCAGATGGATCCGCAGCAGCGACGAAGTCATCACCATTGAAGGTGTCGTTAAAGCTGTAAGTCGACAGCATGCGAAGATTCGACCCGTTATCGATGAGGAGCTTGGCGCGGAAGAAGCTCATCTCAGCAGAATCCTCCGTGATACCGATGGTCGGGTTGTCGATATTTCCATCATCAGCGGAGTATCCGCCAGAGAAACGAAGCGCGACGCCCTCGCTTACAGGAATGTTGACCGTTCCGAAAGTGTAATTCCCACCGAAGCTCTCAAATCCCTGTTCCAGATTGAGTTCGAACTCATCAGTCGGGTCATTAGACTGGAGAATGATGGCACCAGCCAGCGAGCTTTTGCCGAGGTTGGTTGACTGGCCGCCGCGAAGCACCTCTACCTGCTTGACGTCCCAGAGCTGCTGGGGGTCAAGACGCTGATCGAAGCGGTCGAGCGATACCCCATCTTTCAGGACAGCAATGGTGGGAGAGAAGCGGTTTCCTGAGTTCGTTGCTCCTACTCCCTGGACACCTCGGATGGAGAATCCCTGCCCGCTTCCCACATTGTTTGCACCGGGAGTGCGGTTGAGCACCTCCTCGATACTCGAAATGTTTCGCGTGGCGAGATCTTCTCCTGAAAAGACGACAAAGCTGTTCACCGTATCGAGGCTCTCGCGCTGAACGCGCTCACCGACGATAACATCTGGGGCATCATCGTTGATGATGATCGCCTGGTTTGAGACATTCGGACGAGGGGCTGTGACTGCTGGTGCCGATCGACGAGGTCGAGGTGCCGGCGTAGGCGCGGGCTGAGCTGTGACGATCGTTTCACCCAGGGTTGACTCCGCTGGAGGAGGACTCGGTGCCGAGACGGGTGCCGCAGGGGCAGCAGGCGCCGGAGCAGCTTCGAGAGCAGCTGGTGCCTCGGGAATTCCTCCCTCCTCCTGCGCCTTCAGCGCTGCGAGAGGGCTCAGGCAGGCTGCCATTCCCATAGCGCCACCGACGAACTGAACAACGCGCGATTTTTTTCTAATGATACCCATTCTCATACGTAAGGAGTGCGTTAACTGTCATGAGACGCAGTGTCAAGAAGGAATCGCACCGATGAGATCGCACATTTCCCTTTTTTAACTTTTTCTTTCATCTGATCGTTCATCACCGCTTCCAAAGGCAGATTGGCGAGTAATTCGCAAACAGCCTTAGCCTCGACACTCCACAGCTGAGAAGTTTAGCGTGTGAACCGACCTCC
>JAHDFZ010000088.1:3209-4875 GCA_020627905.1 Verrucomicrobiota bacterium
GGCCAGCCTTTGCTCCCCGCGCGTCCAGAGGAGGAGGAATCGATCGCCGAGTGACAAGTTCCGCCTCATTTCCGACAAGATGCCGCTAAAGCCGCTGCACGAAACACTGGCGACTTCGACAAATACCCACGAAACTCAAGTGATGAACTCCGGCCGTCTTCGAACCGCTTCCCTATCGTTTCTCTTCTCGATAGGTCTTCTTCAGCATAGTGCTGCTGATTGGCGGGAGTTTCGTGGCTCACCGGGTGCAGCAGAACAATTATCCGACCTCCCCCTGCAGTGGAGCGAGACGGAAGGCATCCGATGGCGACTGCCTCTCGCAGGCGTCGGGCAGTCCAGTCCCGTGATTCTCGGGAATACTGCCTACATCACCTCGACCTCCGGCGAGAACAAAGAGACTTTGCACATCCAGGCCATCGACTTGCAGGCTGGTCTGCAGATCTGGCATTACGAAACGAAGACATCCAATACCGTCGACAAGGTTACAGACATGATCAGCCAGGGGGCACCCTCGCCGGTTGTCAGTGAATCCGGAATCATCGCGTTCTTTGAGAGCGGGGATCTGATCGCCCTCGACCCAGCCGGCCAGCTGCGCTGGCAGCGAGATCTCGTGGCCGAGAATGCGGCCTTCGTCGGAGGTCACGGAGTCGGATCATCGCTCTTCTGGACGCCCTACGGAGCGGGCCTCCTGATCGACCATGACGGCCCTTCCTACCTCATGCTGATCGATAAGGAATCCGGCAAAGATCTCTGGCGAGTGGAGCGCGAAGCACGTGTCTCGTGGACGACCCCGCGTTTTGCAGATACGGCAGCCGGAGGGCAGATCATCGTCAGCTCCAACGGGGAACTGCGTGGCTACGCCGCTAGAACCGGGACCAGCCTTTGGTCGTTAGAGGGACTGGATGGAAACACCGTCGCATCGCCGACGATCGCCGCAGGCAAGCTGATCATCGGTTCTTCCAAGCCGTCGCAATGCCTGGCCATGCACTTTCCACCAACGGCTCCGGTGACTGACGATGATATTCTCTGGAAAGCAGTCGGCGTTACCTCCAGTTTCGGGTCTCCACTCGTCACCGCGGATCGTGCTTATTTCGTCAATCGCGCAGGCGCTCTGCAGGCAGTCGACCTGGAGTCGGGAGAGTCTCTGTGGAAACGCAAGCTCCCATCCAGCACCTGGGCTTCTGCTCTGGCAGGCGAGGACAGGCTCTACTTTTTCTGCAAAGACGGGGAAACGGTTGTGTTCCCACAGGAACTCGAAGAAAAAACGGAGCCTCTGGCGGTCAACGAGCTAGAGGTAGAAGAGAAAGATCGCATCTACGCCGTAGCTGCTGACAATGGCCTGTTCCTTTTGCGCAAAGGGGCGGAAGTCATCTGCGTCGGTGAATCGGTCCAGTAAGAGTAAGCTGGATCATGCAAGGCCCGGCATTTAAGGTAACCATACACCGATGGCTCCTCGCGGCTGCCTGCCTTGTCGGATTCTCGATCGCGGCGCAGGAAGACATGCCCGAGCTACCTGCTGGTTTTGGCCTCGCCATCGCAGAGCTTTCCAACGGCGGGAAGGCAGTCACGACCCACTTCCAGGGATTTGAGGCGTCTTCCAACAATTCAGAACTTGGCCCGTCCAGCGTCTTCCGCGCAGGATCTCTCAGTAAGTTTTTTGTTTCCC
>JAHDFZ010000088.1:4885-13174 GCA_020627905.1 Verrucomicrobiota bacterium
AGCGCTCCGTGGTGCCGAAGCAGGCATTATCGAACTCAATCGTCCCATTCAATTCAACGGATCAAAAGTCGCTGAGATCACGCTCGCTCAGTTGCTGGAGCACACATCCGGATTATCCGGCTCCAGCTTTCGGGAATACACTTCTTCTCCCCCAGGCATCAGCCCTCGGACCTTCGTCGAATCTCAGGTTTCTCTCCTCCCCCGCTGGCAGCCGGGGCAGCATTTTTCCTACTCAAACGGTGGCTACACATTAGCCGCCGCAGTGATCGCTGATGCATGGGGCGATGACTTCGATACGCTTATGAAACGCGAGGTCTTCGCCCCGCTCGGGATGAATCAATCGCACTTCGCAGGCCCGAACGATGACGCCGAAGCCATCGATAGCTTTGCCAGTGTCGAGGCTACGGACGCCCTCCCGCGCTGGGTCCTCGGCGTGCGCCCAGCAGGAGCACTGCACACGACCTTACCGGATCTCATCGCCGCCATGCAGATGATGCTCAACGGTGGCAGACTGGCGGACGGCACAACATTCTTAGGTCCAGGCTCGCTGGAGCGTATGCACCATGCGGAAACAGGGGCTGCGGCGCGGGCAGGCCTGACTCAATCCGCCTACGGACTCGGGAACTTTGGTTTCCTCGCCGACGACCGGATGTTTCGGGGGCATTGGGGTCGTCGTGAAGGTTTCCAGACCACTTTCGGCTACCTCCCGGAACACGGACGCGGCTTTATTCTCCTAACCAATGTCGCGGAACGCCAACCCATCGCACAGCTCCGCGAACAACTCTCTGTGCGTGCGGGAACCGGATTGCCAAAGCAGGATGAAGTCAATCGCCTGTCGGCCGCAGCCACTCAAGGCCCCGTATCAGATGCAGACGGAGTGTATCTACTGGCTACTCACGACATGCCCATGCGGGATTGGATGTTTCGCCTGCTCGAGGCAAAGCGCATCAGCAGCACGAGCGAGGGCTTACTCACCGTTTCTCCTATCCTGATGCCGAGCCCCCCCTCGACTTATACCGAGGCAGCTCCCGGAGTGTATCGATCAGAAGCCATGAAGGTAGCAACGGCAACAATGCAGGAGCTAGATGGCGAGACCTTCTGGATCGAGGGCGACAGCTGGAAGCGCGTTCCCGCTTTCCAGTTCTACGCCCCGCTGTGCTCGCTCGCTCTTGCCTGCCTGGGTTTCATCCTGGGTCTTGCCGCAGGCGGAGTGACGCTTCTGGCATGGCCTTTTTCCAGCTTGCGCACACTACGGAACAAGGCACGCCTGCTGAGCCTATCACTACTGCCTTGCGGGCTGATCCTTTTTACCTGGCTCGCTCTCTTTCTCTATTTTGGAGTGTTTTCCGGGACGGCTGGCGCAGCGACTCTAGGGAGGGATTCGTGGCAGGCAATTGCGATCCTGACATTGAGTGTTTTACTACCCTTTACCCTCGTGGGCACAGCGATCCTGACGAAGCAACATTCGATCAAAGCCGCCATCCTAGCCACTGCTCTTTACGCCCCTATCACGATCTTTCTTTTCATGGAAGAATGGATTCCTCTCAGAACCTGGTCTGCCTCATGAGCTCTCGCCTCTTTATTATCCTATCATTCCTGACAACGACGCAGTTGCATGCCGGACTCGATTCCGAAATCGCGGCACTGATGGCCCAGATGAAATGTCCGGGTGCCGCTACCATCGTTGTGCAGAAGCCTTCCGAAGGCGAGTCCCGGCACGCTCCAGTCATTCGTTACTACGGTCTTGCAGACCTGGAAACCAATGAGCCACTTGGAGCGCACCACGCCTTCCGCCTCGGGAGCACGACGAAGCTTTACGTAGGATATCTGGCGCGAGTCCTCGAGCAGAATGGTTCTCTCGCTCTCTCCCGCACCGTCGCAGATTACATTCCTGGCGCTCCGCTTTCCCCTTCTCACACCTTTGAGGATCTCGGCCGACACCGCACTGGACTCGTCAGCTCCATTCGCAATGCTGAGTTTCGTGAGAAAGTCATCGCCGAACCAGCGAAATACTGGACAGCTCCCGAAATCCTTCCCTACGCGTTTGCTCAGAAAGCCTCGGATGAATGGGCGTATGCAAACGTGAATACGATCCTGTTAGGAGAAGCGATCAGTGCGGCGCTCAGCGAGTCGCTTCCTCAGCTGATGGCGACGCACGTCTTCGATCTACATGCACTTTCTGAGACTCGGTTCGAGACCGATGCCGAGGCTCTTTCCAATCTCGCCAGCGGCTACCGGCATGCCTCAGAGGAGCATCCGATCGGCTACGGTAAAACGTTTCTCAATGTCTCGGAATACAACAGCAGTATCTTTTCCTGGGCCGGAAACCTAATCTCCACTGCTCCCGACGTTGCCAAAGCGCTCCCGTTTCTTCTAGGCGATGCCAGCCCCCTTCCCACTCAGGCAGCACCTTGGGTGGAGTCCTATGGAGAGAGCGAGTATGCTTTCTGCCTCGAGCGTTGGGATGGTTTCATCGGCCATCGCGGGGATGTCCCGGGCTTTCAGGCCGTGCTTGCTCGGGACCTCGAGACAGGCACGTATTATGCCGTCCTCTGTAACCTCTCAAATGCGAAGGACGGACGCATGCCGGCGAATGAGATCCTCAGGTTAATGCGGAAAAAGGGATAACCGGACCCTCACCCCACATACCCATCAGCATCCATCTTGGACTTGATATTGCTGACAGGGAAACCCTCTGCCTTCCGGTAACTTGGCGAGGCGAGCAGCTGATAATCCACCTCTGGAAAAAGCGTTGCCACGGTATCGAACACCCCTTTCCACCACTGGGGAGGGCGGCTCGTGATGTGGGCGTTTTCTGCGTTTGGCAATAGAGCTGCTGCCTCATAGCAGGCGACGTTCGCGACGACGAGTTTTTCAGCATGCTCGAAGAGTTCGAAAACGACCTTCGGCACATCAGTGTTGAAAATGTGCTCCAGCACATCAAAGCAGAAAACCGCGTCAGACTTCTGCTTTTCATCAAGCTTTCGCGCCGGCTCAAACTTTCGGACCTCTTCGCAGCCGAGCAACTCGCGCAGCCCAAGTCCATCCTCGACAGGCGACTCCCAATCGCCACCACCAGATCCATAATCCAGCACGGTCCTGATATTTCTCTCCCGACAAAGGGGCTTCAGGATATGCCGGAACTTCGCCGGTTCAAGGGAGGCGTATACCTTTCCAGGTTCGACTCGCTTGCCATCTCTACGGTCATATCCCTCCACCGCCATCTGCTCATAAAGGGCAATGAGCTCATGAAATTTACGGGAGGTCGGAAAGGGATTTATCATAGCGTTCGGGGCCGCGTCGTCTACTCGAGCCCTGACGCTGAAAGAATGAATTTAGCCACATCTTCATTCCACTCCTGATTCGATTTTTCGATGGTATACATCATGTGCCCTCCTTCATAGAAGGTCTCTTCGATCCGGGAAAACTGCGCACGAGGAATCTGCAGGTGGCGCAGGGTGTGAGCGATCGACCAATACGGCGTAGCCAGGTCCTGCCAGCCGGCGTTCACCATAACTCTCAGATGTGGGTTCGCCGTCATCACGTTGGAAAACTGGCGTGCTACAGATACGGGGCGTCCCTCGAAGGATTTGCCGTAATCCCAGGGCCGCACATCGCTCGTCAGGATCTCGTAAGTTTCATCGCTCTTCCAGCCCAGCTCTCGACGCATGTAGTCTTTGAAAGTCGATGCGAATGGCCCCAATACAGTGCTGTAACTCGGGTCCAGCTCAGGCATCGATCCTCCTGCATACCCGTCATCAAGCTTTACACGTGCATCGAACCGCCCAATGGCCAGTCCTTCATCTCGCAGTAGCTCTTCGCGGAAAAAGCCTGGGTTCACTCGCAAATTCCGGTCTGCAATGATGGCCGGTGATATTCCAATGAAAGCAGACATCTGATTAGCGATCTCAGCCTGCTCCGCTTCGCTGAGCGCTAAACCCTCATGGAGAGCAGCTGCGTAGGCCCCGCGAGAAAAGGCAGAGACGGCAGTTCTTCTCTCCGTTTCATCCGCCCACAAGGTGTCATCGAGCTGATCATGGTAGGCCGCTACTTCGCTGAGGGCCGGTAGGAAACAGACGTGAGCCAGATCGCTCCCCCATAGGGTATCCATTGCCAGGACACCAGAAACCAGGATGATCCCGTTCGCATACATTCCGTATG
This sequence comes from Verrucomicrobiota bacterium, assembly GCA_020627905.1. Lineage (GTDB taxonomy): Bacteria > Verrucomicrobiota > Verrucomicrobiia > Verrucomicrobiales > DEV007 > Arctic95D-9. Next base: position 9,047 of record JAHDFZ010000088.1, read on the forward strand.
AAGAATGAAGCTTTTCGGCGAGGCCAGCCACTCGGAAGGCACCGTAGCTTTCTCCGGCCAAAAAGATTGGCGAACTCCACCGCTCATTCCGCGTTGTATAGATCCTCACAAAATCAGCAACGGAGACGAGGTCTCCTTCCATACCGTGAAATTCCTTCGCCTTTTCTTTCTTATCAGCCCGGCTGAAACCCGTGCTGACAGGGTCGACAAAAACGAGATCGGCCACCGCAAGGATGCTATGCGGATTCGCCCCCAGCCTGAACGGAGGTGGCGGCAGCATTCCGTCCTCTGTCATCTGCACCCGCTTAGGACCGAATCCACCAACGTGCAGCCAGACTGATGAAGAACCTGGCCCGCCGTTAAAGCAGAACACAAGCGGACGAGTGGAAGGATCCTCCACTCCCTTTTTTGTGTAAGCGGTGTAGAAAATCTTCGCGGTTGCTTCACCCCGTCTTACCGGAAGCATCCCGGTCTTCGACTCGTAGTTCACCAGTTTACCCTGAAAGGTTCCTTTGTGAGAGCGGATCACCGGATTCTCTTCCTTTTCAGCCTTCTCCCCGGCTTGCGCCGGCGAAACTCCCTTCTGGGCGCTTTGATTCTTCTTAGCACCTTCCTTGTTCGGAGCTGGTGCCCCGAATACAGGCGACAGAGAAAGGGCGATGGCTGCGGCAACTGCGGGACGAATCAGACGTTTCATACTGGAAAGATTAGGAGAAAATGAGGACGATGCCAAGGATGATCCCATAAAGAGCAAGGCCAAGAGCGAGCAGGGCGCGCAGGCGAAATTTCCATTTCGAATCCTCCGCGAAGCTGAAGAATCCAATACTCGGGAGAAGGATGGTCACAGCTGCGGCCAGCACGGTCCCCACAGCGTAGCTTAGTCCACCGGGATCAGGACCCGCGCCCAGCATGCCTACCCAATGAATGGACAACGCGCCAAGCAGGATCCCCATACCGCACAGCAGCATGTAGCGCCACCATTTAACCGGCAAATCCATGATTGAATCGAGACAAAGCGCAGCAAGGATGTAGCCGAGGAAGGCAGTCTGATACAGCGCGCTATCATCGGTAAAACGTCCTATGACCGTCTCGGCGCGGCCCCACATAGAACTGGGGAATACGCCAAGGAGGCAGAGCGCGGCTCCCACAGCCGTGAACACAAGAAACAAACCTGCCTGGACGACAAAGGTGCGCCGGCGAACTCCTGCTGTGACGACCGCGAGGGCACAGGCGATAGGAAGAAAACGGTGGTAGAGAAAATCGTAGAACCCATTCAGGTAAGTGAGCCCTGCTGTTTCCGGAGCTTCCGAACTCGGTGTATCTTGAGCACTTTTTTTCGCAGACGCCTCCTCCGCTTTATTAAAAGGATCACCTTCTTCCACACGCAGAAGCGAAACGGTGCGGCTATATTCTCCCGGAAGGATCACCTGGAGGCGTCGCGCTGTTTTCCCGTCTTTGTTAGTCAGCCAGACGATGGACATCTGACAGGAGGGTTTCGCATAAACGTGGAACGTTTTGGCTGTTGCTGGGAAAGTCCCTGACAACTCGGCCACGACCTGCTTATTCTGCAACTCCACGGGGGTATCAGGGTCACTGATGGTAACTGTCTCAATCTTCATCTCCGGCTTGACCGCCACCTTGTCGACAAGGAAATCGACATCCTCGCTGAAGAAAAAAGAAACGGCCTGCTCAGGGGTGATTTGAGCCCCCCCCTCTTCTTCCTCAGTCGGGATCACAACCATCGTAGCCACGGTTTCGTATCGCCCCTCGGTTTCATCTTCGGCAGCCGTGGTGAAATCAGTGACCATGCGAATGCTCGTGACCTTGTGCGCCTGCAAGGCGGGACCCAGCAGGAAGAGGCACAGGACGATGAACGGCCGGGATGTCTGAAAAAGCGGTCTCATTCCTGCTCCACTGTTGGATCTGTCAGTCGGACGATTGCCGAGTTCTCTGGCCGAAACGTCATGGCGGCCACCTGCTGCACGTCAGGGCTGCTCAGTTGTCTGAGAGCAGCGCGACTCTTCTCTGCATGATCTTTGCCGAGGCCGATCAGCTCATCGATGATCATCCCCTCGCCCCGCTGTCGGGCCGTCTGGTTCTGAATCGTCTCGCGTCCGACCCAGGCAGCCCGGGTGCGCTGCATTTCTTCCTCTGTGAATCCCTCTTCTGCAATGCTGCCGATCACCTTAAGCATTTCCTCCTGAGCTAGATCGAGCCGAGCAGGATCTGTCATCACATAAAAGAGAAACATCCCGGGCACGACCGAAGGTATGCGCGTCGTCCCGACAGAATAGGCAAGCCCCAGCTCCTCGCGGATACGAACAAAGAGACGGGATGCCATATCGCTGCATGCCTCGTCGATAAACTCAAGAGCGAGGCTGGTATCTGTCTCATAGAGGTCCGGAGTCCGGTAACCGATCAGGAGAATCGCCTGCTCCTTGTCATGATGCAGAGTGCTCACAGCACCTGAGAGATTCGGAAGAGCTGATTGCTGCTCTTTTGCCGAACGGAAAACATCCTCTGTCTGGCGGTCAGCTGAGAACGCATAAGATTGCAGCTGATTGAGCACCTCCTCTCTCACGAAATCTCCTGCTATGAGACAAATCCCCTGATCTGGATCTAACAGAGAATCCCTCAGAGCATCGAGATCCGAAACATTCAGCGCATCCAGTCCCTCCTCTGAACCGGAAAGGTTCATGGACAGTGGATGCTCTCCGAACATCACACTGCGAAGTTCGTTGTAAGCGACTGTGAAAGGACGGTCCGACTCTGCTAGGATTTGCGCCTTCTGAAACTCCCGCTCTTTTTCGAAGGTCTCAGCCTTGATCTGATTCTGCAGAAGTCCCTCGAAAACTGTGTCGACAACCAGTGAGCCACTCTCGCTGAGTGCATGGGCAGACAGGCCAAAAGTGTGATTCCCGCACTTCGCTGCCAGACCACCTCCGACGGCCTCGATACGCTCAGCAAACTCACCTGCCGCGAGGGACGCAGTATCTTTCGCAGTTAAACGAGAGAGCAGCTGCATCGCGCCGCTTTTCGGCTTTTCATCAGCGATCACCCCGCCTCGGAAATAAAGACTGGCGCTCACCACAGGCAAACTATCATCTGGGCAAAGCAGGACTTTCAGACCATTGGCCAGCGTGACCAGCTCTTCTTTGGGTTCTCCACCGTCTACCACATCCCCCGATGACCCGGAACCTTCCGCAGCGCCCTCAGGCAGCATTCGCGTTTCCAGAAAATCATCCAGCTTCAGATATTTCCGCGCTACGGATAGCACTTGTTCGCAAGTCAATGCCTCAACTTCGGCCACATAGGCACGGGTGAAATCGAGATCCCTCACCGAGGTCCAGTTTGAGGCCAGATCGGAGGCCTGGCCTCGCATGCTCGCCAGGGTGGAAATCTGCGAAGCGAGAGTGCGGTTCTTGACACGGCTTAACTCGGCCTCCGTCACTCCATCAGTGAGGAATTCGCGCAGGACCTTCATCACAGCCTCGGCGGCCTCTGCACGGTTGTCAGGCTCGCAATCAAAACCGACACTGAAGATCCCGGCAAAGCTGGGCGTGTAAGCATAGGCTGATACCGAATGCGCCAGCCCGAGTTCCTCGCGCACTCCACGATACAGCCTACTCGTGCGCCCCTCTCCCAGGATGGCCGATGCGATATCGAGCGCCGCCGCATCCTCGTGCTCCCCTGCCGGGATCGACCAGGCATACCGCACCCTCGCCAGCTCTGTAGGAAAGGTGAGAATGCGCGTGCGCCTTCCTCGCAGCGGAGTCAGCGTCGGCATCACAGCACGCGGACGCGCACTCCGCTGCCAGTCTTTGAGCTCCTCAGAAAGCTGAGCTTTTACAGTCTCGGGATCGATGTCTCCCAGTACGACCACCGTTGTCTGATCAGGTCGATAGGTCTGCCGGTAGTATTCCCGCAGGTCCTCGATCTTCAGCTGATCAAAAACGTCCTGATAGCCGATGATGGGATACTTGGCCGGGTGATCGATGAACATCTCCTCGAATAAGGCCTTGCTAAGCACCTGATCGGGGTTGTCCTCTCCCATGGCGATCTCACGCCTGATGACCTCTGACTCACTGACAAAGTCATCATCCGGTAGACGGCATCGTGATACCATGT
>JAHDFZ010000089.1 GCA_020627905.1 Verrucomicrobiota bacterium
CAGCCTGTCAGAATACTCGGTCAAGAGGATGTTCACGGGTCACGCGGCCATAAGAAGGGGTTAACGGTTGAGCCTGAGTTGCCAGCGCATTTTCACCTCCGGATCGATGGGGAAGCCGAAGGGTGTTCTGGTTCCCCACGGCGGTTTAGTTACCATGTTAGAAAGCCAGATTGAGGCTTTCCAGTTATCGGCCAACTCTCGCTCTTACTGGATGCATGGGACTGCCTTTGATGCGTCCATTTCCGACGTCGGAACAGTCCTGCTTACAGGCGCGACCCTCGTGATGGATCGGGACATTCCTTTCGGCGATCTGGTGAATCGGTGGTCGCAACTCGAGATTAGTCATGTTGACCTACCGCCAGCGCTTCTCGCAGACCTAGATGCAGACCTCGCCCCGAAGAGCCTTCGAACAATTGTAGTGGGCGGACAAGTTTGCGATGTTTCAGCGGTTCGTTACTGGTCGAAGCGATGTCGAGTCGTCAACGTTTATGGTCCAACGGAGGCGACCGTGTGCACAAGCTGGGCAATCTGTGATCCGAGTTGGAACAAGCCCGACATTGGTCGTCCTGTCCCTGGCATTACGTATTCGGTTGATGAGATGTCAGGAGAGTTGTCAATCACAGGGGCAGGTGTCGCTCTCGGTTATTGGCGAAACCCCGCTCTAACAGAACAAGTTTTTTCGACTGATCAACATGGAGTGCGCACGTATCGGACGCGCGATCGAGTCAGGCGGCTGCCGGACGGCGGTTTTGAGTTTCTTGGCCGACTGGATCGTCAGTTAAAAATCCATGGTCGTCTGATTCATCCAGAAGAGATTGAACAAGTGCTAGCTCCCGTCAAAACGCATGTTCTTGGACTGAACGGTTGTTTAGCAATTTGCGTAGAGGGTGATGCAGGTAGCCGACCATTCCTCGAGGATCAGCTTAAGCGGGCGCTTCCTGAGTGGATGATACCGTCGCTTTGGCGATTTGTTGTAGAAATCGAGAGATTGCCCAACGGCAAGCCAGACGAGAAGAATATTTCTCTGTTGTTTCGGATGTCAGCTGAACCGTTTGTTTCTGCTACGAGGACAGAATCCAAACTTGCGGAGGCGTTCGCAGCAGCCACAGGTTTTGCACCATGCGATTTTGAAGCAGATTCGCTCGGAATGATTCGTTTTCTTGCAGAGGCTGAGAAGCGCGGGATCGTCTTGACCACAGAGGCTATCTCTGCGCACCGCTCCATCAAATCGCTTTCAGCAGCGGTTGATTCGAGGCGTATCCCCAGCGAACGAAAGTCGACGAGAGAGTTCATTGAGGCCATTCAGCCAGAGGTTCGATCACCGCTCGGCTATGATATGCCGAAAATTCGATCACCTAAACAGATCCTTCTTACAGGTGCCTCTGGATTCTTTGGTAGCGCGATATTAAAAGCACTGCGCTCTGTTTTCCCCCTGGCAACCGTGCACGGCTTACAACGAAATGATCAGGGGATCACTGGAGATCTGACAAAAGACCAGTTCGGGTGGACGAACGCGCGATTCGTAGAAAGGTCTGAGCTCTTCGATACTGTCATTCATGCTGCTGCTGATGTCAGCTACGCCAAAGATTTTAGCCGACTATTCGAGACAAATGTTCGAGGCACAGGCCGTGTTATCGATTTCGTGCAATCCGGACGCCCGAAAGCGTTTCATTTCATTTCCTCTCTTGCGGTGTTTGTCGACGCAGAACCACTGCCGGAGATTTGTTTGGAGAGTGATGACCTGGAGGCGACTCAAGCTGTTTTCGGTGGATACGCTCAGAGCAAATGGGCGGCAGAGAAATTGGTCAGAGCCTCTTGCGGGCCAGGCGGCGCCTCAATTATACGGCCCGGACTATTGGTAGCAGACTCTAAAACTGGCTGTCATCCTCCGCACGATTGGTTCCACGCTTTTGTTGATCAGAATCTCGCTGAGACAGACTTTGATCAAGCAGAGAGCTGCGACTTTCTCCCAGTGGACATCGCAGCCGATAGAGTCGCACGAATTGTCGCGTGCTCAACACCCGGGACATGGCATATAGCCGGCGATCGGCCACTCACCTTTGCCGAGATCCAAGGAATGGAAGGCCGCTTAACTGAGAACGAATTTGCTTCCTCCATCAGACCTCTTCAACAGCGAGGCGGAAACTCACCTTTTCGGATCTTTAAAAACACCGGGACGCAGTTCTCTATGACAAGCACGAACACATTACTGCAGAACCACTAGATGAATTTTCATCCAAATCACCGAAAAGGCCGAGGGATGATACTCGGGAAGTTTTTGCCGCCACATTTAGGCCACGTTTACTTAGCGGACTTCGCGCGTAATTATGTAGATCAGCTCGATATCGTCGTGGGATCCCTGCCAGATGAACCAATCCCGGGAAACGTTCGTTTCGAGTGGATGAGAGAGCTTTTCCCCTTTCAGTCCGTGCATCATCTTGATGAGATTTTGCCACAAGATCCATCAGAGCATCCACAGTTCTGGGACCTTTGGAGGCAGGCATTGACAAACATTCTTCCAGCTAAACCGGATTACGTATTCGCTTCGGAGTCATACGGCTCTCGGCTTGCACAGGAGCTTGGTGCCAGGTTTGTCCCAGTCGATCCAGCCCGGATAGCTAAGAGCGTATCCGGGACAGCGATACGCGAGGATCCTTTCGGTAACTGGGATAGCATCCCCAATTGTGTTCGTCCCTGGTTCGCAAAGCGAGTTTGTGTTTTCGGCCCTGAGTCTACCGGAAAATCGACTCTTGCTCGTCAGCTAGCGGACCATTTCGAAACTGTTTTTGTTCCTGAATATGCGCGCACACATCTTGAAAGCCAGGATGGCGACCTCTCAGCTGATGACTTCGCACTGATCGCCCAAGGCCAGATTGCATCTGAGGAAGCTCTGGCGCGACACTACAACCGAGTGCTTTTCACGGATACGGATGTCCTCGCGACCGTCGTTTGGTCCGAATTTCTCTATGGTGAATGCCCTGAATCGATCTTAAAGGCTGCAGAGACCCGCCCAGCAGATCTGTATCTTCTGACCGAGCCTGACATACCCTGGGAACAAGACCGCGTAAGATATCTTCCCGACAATCGCATCGATTTTTTCGAAAAGTGCCAAGCTGCTTTGCAGTTGAGGAATCGTAACTTTGTTAAAATTTCCGGGGAGGGCGACGCTCGATTGAAGGCTGCTGTGAAGGCTGTCGAAGATACTGTAGCTGAGCGCAGCAATGCCTCAGGAACCCCTTGAGCTGCGTGACAATTCCCCAAGACTCCCAAAATTGTTTCTATCTAAGCGGCTATCGCTGTTGTGCACAAAATGGACCCGTAAATCAAAGATCGAGAACCACAGAAATCTAGCAGTGTCGAAAAGCACGACGTTTTACCTGTCCCAAAGACCTGTCCAATATTTTGCCTGTATCACAAGACAAATCTTTGAATAGCTGTGGAGGATTAAACCTCGACCCCAGGAGCTCTTTTCTGCCATTGATCAATCACTGAAAACATTTTTAACTTGAGATCGAGCGCACGAGGAAGCACATCGCGATACTCCCTGTAAAACCGCTCAAGCTCATCACGATCTATAAGTTTAATATTAGATCCGGCAGCCCCTTTATAAACGCCCTTCGCTTGAAATAAAAACACTCCGAATTTGAACTCTGAATATTTCTCGAGATCCAATGGGGTATTCCCCGATTTTACCTGAATCCACGCCCTTTCCTTCGTTTCAGAGTCAATTACGAAATACTCGAATGACATCGTGTCAGCCTTACGTGCATTCGGGATTACGAACCAACCCTTCGTCTGTAAAAAAATAAAAATTAGATCTTCGATCTCCTCTGAGTCAAGGAGCGAAAAAATATCGGGAGATCGCTCCCTCTGAGGGACATAAACCGACTTCCCCGATTTGTGATTCCAGAGAAACTTTGAAAATTCTTGCGCAGTTGCATCGTTGATTTTATGCAAAGAACGACGTGATCGAAAAGCTGCGACAACTGACCCAGGGACCTCGTCTAATTCAAGCTGTATAATCTCAGCGTCGACGACATTAGCAATATCCACGTCTTTGGCAATTGCCTCCTGCGTCATCCAGTATTTCCATCCGCTTAAGGCACGGGCGAGATAATACCTTCCCGCCGGGTCTCTAGTCCAGATTAGATCATCTGGCTGCAATTGCTTTTTCATATACTGGCATACACTCAAGTTTCTATGATACTGCGACGCTCGTTCAATATACTCCTCCCAAGTTGCCTCCTGCTGTCCTGGGTAGAGCTTCCACCCAACTCCGAGAACTTTGTTTCGCAGACAATAATTGAAAGTATCTTCCCTAGAGACGCTCCCTTCAGGCTTCACATGTAGCTTGTATACATTCATGACTTTGTTTTTTTCTAAACGGCTCATTCATGCTTGAAACAATTTCACTCCCCCGCCCCCGAAAGCAAGCTCTGCATGGCCTCGGGCGTCAGATCGATCGATGTGCTGGCCTTTGACAGCAATCCTTCAGCCAGCTCATCTTTGCTCTCCTGCATCTGGTGGATGCGCTCCTCCACGGTATTCTGGCAGATGAGCTTGTGCACAAAGACGGGCTTGTCCTGGCCGATGCGGTAGGCGCGATCCGTCGCCTGATTTTCGGCAGCAGGATTCCACCAGGGGTCGTAGTGGATCACGGTGTCAGCTCCCGTTAGGGTCAATCCGGTGCCGCCGGCCTTCAGCGAGATGAGGAACACCTGGCCCTCGCCCCCCTGAAAGCGCTCGACTAACTCCTGCCGATCTTTGGTCGCTCCCGTTAGAATGAGGTAGGGGATTTTCTGCGTGATGAGATGATCCTCCAGCACGGAAAGCATGGAGGTGAACTGAGAGAAGACGAGGGTGCGGTGACCTTCTCTCCCGAGCGTATCGATAAGATCACAGAAGAAATCAAATTTGGCAGACTCGACATCGGCTTTACCCTGTTCTTTGAGCAGGCGCGGGTGACCACAGATCATGCGCAGCTTGAGCAGGGCCTCGAGAAAGACAATCTTCGACTCCTGCCCCTGGGCCTCGAGGGCGGCCCGCACCTGCTTGTCCATGGTGGCGCGCACGGTCTCGTAGAGATCCTTCTGCTCGGAATGCATATCGATGAGATGAACAATCTCATTTTTCGGTGGCAACTCCTTAGCGACATCATTCTTGGTCCGTCGGAGAATCAGCGGAGCCAGCTTGCGAGAGAGAGCTTCGCGCCGTTCCTTCTGGTCGCCTTTTTCGATGGGGAGCTGATAGAACGCTCGGAAGCTATCCCGGGATCCGAGGAAGCCAGGCATGAGAAAATTCATGAGGCTCCACAGCTCGCCCAGATGATTTTCTACCGGCGTGCCGGAAAGGCAAACTCGATGGTTCGCCTGCAGGGTGGCGACATTCCCGGCGATCTGGGATGAATGGTTTTTGATGTATTGTGCTTCGTCGAGGATGAGCAGATGAAATCGCCGATCGGCATACCATTCGGCGTCCCGGTTCATGAGAGCGTAGGACGTGATCACAAGATCGCTCTCGGCAATGCGCGGCAACAAAGAGGCGCGATGAGCTCCCTGGAGAACGAGAACGCGCAGACTGGGTGCGAACTTCGCGGCTTCCCGCTGCCAGTTCATCGCCACACTGGTCGGAGCGAGAACGAGACTGGGCAGCCCATCGTTACGCTCGCTTTCGACCTCGGCGAGGATGTGGGCGAGCGATTGCAGGGTTTTTCCCAGCCCCATGTCATCGGCGAGAATCCCATTGAGCCCATACTCGATGAGAAACTGCATCCACTGGTAGCCATCGAGCTGATAGGGGCGCAGATCGGCCTCCAGTCCCGGTGGCGGCGGGACGGGGTCGATTTTCTGAAAGTCGCTGATTCTCTGATGAAGATCGAGGAGGCGCGGGGAGTCAGAGACAACATCCATTTGGCCCTTCTCTGACTGCGCGAGGAACTCTGCAGCCTCAAGCCCCGTCAGCTGCCGTAGAGGGTCCTGCGAGTTTTTGGCATCAGAAAAAGAAAAAGACATCACCTCCTCCAGCGTCTGCATGAGGTGGCGAAAGCGACCCACCGGAACGACGAGACAGCGGCTGTCCGGGAGGACGACCATGAAGGTGCTTTCGTCAGGCTTCCCCTCTGTCATCTCGAGAAAGCGATTGGCTACGAGGCTGGCGAGGATGGGCTGCAGCTCGAAGGACTCCCCGTTGATTTCAAATCCGGCGGAGAGGTAGAACCAACCCTTGCCCTCTTCGACGATTTCGGACTTCCACCCCTCTGTCTGGAAAATGAGTGGGGTGATCTCTGGAAAGGGAGGGATGTCTACCTGAATCCCTTTCTGCTCCAGCCGAGGCAAGGCCTCCTGCACAAAGCGCTGCCAATAGACGAGTGGTAGGGGCCACTCTTTTCGATCCGGTGCCCAGCGGTCGCCCCTGGGATCTGAGCCATCGGGCGACTCCAGAGGCATCAGCCCCAGAGCATCCAGCTCGCGCACCAGCGTGGGCTGCTCCTCATGCCTCTGTGCGAAACTGAGCTCCTGAAAATCCTCACGCCCATCTGCCCGCAGAAGGGCCACGGCGTAATGTTCGGGATAAGCAGGCGGGTCGCCATCCCTGCGCCTCCGCAACTCCAAGCGCGCCCATCGCGGGTTCTGCTCCTCAAGCCCCTCTTGATCAGGCTCGTCGATGCTGAGAACCTCATCGGTATCGGTGAGTGTTTTCTGAGCGATCTCCTGATGGCTTTTCTCATCCAACTCCACCTCACCGAACATCCGCTGCCAGCGGGCGGTGTGTTTCAGGGCACGGGTGAGAAACTCGAGGATGGCTGCCTGATGAGGGCAGTCAGATCCATGAGAGCAGGTGCAGCTACCCTCGACGACGTAGGCTCCTCCATCTGGCCAGAGAACGACTTCTGTCTCGAAAGTCGGCCCATCGCCTCCTTTCCCCTCCGACACGAGCGCCTTGACCTCGATCTCGCCCTCGGCGATCCATTCGGCACGCACCTGATGGACCTGCTTTCCGCGGGCGATTTTCACTCCCTGCTCGGCTACCCATGGCTCAAAGCGCCCTGCCCATTGACGCTGGGACAGGAAGCTCTCCAGGGCGGGAGGCAGGAGCGGCATAGCAGATCACAGCTCCTTGGCCCGACCATAAACGCCGGGGCTGAGCAGTTTTTTCACATCGTCGACACTTAAGCCAGCATTGTCCTGATACCCCATCGTCTGCTGCGTCCCAGTGGCGAGGGTCGAATTGTTTCGAGCCGCTGTCCCCACACGATCCGCTTTCGTCGCGAAACGCTGCTGACTGGCGGCAGACTCGGAGCTGGTGCCGAATTGGTCTAGCCCCTCGCTAGAGCGGGAGTCTGTGCCAAATAGCCGCTCGGCGAAGCGGCTTTTCTGCCCCTGATTTTCCCGTGCCCTCTGACCGGCATACTCGCTCTGCGAAACGCCGGCATACTGCTGACGGCTGAGATACTCAGGAAGGCGGAAGTCTTTCGTGCCGGCTTTCGCCTCTTTCATTCGAGCGTTTTTCGTCCGAAACACCTGATTGACGCCCTTAGCTTTATCTCCCTGAAAGAGATTCGGTCGATCCGCCTGAATGGTCCCGTCCTCGCCGATGGTGTAGCCTTTCTCAGCGAATTTTGAACGGATTTTCGACGAGTCGTTCCCGCCACCCTGTCCGCCCCAGACATTCTGATCAAACCCGAAGCTGGTGCGGGTATTCTTGACCTCGCGAGTAGTCTTGCACTGACACAGGGCGAGGGCAGCCACGAAAGCAGCAGCACAGCGCAAAAGGACAGGACGAGACATGATCATCAACGAGGCGGAATGGGAGGTGAGCTCAACCGAGCGTCACCAAGTATGGCCGAGAGGACGGTCCTCAGCAAGCTGCTTCTCCCAACGCGCAAGTTCTTCCCGCTGGCCACCGTGAAGCGGAAATCCAGCTCCGAAATCCCCCAGCGCCCCCAATTCCCCCCGAGCCTCAGCGAATTCGGCAAGCACAAGGAGGGGAAAGCCGATCTCCCGCTGGAGGGCGAGATTCATCACCTCCCGTGCCGCATCGAACTCCCGTGCGCGGATGAAATGCTGAGCTGCCGATTGCAGAAAAGGACCATGCTCCCAGGACGTCACGCCAATCCGATCGATGATCTCGTGGTAGACCCGCGATGCGAAATCGGCATCTGCCTCCGCGCTGAGCTGGTGACACAGTCGATACCAGCGCTCCCGTGATTTTCTGGATTCTCCATCTGTCTGAGAAAAGGCGTCCTCTGCCTCGCTCGCGAGGAGGGCAGTCTCGACTGCCTCAGCGGCTTCATGTTTCGCACCGATCTGAGCGAGCAACCGGATCACCGAGAAGTGATCTGGCGAAGGCAGATCACCTACAGTGACACCTGACGTCTGGATGTGAAGGAGCGCCGCATCCGCGCCCTCCGGCAGAACGCCCGCCATGCCATGCCAAACGAGCAGAGGATCCAGCTGCCCCTCACGCTCAGCTACAAGCTGGGTGATATGGGCCTCTCCGCTATCTACGCACATGAGATCACGCAGCCATCGCGCCTCAGGAGTCTTCAGCGGGAGATCCCTCAACTTCTCCCTGTGGGCCGATGATTCCGATGCCAGACCACGCCTCAAAGTCGCAATCTGCTCCCTCCGTTCATAAAAGGGAAACGCCTCACTCTGCATAGCGTCCAGCCAGATCCGCCAGAAATCCTCCACCTCCAGCCACGCAGCTCCCTGCTGCATGTGGAGATTCAGCAGCCGCTCCGAAAGTTCCAGCCGCTGGTCAGCTCTCCGAGTGAATCGGAGTCTCTGCTGCAGAAGATCCTGCGCAAGCGTTAACTTCTCCATATTCAGAAATGTATCAACCAAAGCGAGACTGCCGTCTCCGGTGAAACGCCCCAGCGAGCGCTTGATGATGTCTTCTACAGCGAAAAGATCGTCATGTTGAAATCCTTCCTCGTGCAACTCGGCCTGGACTAACAAAGCCTCCTGAAAAGGCGTGCTCTCGGCATGCGGAGATCGGATCACTGATCGCGAGAAAGCGAGAGCCTGATCAGGCTTCTCCTGTCTGAGAAAAAACGCTGCTCCCACCGCCTTCTGCTCATCGTTCAAGGCACCCTTCTCATAATATTCCCCCAGAAAGTCTCCGTAGTCCTCGGCGCTTGCGTGTTCCCGCATCCAGGTGAAAGCGAACTCGAAAAAGGGATCAAACACCTTCTGTCCGGACGTCCCAACTGGTCGAATGCGCTTCAGCAGCAGCTCACGCTCGTCCGCGTGGTAGAGAAACTCGGCGATCTGCTCGGCTATGTATTCCTGTGTGGCCTCAGCGGGCATCTCCCGCGCTCCCGCCTCGATGTCGTAGAGGACTTTTAGGGCATCCTCGGCGGCATAGCTCTCGCGACAAGCGAGCAAAAAGGCCTGAAGCCCGAAGAGGGAAAGCGTGTAACTTTCGTCTCTCTCTGCGAGCAGCTGCGAGGCCAGATAAGGATAACCGGAGCTCGCCCAGTTCTGGGACATCTCATTGAGCATGTTCTCGTAGCCCGGATCCGCTGCCGCTAGGCGCATCTGATCGAGTCGACCTTCAGGGGATCTCAATGGGAAAGAAGCGGAGATGCGCTGATGGTCGAAACGTCGCCACTCCAGCTGTTCTGCTTCAGATTCCGCCCGCGACGCTACCCGCAGGGGGACCTCCCATAGGTCACTCGCCAGAGCCTGATTGATCCCGAGGGCTCGCAGCTGTGAGGTGGTGCCTTCGTGCCAACGTCGCATATATTCCCACAGGCGGACTCGGTAGCCAGCTGACTCTGCCTGATCCGACAGGAAGTAGTCCCACCGGCTTTGCACGAAATCCCTCATCGCCGTTTCAGCCTGCACCGGGTCTTTATTCAGAAGGGCTCTGAGGGACGACTCTAACGAACCCCAAGGCTCAGGAGGTCGCAGAAGCTGCTGCTCTCCCTCATGCTGCAGCAGGTTCACCCACTGCCCCACGGTCGCATTACCATGCTTCCCCCGAGCCATCTGCAGAGCCTTCGCGTTGGCAAGATCAGCAGAGGAATCATAGCCATGAAATTCGAGCAGTCTTCGCGACTCGATGAGATCGGCTAACTTCTCAGGTTTCGTTTTAAAAACGAATGCCCTTACAAGGGCCGGCACCAAATCCGATGCGGCTCCCTCATAGGATCGGCTGATCAGAAAACGGCATTCATCATCCTTCCAGTCGAGCCGCTGAAAAGACTCGACGAGAGCGGGAGTCACTCCTCCTGACATCATCTCAACATGTGCCGCCAGAGCGACTCTCAGGAGATGGTTTTTCTCCTGTTGAAATAAGGGGGCACGATGGATCCAGTCGAAGGCAAATGCGTAGTGTCCATGGTCGAACAGAAGGAGGAGGTGCTGGAAAACAGAAGCGGCAGAGGCTGGGTCACCCAAATCCGGTAGACGGGTGCTCACCCAGTCGAGCAGGCGAACATTCGCACCTGAATGATGCAGCACCCACAGGATCTCTTCTTCACACGCATCCGACTGCTCCCACTGATCGACCCATGCCTCAGCCGTTCCGGAACTGGCATGGATCTGCGAAGCTCGTTCTAACGCTCGCAAACGCCAGAAGCGGCCTGTCATATCAGTCTCAGCAAAACCAACGTGAATCACCTCCACAGAAGGGAGCAGATCAACGAGAAACAAGCTCTCTGTCCGAGGGAAGCCAAAGAGAAAATCGATCAACTCATCAAGGTTGCCACCCGGGCCGATCGGTAGAACAGATTGGTTCTCCTCTGAGGCTTCATTGGAAGATGGTTGCAACGCGAGAGCTCTTTCGTAAGCAACCTGCGCCTCTGCCAGAAAGCCTAAGTCATCGAGCTTCGCAGCCAGCCGGAACTGAGCTTCTCCGTCATGCTCTAAAAGGGCGGATCGCCGACGTTCCGCCTGCAGAGAGGCGCGATAACTCCCGGATAGCCAAAACTCGTCGGCGCACTTCTTCAGCCACTCAGCATCCCTGCTAAAACGCTGGATCAATCGCACCCGTAAAGACTGTGCCTCGACAAAAAGCAACTCTCCCTCCAGCGCCGCGACCAGATCATTCCACGCCGACAGCTCGTCTCCCAGCTCCGTCTCGACGAGTATCTTCTCCCGATAGCGCAGACTCTCCGCGCTCTCGCCAGCTCGCGCAGACAGATGAGCCAACTGGTTCAGATATTTGGGATCCTGCTCGCTGAGCCGGTAGGCATTCTCCACCAGCCGGAACGCTCGATCCCATAGGCCTTTTTCCTCAACGATGCGAGCAAGCGATTCGATGTAAAAAAGCTTCAAGGGAAATCGCTCCTGCTGCGATTGGAACCGATCCTCGAGCGCGGTCAGCTGCTGCCCCTCTTTGGCGAGCGCTAACAGAGACGAAAAGAGCTTCCGCTTATGCGAAGCATCCGGCTCACCATCAATGTGGCGGATGTAGAGATCCAGAGCCTCCTGCACCTTACCCGAGGCGCTGTAGGCACGGGCAAGGTCTCGGATAACGGCGCGACGGGTGACGACATCCCCCGCTTCATACTGACGCGACCATAAAGACTGGTTCTGCCGATGCTTTCCCTGCTTGAGGTAAAGATCAGAGAGGGTCCGGGCAGCGCTGTGGTCATCCGGACGAGTCCGAACAAATTTTTCTAACAGGCGAACGGCTTCATCTTCGCGACCGAGCGCGAAGGTCACCTCTGCCAACTGGACCTGATACTCGTCCTGATTGTCAGGGTCGATCTTTATCAGCTCCAGCAAATGCGATCGAGCAAGGGTCGGGCGATCATTCTGCCTGGCCAGGGTGAGCAGCATTTTCTCCACTTTGATATTCTGCTCGAGAGGTAAGTCAGCTGACTCCTTCAGAGCGGTGAGCTGCTGAAATGCCTCGCGGGAGTCCTGCAGCTTCATCGCCCAGCGAACAGCCCGCCACCGAGCCTCCCAGCTCGCAGAGGAAACAGCCCTCGCTTTCACCTCGTCGTAGAAGTCGCTCATCGCCGGGGGCAAATCACCGTCCGGCACCTGACTTGATCCATCAGTGGTGCCTCGACCGCGGAATAGGGTAAAAATTCGCTTATCTATCGACTCCCTCGCACTCGGCCCTCTCGTGAGCATCCATACTTCGTCGAGCAGACCCACCCCGTCTAACAAATCTCCTCTTTCAATCAACTCCTCGGCCCGTAAGGTCAGTCCTTTGGCCGATTCCGGATCCATTTCTAACAGAACACCTACCCATGGCGAGGCGCGGTCAGCAAGTCCATGCCCATGAAGACTCTGAGCGGCGGCTATCAAGCGCGACTGCTGCTCACCCCCTTCCTGACTCGTCTGATCGATGTATCTCTGCCAGAGGTCGACCGCCTGATCGACCTGGTTTCTTTTTACATAAAAACGGATCAGATCATCCGAGGGCGGGCCCATCTGCTGCTCCGCCTCGCTGCCGGTTCCGTCGAACACTTCAGCTACGATTTCGTCGAGCTGAAATTCGGTTGCGAATTTCAAAACTCTCGTCTGCTCGTTTTTTGTGAGTTCGAAAGCGCGGGCATGGCTACGCATACGCTCAACTGCGGCACCTGCACCCTCATGCTGCAACAACAAACGCACCTGGCGCAGGACGGAATCGATCGACGGCTTCCCTCCGCTACTTTTTTCCAGTTTGGCCAACAGCTCGTAAGCATCGGCATAGGAACCTGCCACCTCGTATAGGTCAGCTAGTCTAGTCTGCAGACCAGTTTCCTGCGGGTCCAGCTCGATCCGCTTCTGAATCACTGATATCTCGCGCTCTGAATCTCCTACAAAGCGGTAGAAATACTGCAGCTGCACGAGCGCCTGAGTGTTCCCCGGGCCTTGAGTAGCTGCTGTGCGCAGGGTTTCCTCCAGTTGGTCAAGCGTGCCGCTTCGCTCAGCGAGACGCACTTGACTTCGAAACATCTCCTCATAGTCGAGGCTTCCTCGATGAAGGGTGGCGAGAGTTTCGGTAACGAGTTCTTCTGCCAGAGAAACGTCCCCAGTAGCTTCGTAGAGACGGATCAGACGCTTCGCCGAAGGAACCCTGTCCTTCCCCTCAAGCTTGCTGTGGACCTGCCTCAAGACATCGATTCCCGAATCCACAAACCCATGCTCAAGGAGAAGATTCGCAGCTGATCGTAGCGCTCCTGCATCGTCGGAGAATTCATCTGCCAGGCGCAG
>JAHDFZ010000090.1 GCA_020627905.1 Verrucomicrobiota bacterium
ACCTGAGCAACGAGGAACGCAGCCACACGGAATCAGGGATGCGGCCCGAAGGGTGAGAGCAGCCATTTCATCTTCAGCTGTGTAAAAGTTATTCCTCATATCTTCTCTCATCATCGTTTGCATAGTTTCTCAACGGTCTCTTACGAGACAGACAATCGATGAAATGCGACCCATTCAAACACAAGCAGGACGAGTGCTAATCCTGCAAACAAGCGCCACGGTGCCAGGCTCAGCGGTTCCATCGGCGCACTTTCCTGATTCGCGTCATTCTCAGCTGCTAATCCCTCTTCATATGAAAATTCCGCTAGATTAGGAAGAAGGCTAACCGAGCGAGACAAAACACCAGTCCCGACCTCTCCCTCCGACAGATCATAATATTGGATACCATCGAGCTCCAGAGCTTCCGTTGGCCCAGAATCGCGGCCTGTCCGCAGCACTTCAGCAAGCGTCCCGGTCGGAATGGCTGTCTCCCATCCGGCTTCCACATCTCCACTCCCCACCCACCAGATCAGGTTTCCGAGAAGGAGAGGGAACATAGCAGAAAAGGCTACCTCTTCACTCCCACCAGGACGCATGGCAAGCATAGCAGATCGACGACTCTCCCCATCGTGCAGAACGCCGAATGCTCCGACTCCAGACTGTAACAAGTTCAATGCGTTTGGAGCCTGAACGGTGCCCGTCTGCATGAATAGAGTTTCATCGATATCCACCCCCTTCAGGACCAGGTGAGTCTTTCGGGTCGTCGGTTCAGCAGGGATGAGCACCTCCTGCTCCCTCTTCGTCCATGCGAAAGGGCCGAAGGAATCGGGAGGGTTAATCGCAATGAATGCGTGGGGAATGTTCTCCTTCGGTAGCCACCCGTCGAAGAGAAAGATGTCACTTTCGGAAACAGAAATCGGCCATGAGGATGGCGAATGCGAAATAAACTCCCTCTCCCCACGTCGCGTCAGTGCTTGAGCGGCAAACTCCACAAATGGGTCTCCGCTTTCTTCAGAACTGATTAGATGAACCGTCTCGGCCTGCCGCGGAGGCAAAACACCCAGGACCAGGTCATCGAGGGCGAGATCATCCTTTCCTTGCTCAAGAGACGCCCTTAGCTCAAAGCGCTCTCCCGGTTTCGCATTCACCTGCAGAGTCAGTCGCTCGGTCTTTCCCGCGTCGATTGTTGCTTTACGGCTCTGCGTTTCCAGCCCCGCTACACGAAGGCTCAAATCGATCTTTAATGATTCCCCGAAATTGCTGCCGTTCGCGAGTTCTACAAAAATCTCAAATAAGCCTGATTGCAGAGGAATCGGCCGAGCCGCACACGCAACAATTCCCACGTTCATCGCCTCTTCGCGAGGAGCGATCAACTCGCTCAGTCGTATTCCACGACTAACTGCAGAGAACTCAGCTTGTCTGTCCGAAACCAGCCAGACTTCGCTCTCCGCTGCGAGAGCTGCTACTCGACTGGCTGCATGAAGGGCTTCCACTTCGTCAGGGGCGATCGGTCGGCACTCTACACTGCGAAGAACGCTTTCTAACTTTCTCCGATCGGCAGTCTGGCTCAGCAAGACCTCCTCACGAGCATCAAAAACCCAGAGTGACACGGGAATATCTCTCGGCACCGAATCCAGTTTTCGCATGATCTGGTTTTTCGCCCAGTCCAACTTTGTTTCCCCGTCCTGCATAGACACCGCCATGCTCGCCGATCGATTGAGAAGGATCAGCAACTCACTCGCTCGAAACTCGTGGGACTGAGACTGTTTTATATCACTCAGACCCAAGCAGAAAAAGCCAACGATCAGGAGGGAAAACAGAAAGGCGAGCACGCGACGCCAGCGGATGGGGATGATCGACTTCGCGCGATTCTCTATCAGCTTATCCAGCAGAAGCAGCGTGCTCATCGGCTGTTGTTTCCGATGGATGCGGATGAAATAAAGCACAGCCAGCAGCGCCGCCATCAAAAGAAAGAGGGCTAACCAGAGGGGATTTTCAATGATCATGATGCTTTCGAGCTTTTCCCCTTCTTTATCCGTCCGCCTGCAGGCTGACACCCCGAGATAGGACCTCCATCAGCAGCCGGTCAAACTCGGCATCCGTGGACCAGCGCTGGTAGTTGATTCCTTTTTCCCCACAGGCATCCTTCAAATCATCGCAAAACTCTTCATGTAGCTGTTCGTATAAGGAAACATCTTCCGGGGATAGGTTCACCTTCAGCCCACGTTTTGATTCGACATCAATGAACTGGGGGTCTGATCGAATATCCAGCTGACCGTCTTGGGGAGCCACAATCTGAACGAGATGCTTTTCAGCATACCAGCTCGCAACGGAGCGAAGCGAGTCTGAAAGGTCATTCAATGTGTCACCAAAGCCATCGGTCAAAAGAAAGACCACACCATACCGACGCTTAGTCGGAGAAAAATCAGATAAGGCTCCCTCAAAATTAGTTCGGCCCTCGAAACGAAGAGACTTTACTGCCTCAACCAATCGCTGAAACGTTCCCTGTCCTTTGAGAGCATTTACGACGGGACTGATGGTATCTGAAACCTGATACACGGACACTCGATGATTGCCGACAAGAGCTGCCAGCCCGAAAGCGAGGCTGAGCTTCTGCACGAGCACGGCTTTCTCCCCCGTCGGCTCAACCATCGATAGGCTGTCATCACAGAGAATGTGCACGTGGAACTCCTGCACTTCCTCGTATAAGCGAATGAAGAGCCGATCCAGGCGAGCGAAAAGATTCCAATCGATTTCTCGATAATCATCCCGTCGGCTGTAAGAACGAAAGTCGCGAAACTCCCGGGTGAAGCCAGATGAGGGCGAATGCTGCCCGCCCCGCTGACGAAGCAGTTTTCTCTGCTGGAGCCGCATGGTAAGACCCCGCAAGTGCTCTAAGAATTCCGGATCGAACGCTGAGCTGTTTTCTAAGTTCGGCATCTCGTTCAGCGGGTCACCCGTTCAGTGGGAATGGTCCCCAGATTGATCAAATACTGCTCACCAACGACGATCAACAAGCCCGCTTCATCCATCTTCAGGATATCGACGCCATGCGGCTGAATCTCTGCTGACAGGTGTCCTTTCAAAAGCTCGCCAAGAGGATACCTGGCAATCGCCGAATCTTCACCGCTTCTGTAGACGATCAGCTCCGAGCTTGAGAGAAGACAGATAAACTGATCAACGCGTGAAACTGCAACCGGCTGTTCGAGGTTGATTGGAAAGGACGAGCCGTCCTCACGCTCAACCACTTTCAGCTTTTGCGGCCCTGTTTGAAACCAGAGATCCTGAGTGCCTACAGCCTTCAGATCTCCCGGAGCAGGCTGTGCTTTCGCCTGCAGAGGAAGCTGTAAATCGCTCTCCATCACCCAGCCCTCCGCCGAGAGCAGAAACTTGCCTCCCTCATAGGTGTAGGGTGTCATCACCCGAAAATCAGTGAGCAAATCAAATGGCTCGATCAGTTCAAATGGCCTGAATGGCTGAAACCTCTCACTTCCCGCGAGTTCGGCAGTCAGTGGCCGTCTTCCATGAAGCGTTGGCGAGAGACGCTGCTTCATCCCCCCATCCCTCATCTGCTCGCTGCTGGCGCCAGAGTCCATTGATGCTTCTGCTAACTGATAAATCGGCGGGAAGCGCCGACTGAGATCATCATCTTTTTTCCGAAGCTGCCAAAGCAAACTGCCGGTCGATTTGTCTACCCCCATAAAACTACCAAGGTCATCGCAGAGCACTAACTGGTTACCCTGCAGCTCCAACCGCTCCACACGCTTCAGACCACCCAGCTCTCGCTGCCATAACAGCTTCCCGGTCTCTTTACTGACCGAGACCGCTCGCGAACCATCCCCCCCGGAGACAACGACGAACACCTGCTCTTCATCTGTGCTATCATGAAAGAGATCTGGCGAAGCATCTGCGAAATCAACCTTCCACAAGATATCTCCCCCAGCATCAGAGGCGACCAGCTTATCATTACTATCAAAAACAAAAACAGGCTCCCCATTCTGCAACCACCAGAACCTGGGGTCACGAGGAACTGGCAACGGTTTTCTTGTCAGAAGTTTCCCGCTTTCCATATCCACCTCGCAATAGGTGCGATCCGAGCGAAGGAACCAGATTGTGCCTTCGCTGAACCTGAAATCCCGCATACCCTTACCGGCCCGATTCGCCGAGTGCAGCCACGACAGTTCGAGATCTCCGCGTGGAATCGCTGAGCGGGTAGTCGACTCTTCAAGCGTCGTTTCAGCTGATGCTTCAGCATCTACACCTTCCTCCTGACGAAGAAACAAAGTAAAACCGTTGGGCAGGGGAATCCCCTTTCGGGTTACCTCGGGATACGTTTCAAAGAAAGCAAGCTTCGCATCGATAGCCTCTCTCGAGCGACCGCTGCCGAGCAGAGCTGCGATTCTGCACCAGCCCATCCATGATTCGTGATGGGACACAGGCAGCTCCGCCAGCATCCGATCGCTCAGCCTGAGAGCTTCTTCAGCATCCATCTCGTGAAACGAAAGACCGACGCTCAAGTTCAGATTCCTGACTCCAGCAGCATCAACGAGGAGGCGGGACAGTGTGCGCCAATATGAATCACGAAGCTTTCTCAGAAGAACCTGAGTTCGCTGATTTTTCCCGGAGCTCACATCATCCGCGCGCCCAATCTCCGCAGTCAATTTGCGTCGCAATTTCTGCTCTTCTCCATTCCAGGCATACAGGGAAATGAGCGCCGCGTCAGCTGCTGACCCATCACCCTGACGCAAGCTCAGCTCCCGCAGCAGGGCCTCCGTCACATCGTGACGCCCCAATGAGCTCGTGACTTCGGACAGATCGATCAGGAGCTCTGTGGTCTGGACCTTCAGGGGATCCAGACGCGGGAGTGCCTCAGTCACAACCTGCTGCCTCCCCGCCGAAAAAGCACGCACGATGGTTTCCCCCACCAGATCCATCTCGCGCTCTGGGAGCACGTTTCGAATCTCTTCCGCACGGGCCGCCCACTCGTCAAAGGAAAGCCCTTCCAGAGCCATCAGTCGCTGCAGTCGTATTTCAGCGACTAGCTCAGGATCCTGTATGCGCTCGAGAAGAAGCTCCACGATCGGGCCGAAATCCAGATACCCCTGCTGCAGCCCGAGCTTCCCGTAAAAGTGTAGCGCGGCCTCCTGTATCGCTTTGTTATCATCCCGGCTCAGTGCATCACTAAGGGACTGAATCTCCTGATTGATGAATCTCTGCTCATCACCGGAAATACGATGATAGCCGAGGGCTACCTCCAGCCACTTTGGATAAAGCCCCTCTGTTAGCGAAGCCTGTCGCTGATTTGCGAGAACCCCTGTTAGATCTTTTTTGCCACCTGCCAGGGTTTCCAGCTGGATCCGTTTGAGCGCCCACTGCACAGAGTCAGCTTTGGATAGATCATCACGGCTCTCGACGTCCTCGAATAAACGGCTCATGAGCCCCCAGTGCCGATTCGACAGGAGGAACTGATAAAGCGCATCGGCCTCTACTTTTGTAATCTCAGAGAACGAAAGCGCTGAGAGAACAGCCTGGGCTTTCTCCCTTTCATCTATCCCGTCATGATGACGCGCTAGAGCGAGAGAGAGCGGCAGCGAGTTCTTCGCCTCCTCGGCAGCATCCGATAGCATCTCGATAAGTTGCTCTCTCTCAGGACCAGTTATGCGACTGATGATCGATTGCCAGAAGGCTTCTTCTCTCACTCCATCTGCGATAGCATTATCATCCAGGAAGGTCTTCACATGCTGCCGCAGGACAGGCCATCGCTCCTCAGTAGTAGATCTCACAAGAGCTTCTTTTCGCAGGTTCACATGACGCGGAAACCAGTCTACTAGTGCCTCCAGCGTATCAGCCTGAAGAACATCCTTGCCATCGAGAATTGCATTGATTCGCTTTTCAGAAGCGGAATCCGCTGAGAACTTTTCCAGCCCGCGCAGAAGGAGATCCGCTGCTTCCTGCGCTTCACCGGCAGCTGTGAAAATATCCAGGGCCGCCAGCCACTCCGCCTTAGCCCACTCCCCTGCTCTCCACTTTCCTCGCCATTCCTTGACGAGATCATCCAGCTTGCCTGTGTCTTGCAGCAATCGAATCCGACGCTGTGAAATATCAAAAAACTGCCAATGATCGGCAGCCAGAGCGGCCAGGAGATCGTCATACTCCTGCAGCGCCCGATCACTTTCCCCCGACTGGGTCAGCGCCTCAGTCAACCGAAGGCGCAAGGCCAGAGCATCCTCAGCTGATAAAGAATATCCTGAGATGAAGTCATCCCAATCCGTCAGTGCCTCCGATATCAGCTGCCAATACCCGAATTGCCTGGCGAGATCCAGCCATTCGAAGAGATTCTCGCGCCCGCCGCTTTTCGCACTGAGGCGCTCCGCTAGGAGAGCCTGGATCTGGCTCTGAGCCCTCTCATCAGGTGCTTCATCTCGATAGATCTGGATGAGCCGCCTTACCTCACTCTCATCATTGGTGAGGAGGATGGCATTCCACAGGGCCTCCGCCGCTCTTGGGTCCTCCTTTGCCGACAAAGTCTCATAAAGAAGTCGATAAAGCACTCCGCTTTCCGGATGCTCCTCTAGAGAACGTGCCAGGAGCTCTCCAGCGGCCGCCTGATCACTCTTCTGGAGAATTTGAATCAGAACCGCTTTTGAACCCGCATCGTCCGGATACGACTGCAAGTGGGTCGTATACAAATCAGCAAGTCCGTCCAGCTGATCGACGCGCTCGTATAGCTGATACAGCTCAGTCAGAGAGACACGGTCGAGAGGGTTGTAACGGAGCGCGGTCCTGTATTGAAGCGAATTCTGTGAGAATGCCTCCTGAGATGCGTCTCGCGCAGGTGCCGTAGACGAAACCGTAGCCACCACACACAAAACGGCCACGAAGGATCGTTTTGGACAAAATCGCATCATTATGTGGGCCACGCTCGGAGCGAGTTCCAACATGGCATAGGAAGAGAGATCGGTAAAGACCGTCGCACTAACTTCCATCTCGACAGAAAGACGTAATCACGTGATTCACCAATGAACTTGGTTTTTTAATGTCTGCGTTCGTCGCGGAGCCAACTCAAGCGGACAGGCATCAGTTCCCATGCTTATCTCTTGACGAAATTGGGTATACTTGATTTCATCGCCGAACATATGAGTGACAAATCCACCACCACTCCACGAAGCGAGCCTTTTAACGCAGTTACTGAGAGCCGTTACGGTCAGATGATTTACAACCGAAATGACATCTACATTGGGAAGTCATTCGAGAAGTATGGAGAGTTTTCCTACGGTGAAGCCCATTTATTCGAGTCCGTGCTCAAGCCCGGCATGACGGTCGTCGAAATCGGCGCTAACATCGGCTCCCACACAATCTGCCTCTCCCAGCTGGTTGGCGATACTGGACGCGTCTATGCTCTGGAGCCACAAAGATTGGTTTTCCAGTTACTGTGCGGGAATATGGCGATCAACAGCGCTCTCAACGTAGAATGTTTGCAGGCCGCAGCAGGGTCCGAAAAAGGCTCGATCATGGTGCCGGAGCTTGACCCAAGAGCGTCGAATAACGTCGGAGGTCTGGGGCTAGGCGGCTTTGACTCCGGAAAAGAAGTGCCAGTCATGACCATCGACTCGCTAGGGCTCAAGCAATGCCACTTCATCAAGGCCGACGTAGAAGGGATGGAGGAAGATGCCCTCAGAGGTGCAGAAGAGACTATCAAGCGCTGTAAGCCGATTCTGTATGTGGAAAACGATCGGGAGAAAAACTCTGCGGACCTCGTCTCTTACATCGACAGCTTGGACTACCAGATGTTCTGGCACATTCCGCGCCTGTTTAATGAGGACAACCACAAGCAGGACAGCGAAAATATCTTCAAAAACATTGCCTCCCATAACATGCTGTGTCTCCACAAAAGCGTAAAAGCGAATGTTGCCCTGACGAAAGTGGACATCTCCCTGTCCTACCCCCATCGAGCGAAAAGTTAGGAGATTGCGTTCTCTCAAGGTGTCGTATACATTCGGCCGCGAGCTGCTACTGGTCTCGCATAACTGCTTCCTGCTCATGAAAGCTGCCTTTGTAACATCCCTTCTGCTGCTCGCATCGGGCCTGCTTAGCTCCTGTGCAACCACCGGCACCACCGGCTCGACCAGTGGTCAACTCTCCAGCTCGGTAGCGTCGATCCCGGCGGTTCAGGCACGGAACGCCCAGATCGCTAACGAACCGAAAGGGGATTTTTACTACGGTCGACGTTGGTATACCGATGGGACCCGCTACTGGGGCTACCTGCGCCGCCCCGGACAGACCTGGCTGGATGCCAAACTTGTCATTATGGACGAGTCCAGTATGAAACAGCCGGACCGCCTGCCCGAAGTCGGCAACGGCCCTGTGCATGGCTTTGATCACAATTACGAATACAAAATCTGGGGCAGCTACACCGGAGTCCTCGCATATGATCCGAACTCCAACTTTAAGGTGCCGAAATTTCGTCTGTCCCGCTATGAGGTGGTTAATAAGCGCCCCGGGTTCTTGTTCTACCCAGGGGAGCCCTACGACCGGCGGAAACTCCCTCCCAAACACCCGCCGATCCCACGATAAGAAAGGCCCTCTCTCTTTTCGCTATGCCCAACCGCCGCTCATTTCTACTCGCCGCAGCTGGCGCCACCGGCCTTTTGGCGAGTCCCCGGATCCTGGCAAGGGGTAACTCCCTGGCGCTCAGTCAGCTGCGGCAACGCGCCCACCAGCTCTCCAGCATGGGCCTGGGGTATCAATTCGGCTCGAACAGCCCTGATAAAGGCGGCATGGACTGCTCAGGCACCATGCAGCACTTGTTTAGCTCATGCGGCTACCAGGGATTCCCGAGAACATCGGCCCAGCAATATGACTGGCTGAAGGAGAAGAAGACGCTGCGAAAGCTCTCGGGAAAGAAGGCAGCCGAGAAGCTGCTGAAACACATCCAGCCCGGCGATCTCGTATTCTGGGGCGGGACATGGGATAGCGGTCACCGTGTCTCTCATGTGATGTTTTACCTCGGCTACGATCCTCGCGAGGAAGTCCACTACTCATTCGGCGCGCGCAGCAAGTCTCTGCAGGGTCGTTTCGGGAATGGAGTCGACATCTTCCCGCTGAATCTGAAGTCAAAAAATCTCGTCGGCCATGGTTCCGTGCCAGGGGTCCGCGTCGACGCATAGGAGATGACTTTCACCTATCCGTTCCTCTTTCTTCTTTTTCCGATCCTGCTGCTGGCAGCCTGGCGTCTCCCACGCCTCCAACTCCTGAGCAACCCGCTCAGAATTCTCATCTCAGCCCTGCTCATCACGGCAGCTGCGGGTCCCTCCTGCAGGACGACGTCCAACGACCTGGACCTATGGATGCTGGTCGATCAATCCCAGTCGAACAAAACCCAGGCAGATGAAAACGCCACCGAGTGGGAACGCATTCTGACCCTGGAAAAACCCGCCGGTAACTCCCGTCTCCACCGAATAGACTATGCAGACCTCGTGCTGGCCCACGAATCAGAGAGCGGAGAGTTCCCGGACTCAGGGGCTGAGACGCGGACAAACCTAGCTCTACGGCATGTGCTCGCCAAGGCCTCGACGAATCGTCAGAATCGCATTCTTCTTTTCACAGATGGATACAGCACAGAGCCGCTCGGTGATGTAGGCGATGCCCTGAGCGAGCGAGCCATCCCCGTAGACTATCGGCTGACGCGCGCCGCGTCCGAGTGGGATTTCAGCGTGCAGGAGATCGAGACGCCTCAGCAGGTCAGCCTGGGCGAGTCGTTTCTGCTGAAAATCAAGCTGTTCGGGCCTGCCGAAACAACGCTACCTATCAGCATCTACCGCGATGGCCAACTGATCGCAGAGGAGCTCATCACCCTTAATGATGGTCAGGCGACCGCCACCTTTGCAGACCGGGTGCTAAAGCCGGGAGCATTCTCCTATGAAGTGGTGGCGAATGCGAAGGAAGCAAAGCGGAACAATCCCGATGAGGCTCTACCGAGCGATCCGGTCACCACAAACAACCGGAATACAGCATGGGTGGAAGTGACCTCTGGTCCGCGGGTTATGCTCGTGACACGCTATGCCGATGATCCACTTCTGCCGATCCTGAAGAGGATCGGCACTGATGTCGAGATCGTGAATGACCCGCTTTCTCTAAATGCAGGAAGCCTCACAGGTGTGCAGACACTGATCCTCAACAATGTGCCGGCCCATGAACTGCCGGCCCCTTTCCTCAGAACCGTCCCCTTCTTTGTTGAGAATCAGGGTGGAGGCTTCCTGATGGTCGGCGGAGAGCGCAGCTTCGGGGCAGGTGGGTTTCACGAGAGCCAGATCGACTCCCTACTCCCTGTGACGATGGAGTTGAAATCGGAACATCGTAAACTGGCCGTGGCGATGGCTATCGTCCTGGACCGGTCAGGATCGATGAGCGCGATCGGCCCAGATGGGCGGAGCAAAATGGAGCTAGCCAACGAGGGGAGTGGTCGTGCTATCTCGCTGCTCGGCGCTATGGATGCCGCGACCCTCTTCGCTGTCGACAGCACAGCACATCGGGTTTTTCCACTGACAAATATTGGCGTAAACCGTGATGCGGTCATCGAGAGGGCTCGCTCTGTAGAACCGGGCGGCGGAGGCATTTATGTCTACGAAGGGCTGTCAAAAGCCTGGGCAGAATTGGAAACATCTCAGTTGGGTAAGCGGCATATCATCCTCTTTTCTGATGCTGCCGACTCAGAACAGCCCGGTGCCTACAAATCGCTGCTCCGCAAGATGCAGGCAGCGGATGCGACAGTGAGCGTCATCGGCCTGGGAACACGATCAGATGCAGACGCCAAACTTCTGGAAGATATCGCAAACCTTGGTGGAGGACGCTGCTTTTTTTCCAACCAGGCATCTGAGATTCCCAACCTGTTCGCGCAGGAGACAACCACCATCGCCCGTTCGACCTTTGTCGATGAAGCTACCCCCGCGCAATCGACAGGCCGCTGGCTCGAGCTGGCGCGCAGCGATCTCACCTGGCTCAAGCAGGTCGATGGATACAATCTCAGCTACCTGCGAGACGGGGATGAGGCAGCCCTCATCAGCCAGGATGAATACGCAGCCCCACTCGTAGCATTCGGTCGCCGAGGAGTCGGGCGCACCGCTGCCGTTTCCTTTCCTCTCGGCGGGGCCTTCTCTGAGGCAGCGAGAACCTGGCCAGGTTATGGCGATTTCGTGCAAACTCTCAACCGTTGGCTGCTGGGAGAGAGAGCCCCCTCCGGGATCGCCCTGCGACCAGTTCTCGATGGGCAAACTCTCACGACTCACCTTTTTTTCGATACCGAAGAATGGAATCAGGTTTTTGCCCTGAACCCACCGCTACTCGTTTTAGAAGACCTGCAGAACCAAGAAAGAAACGAGATCGCCTGGGAGCGTGAATCCCCCGGTCACTATCGAGCCGCCATCCCTCTAGAATCGGGCAGCCTCGTCCGCGGTGCCGTGCGGGTCGGAGATCGCGCCCTGCCTTTCGGCCCAGTCCATGTGGCATCAAGCGTCGAATTTCAGAATCCGCCAAAAGCTCTCTCCGAGTTGCGAGCTCTTAGCACTCTTACCGAGGGAGAGGAGCGCACCAATCTCACAAATGCGTGGAAGGCACCTCCCGTGCAGGCCACTCTATCGATCGCTCACTGGTTTGCCCTGGCGCTCGTCCCCCTGCTCTTACTGGATGCCTGGCTAAGCAGGATCGGCTGGCAATTCCGAGACCTGTTCAGCCGAGCGCGTGCCGTGACGACTCAACGACAAGCAGATCAGAAAGCATTGCGCCCACTCCCTGAGAAAAATGCAGCACCGAAAGCGCCAGCGAGGAACGATGTCCCCTCTGCGATTGAGACAGTAGAATCCGAGCAAGCATCTGAAGAAGCTGCACAGCCACCTGACGAATCCGATAGCCGGCAGAGACGTTTCGCGCGCGCGAAACGGAAGCGCCGTTAGATCTGAGCTATACGGCCGACTCCAAATGCGAAAAGGTTAGAAACCCAATTTTTTGATCAGATTCGACGCCCAAAACTAGCACACAGGACTTGCAACTCGCGACTGAAGTCGCGATTCCATAGATCGCATCTGTCCAGCCATGGATCGCGATCATTATCTGTCCGGGACGTTTGGTCGTGGGCGAGACAAGCCATAGCATCCTGAGCCAGACCTCGATCAACCACTGAACCTTGCGGCATTCGGCCTAATCCCGTGGAACATCGACCACTTCCGCCTCGACATTGATGACATCGGACTCTCCACTGCTGTAGCCGCGAGTAGCTCGCGAAGGCACCCTCTTCGTCTGACCTTTGTGATCGGGCTGCGGCATGCCACCGCCCATCGTGTGGATCTGGACATTTTTTTCAGCCCAGGCGAGCACAGCTCTCTTAGCGATACTGCGGAATCCGGGTATCAGAAACGCAAACCCGATGGCATCTGTGAGGAATCCCGGGGTCAGCAAAACCGCCCCGGCGATGAGGATCATCAACCCATCGATCAGGGCATCTGCCGGCATTTCCCCGCGCTGCGTGCTCCCCTGCACCTTCTGCAGAGTGGCTAGCCCCTGTCGCTTGGTCAGCCATGCCCCAACAAACCCGGTGACCACGATCGTCAACAAGGTAAAAGGCCACCCCAACCGATTCCCAACTGTCACAAAGAGAATGAACTCAACAACTGGGACGAGAATAAAAACAGCGAGCAGCTTCGGAAACATCACAAAAACAATACGAATGGGCGACTCACCTTAAGCCAATCTTGAAACAATTCTCCCCCACTCCAAAAGCCAAGTCCAGATGCCCTGATTCGTGAAATTTAAGGAATTCGTGGATCTCCCCCACTCAACCCATGCCGCGAAGACTCCGAATCCGTGAAAATCCGTGCAATCCGTGGATCATTTTGAACCAGCATCGCCCGCAAGCTCGGATCCGTAGACTCCGCCTTGACTAAATCTCCGACCCACTGATCGGATCGATCCAACCGAGGACTCTTCCGCCGTCCAGCACGCACTTGTAAGTAACTGGGTAAGATCCAAAAATCGTTTTCACATCGAAGTCCACCGTCACTGTGTTGTATTCCCCGGCAAAGGCTCCCCGCACCTTCTGCTTCCCGTTCCAGCGGAAGGCGATCGCCTCCTCCAATCGGGCCGTTGGG
>JAHDFZ010000091.1 GCA_020627905.1 Verrucomicrobiota bacterium
CTTCTGGCGATAGATCTGCTTCTGTGTCTCCCAATCAATATCGCCGTCCAGGTTTGGTGTAGGCACGAGGATGTAAAGGCTTGATTTGCCCTCTGGCGCGAGAGTCGGATCCGTCACACTGGCATTCCGCACATAGAATGAAATATCGTCCGACGACTTGAAGTGGGTAAAGATCTCATCGACGTTCTGCTTGTAATTCTTAGCAAAGACAATCGTATGGTGAGGCAGGTCCTCAAAAACGGTATCGATGCCTAAGTGCAGCATGTAGGTGGAGCAGCTGAACTTCATGGAGGAGAGCTTCTTCTCCGTATATTTTTTCAGCTCACCATTCGGGACCAGATTTGCCATGGCATGGCCGAAGTCAGCATTGATGACGACACTGTCCGCCCGAGCGATCTCCCCGTCCTCCAGTTCGACACCGACGACATTGCGGTTTTCGATGACGAGTTCTTTTACCGGTCTGTTCAGGTGGATGCGCGCACCGCAATCTTCCGCCGCTTTCGCGAAGGCAGCAGGAATGACGCCCAGCCCTCCTTTGGTGTGCCAGATCCCGTGGTCGTGCTCCATGTAGGAAAGCATCGCGAAGGCACCGGGACACTCCCAGGCCGACATGCCCAGATATTTGCTCTGGAACGAAAACAGCAGAGCGAGGTCGTCGTCAGTGAAATACTTTTTCAGAGTGCCAAACACTGTCGAACCGAGAGAGAGGTGAGGCAGCGCCGGAAGAAGTGAGGGCGAAAGCGATTTTGAAAGGCCTGACCAGGGACGCTCGAATGCAGGCAGAAGCTTGGAGAAGCGCTTGCGCTCTCGCGAGAGAAACCGATCCAGACCGGCAGATTGCCCGGGAAAGAGCTTTTCGATCTCCTCCTTGGTCTTTTCATTGTCATCCGATGCTCGAAACACTTTGTCGGCGAAGCGCAGCTCATACATCGGGTCGAGCCGCGTGAACTCAAGGTAGTCACTGGAGTTTTTCCCCGCTTCCTCGAAAATTCGATCAAGCAGAGGCTTCATCATGAGAAAGGTGGGGCCAATATCAAAGTGATAGCCATCCTCGACCAGCTTCCCGGTCCTCCCACCGATCCGGTCATGCTTCTCATAGAGATCCACCTCGAAGCCGCGGCTCGCAAGGAGTAGTGCGCTGGCAACTCCTCCCGGTCCACCACCGATGACGATCACTCGTTTGCCACCGCCTGACGCGACGTCTTGTGAGGTGCCTGAGGTCGTGGACGTGGAAGTCAAATCACTGATCATGAGGATGTATGCTGAGAGCAGAAGTTAGACAAAAGTTACGCATCGAAAGTTTCGCAGAGACGAAAAAGCGCTCATATTGTCCAAAAAACGACTCAAATTACTGCGTCAACATTCTGTGACAGGGTCACTTTGTCAATCTTTTGGCGAAGAAAAACACATGACTCACGCCTCAATCGCGGACACACTGACGCAAAAGAAGCAAGATAGGTGCCCAGATGATGAGAGAACCCTCCCAGATCGAGTTTTTCCAAACTGGCACCACATGGCCTGTCAAAGCCCGTATTGAAAAGCTTCGACAGCTGTTGGCCAGTATCGAGCGGCAGGAGGACGCCATTTTACAAGCTCTTTCCTCCGATCTGGGCAAACCAGAGCTCGAAGCTTTCCTCTCTGAAATCTATTTCGTTAAGGCAGAGATTCGCCTGTTCTGCAAAAAACTCAGCAAGTGGGCGCAGCCCTCTCGTAGATCCAGCCCGATCTTCTATCAACCGGCCAGGAGCAGCGTGGAGCGGCATCCATTTGGCCGTTGTCTGATCGCCGCTCCGTGGAATTACCCCTTCCAGCTCGCCATCAGCCCATTGATCGCAGCTATCGCGGGAGGGAATGTTGTCACCCTACTTCTTTCCGAAAAGGCCCCGCAGACAGCCGCCGCCATCACCAGATTGCTTGCCGAAGTGTTTCCACCCTCATATGTGACATGCGAGATAGCGTCTCCCGAAAAAGCTGAGAAGCTGCTGACTGAGCCCTTTGATCACTTTTTCTTCACCGGCAGCACAAAAATCGGTCGGCTTTACGCCGAGGCTGCCGCCCGCCAGCTCTCGCCCTGCGTGCTGGAGCTGGGTGGCAAGTGCCCGGCCATCATCCATCCCTCGGCCGATCTCGACATATCGGCAAGGAGAATCGCCTATGGGAAGTGGTTCAACGCGGGTCAGACCTGCATGGCGCCGGATTACGTCCTGGTCCCGAAGAAGGATCACGACGCCTTTCTGCAAGCGCTGAAATCGGCGTTCTCCGGCTTCGGAGAGACCAAAGACAGCCTCTCGGCAATCGTCAGTGATGAGGAATACCAG
Organism: Verrucomicrobiota bacterium; assembly: GCA_020627905.1. Classification (GTDB taxonomy): domain Bacteria; phylum Verrucomicrobiota; class Verrucomicrobiia; order Verrucomicrobiales; family DEV007; genus Arctic95D-9. The sequence goes on from JAHDFZ010000091.1 coordinate 2,319, forward strand.
CGCTTGATCTCCCTCTGCCAAACTGCGGAACACTGGCAGCTCACAGAGGATGTGCCGCACGAGCGCATCCTATCGCCTAGAATCCTGCCCCATGCGTCGTGGGAGTCATCGGCCATGCAGGAAGAAGTCTTTGGCCCCGTCGTGCCGCTGATCCCCTACGACTCTACTGACCAGATGATTCAGGATGTGAAGACAAACACTCCTGATCCGCTGGCACTCTATCTGTTCTCCCAGGATTCCAGCTGGATCTCCGAAGTCGCTCAGAGCATCAGGTCCGGCTCTGTCGGGGTGAATGATGTGATGAAACAGGCGACGAACCTGGAGCTCCCGTTCGGCGGAGTCGGGACCAGCGGAATGGGACGGTATCGCGGCAAGTCCGGTTTCGAAGCTTTCACCTGGGAGAAAGCCATCACAAGCAGGCCTTTTCGTCCGGACCCCTTTGCCTCTCACCCACCCTATGGCGAGAAAGCTAAGTGGATGCGGAAGTTTCTATAGCGTAAACAAACGGCCAACAATTTAGCGCTGGCCTATCCTTAACCCGCACTTGCGAAAGGCAGTGAACCACTCAAGTTTTACCTGCGGTCGGGCGAAGCCCTTTGCTAGCGAAAAGATGGTCTCCCCCCCCCTGAACAAGAGTCAGAACACGATATGGCTAACTGTTGGCTACACCCTGTTCTTCATTGTTCTCTGGGCTTGCCTCTTCCTCCCTTTTCTTAGCCAACCAGAGCTGGAGAAGGAAGAACCTAGGCGGATCATTCCCACCCTGGAGATGTCGGAACGCGGTGACTGGTTGCGGCCGACTATCGGCGGCGAGCCCTACCTGAATAAACCACCCGGGATCAACTGGCTGATCGGGGGGAGCTTCCGTCTATTCGGTATAAGTGAGTGGGCCGCCAGGCTGCCATCCTCGTTTTTGCTGTTGGTCGCCAGCCTTGCTGCCTGGTTTTACTTTCGGCGCGATCTGGGAGACCACCTCGCGGTCTTATTCCCCGCATTCCTTCTGCTCTCGGCTACCATCCTGTCCAAAGCGCGTCTTGCAGAAATCGATGCCGCGCTGACGGCGACCAACACGGTTCTCTTTATCGTCTGGATATCCCTGATGAAACGACCACAGCGTGGACTCTGGTGGAGGCTGCTCATTGCCTACACCGCTCTGACCGTGGGACTGTTCCTGAAAGGACCGGTCATCCTGCTCTTCTGGATTCCGCTTCTCATCGCCCCCCATCTCACCGGATCCGGGAAGTGCTTCAAGCCGTCAATCCCCCACCTCACATGCGCCTTGATGGCATTCGCTTTGTTCGGGGCCTGGGCGATCGCTGCCAATCCAGAGGCATCACCTGACGACGAGTCGATGACCTCGAATGCTCTGAATGAGATCGCAGAGAGATTCCGGGCGACAGACTTTGAGCTGAGCGCCTATCTCCTCAAGCCTCTTCGATTTCTCGGCGGGCTTTGCCCCTGGATCTTTCCTCTCGTCTTTGCCTTGGCGATCATGAAAAAAGAGCGTCGACTTGGCAAGTGGATGAGGACCCAGCCAGCGCTCCACATTCTCATCCTTACGAGCTTAGGCTTGTTCGCGACCCTGGTGGCTCTCCCGAACTTCCTACCCAGATATCTGCTCCCGATGATCCCATGGGTCGCCTACATCACCGCTTACGCATTCAAAAGCCTAAGCGAAGCTCAGCAGGCCTATTACAGGACCTTTACACTCCGCACGATGATGATCGTCGCCATCGCTTCGGTGCCAGCGGCCCTCATCGCTTCCGTCCGGCTTTGGGGTATTCTTGCCGATCCGTTTCGCGTCGGGGTCATCGTTGGAGCCCTTCTGCTCACGCTCATACTCGCCATTCTTTTCAGCAGATTCGGTCGTTCTCTGCCCTTCCTGCCCTACGCCCTGCTCTTCTTCCTCGGGGCCGCCCCGCTCGGATATGCGCTGGTAAATGGGCATAAGGCTACTGAAGCATTTTATGCCCCCCTCGCGCAGGAGATTCGAGAGAAGACTGGACTTGGTGATGAGCATCGCCTGTCTGTTCACTACACAGATCAATTCGTAGACAATGGTGTGGGACATTTCGCCCTCCTCTACTACCTTCATCCCACACGCGTGGGCGAAAGAGGCTCCGCCGATCTTATCATCGATGCCAAAGAGGATTCCGAAAGCTTCGGAGAGATAGATTCAGGAAAGCTGCTGGCCGAATTTCAGAACATCTCGGTTTGGCAGAAGAAGTGACACAATCACGGATCATCGCGATCACGTTCATTTCCGCATGATCGCCCGAGTGAACTCGTCTATCTTGCCGCATGGAAGTCCTCGAAACTCTTTCTGTCGCCCTCGGGCTTGCGACTCTCGCGGGTATCAATCTCTATCTGGTCGTGCTGCTGGCGGGGCTGGCGATCCGGTATGACTGGGTGCCTCTCGTTGACCGCTTCCCCGATCTCGCCGTCCTCGGCGAAGGTCCCGTCCTCTGCGCTGCCGCTATCTTTTTCTGCCTGGAGTTCTTTTCGGATAAAATCCCCTGGGTCGACTCTGCCTGGGACAGTGTGCACACCCTGATCCGCCCGCTCGGGGGCAGCTTTCTCGCATTGGCCGCACTTGGCCCCATGAATGCCGAGTTTGAGGTCATCCTCGCGCTACTCTTCGCCGGGACCACTCTCATGAGCCATGGGCTCAAATCCGGCACACGACTAGCCGTCAATACTTCACCCGAACCAGCCTCCAACACCATCGTCAGCCTCGGCGAAGATGTAGCGGTCGCCGGCGGAATGAGCCTGATGGCGGTAGCGCCGCTGCTCATCGGCAGCATCTGCCTGCTTTTCGTAGCCGCCTGTCTCTACCTCGTCCCCAAAGGGATTCGCAAAATCAAAGCAGGGATGAAGGAGGCCTGGTCCAAGGTCCTGCGCCGGGAACGCTCACAAACCAGTGGGTAGGCAGGTATGGGCCTGTGAGGTCAGGCACCCATGCTGCCCTCGCCGCTTTCCTCCATCTTTTTGAGGACCATGCTCATATCCTCGACCGCCTCCCACACATGGGCGGCGACGTAGATAGGAGCATTCGCGTAGACAGCTAGCGCAATACTGTCACTGGGACGAGCATCGATCTCGATCCGCTTGAGCTGCGAGACCTCATTCTGCATCTCGATGATCAGCCGGGCGAAATAAACGGTGTCAGAGAAATCGCTGATGACGACCCGCTTCACCTCAGCGCCCAAGGCCTCGATCACCTCGCCGAAGAGGTCATGAGTCTGCGGCCGAGGTTTCGGCGTCCCTTGCAGGAGCATATTGATCGCCGCGCCGACCGCGTGATCGACATAAATGACAAACACCTTGTCATCACCGCCGAGGAACACAGCCGCCCCGGCGCTGGTCGCGAGGATGTTGCGGACTTCGACAGGGACTACGGAATCGCTCATTTCAAAAAGACGAGAAAAGATCTCTCGGGCAAACTAGCACGGCGACGGTCTCAGCAAAAGGGGCGTCTCAATATAATTCCACCGGTGAGCGCTTGCCGTCCTCAACCGAAAGAATGCTCGCCCGCTCGGCGCCGAGGGTATCGACCCGCAGATCCCAGATCTCTCCATCGATCTCATCAAAGCGAGCCCGATCCCAGTCATAGGCCGGCTTCAGCTTTTCCTTCGTCTCGGCAATGCGACGCAGCGCCTCATCAACGACTGGCTCAGCCAGTTTCTCCATGACCTTGGCAGCCTCCTCGACCAACTCCACCCGGTGGCAGATCATGGCCAGATCATTTCCGGCCTCGATGCAGGAGGTGATGGTCTCGTCGAAGGTCACCTCGTTGAGCACCGCCCCCATGTCGAGGTCATCCGTCATGACCAGTCCGTCATAGGCGAGTTCCTGACGCAGATAAGTCCCGATGACATTTTGAGAGAGTGAGGCCGGCCAGCGAGGTCGATCAGCGTCCCAGCAGGGGTAATGGCTATGACAGGCCATCAGGCTATCGAGCTGAGGGAGCAGCGCCCGAAACGGGGCCAATTCCGTTTCCTCCATCTCAGCAAGCGTCTTCGAGATGACTGGCAGCTCATGATGCGGGTCCACCTCCGCCGAGGCATATCCCGGGAAATGCTTTCCACAGCTCAGAATCCCCTCCGCTCTCATGGCATCGTTAAAGAGAGACGCGTTCCGGATCACTTCCTCCGTCGTCTGACCATAGCAGCGCCCCTTCAGAGAATTATCCGCTTCATCATCGAAGGATAGATCGAGGACCGGACAGAGGTCGAGATTAAATCCAAACTGGCGCAGGATCTGACCTGTCAGCCTCCCATGGCGTGTGATCAGTTCGTCATCCCCTTTTTTGCGGAGCTCCTGAGCATTCGGCGGCTCATTCCCGATCAGGCGCAGCCGCGACACTCGCCCGCCCTCCTGGTCGATGGTGATGAAGGGCTCCGTGTCAGAGAGATCCCGCAAGTCATCGATGAGCTTTCGCAGCTGCTCCGGGCTGTCAATATTGCGGCCGAAAAGAATGAACCCTCCCGGCTGCAGCGTGCGAAACCGAGCTGCGGTTTCAGGATCAAGCTCTTTCCCCGGGACTCCCGTCAGCAAAAGCTGGCCTAGTTGTTTCTGTGTAGCCATAGCGATGCAGAGGTAGGGTTAGAAAAGGATCTCGATCAACTCCACCTCAAAGATCAGCGTCTGATTCGGGCCGATATTCCCCGTCCCGCGAGATCCATAGGCGAGCTCAGGAGGAATGATGAACCGATATTTCGACCCCTGCTTCATCAGCATCAGCCCCTCCCGCCAACCGGCGATCACCTGATTCAGCCCGAAGGTGCTGGGCTGACCGCGCTGCACACTGCTGTCGAAAACCGTGCCGTCCGGCAGCGTGCCGTGGTAGTGGACCTTCACCCGGTGAAAGCTGGAAGGCCGTGGCCCATTCCCTTCCCGTAAAATCTGGTAACGCAGCCCCGAATAAGTCGTCACCATGCCACTGCCCGCGACCGTTCCCCCGGGTGGAACCCCCGCTCCGGATCCCGGGGTTCCGACAGCTGCATCGTCAGGCATCGGGCGGACGGTGGCAGAGATCGGCCCCTCATCCTCGGGCACCGCCGTGCGACACCCAGGCAGCGAAAAAACACTCAGCACAGATACTCCCAGAAGGCACTGTAAAATCCTCTGTTTCATAGACCCTATCCTGAGCTACGTACGAAGAAAAAGCGAAGATAAAATCCACCGAAAAGCCTCTTGCACAACAACGGCTGCTCCGGTAAAACAAAAAAGCAGCCCGATTTGCCAGAGCAGGAAAAACCCCCGTAAAACCTGCAAACTCTATGACAAATCGGGCTGCTTCTATTTTGGTTTCAACCCTATCGATCTGCTCTTACGAGCTAAACGACACCATGGAGAAAGCACAGGGCATGCCAGCTTTTCCAAAATAAGATTCATCTAGTAAAAATATGCCAACTTTTCAGCAGAGGCTAGCGGACGTAGAGGAAAACATAGCCGCCGCGTGCGATCGATCCGGCCGTCCGATTGATTCCGTGACACTTGTTACCGTGAGCAAGACCTGGCCGGCAGCCCGATTGCAGGAAGCCTATGAGGCCGGCATCCGGGTTTTCGGAGAGAATAAAGTGCAGGAAGTTGAAGAGAAGGCCCCTGCCCTGGCGGAAGACTGCCGCTGGCATCTCATCGGACATCTGCAGAAGAATAAGGTCCGCAAGTTGATCACGGCAGCAACCAATCGATTGCTGGTCGAAACGATCGACTCTCTTGAGATCGCTCAGCGTATCGACCGGATCGCAGGAGAGGAGAACTGCGCGATCGAAGGCCTGATTCAGGTCAATATTTCCTCTGACGCAGCGAAATACGGGGTGTCAGCGGAGGCCGTAGCTCCAATGCTTGATGAACTCGCTGAACTCTCACACCTGTCCATCCGGGGTCTCATGACAATCACCGAGAATTATGATTCTCCCGACGATACCCGACGGGACTTTGCGAAGATGCGCCAGCTTTTCGAAAACCTTGCCGCGTCAGGACATCGCGTGGAAGAACTATCCATGGGAATGAGCGCTGACTATCCGATCGCCATCGAGGAAGGCGCAACCCTCGTGCGTGTTGGTTCCGCGCTCTTCGGACCGCGTGATCGGCGGTGAGATTGGGACCAATCCCTGTCAGCCTCGGGTGGTGATTTCGGCTACTGCGTTTCGGCGAGTGCAGCTCGCATAGTGAAAGCGGGAAAACTGTGGCGCAGGGAGAAGTATTGCGAGGGACCGCGTTAATGTGCAGTGCCAGGCAGGCCCGGCATGGGGAATTGGTATACTGACCGTCCCTACGAACGGAGGGCGCCACACTTGCGAGGGCGAGCTGAGGCTTGCCCGGCGCGGCGGCGAATCGGGGTTGGTGTGATCAAGTTAGGGTAGACGTTTTGTCAAGATATGTCGCCTGACAATTCTGACACTTATTTAATAATACTGCACGATATTATCATTCCAAGCAACGGCAAAGTTTCCAATCTTGTAAAGAGGTAAGAGCGTTGCAAAAAACTCTGGCAGAGGTGCACATTCACTAAAATGGCTATGCATTGCCATGAGCAGTAGTTCTGATTCCACATTTGGGGGTAATTCAGACTGAAAATGCTTAGTGTAGTTTTTCGCAGCCAAATTGATTGAAGGCATCAATAGCTCATTCACTTTTTCACCTACTGAATTCCAGTGATTCTGAAAAAGATCAGGCGCTTCTGTATGAATTGCCATTGTAAAGTCATTGACAGCTTGTAATCGCATGTCGCGATTCTCATAGCTGTCCAATTCTTTAACTATCTCTTCCTTCTTGAGGTTTGATTTTTCAAAGTGAGACAAATTAACCCTGTTGCCTAGATTCCCCATAATATCGGATGAATTCAAGCATTCGATCGTGTCGAGACATGCCGTTGACAACATTACTGAGTTCGTTGAACTGCTGAGGGAATGAGCGGAAAAATGGTGCTAGAATTTATTCCAGAGGGCCTAGCATCTACAGCTCTCTGCACGAAAGAAGAAAATTGAGGACAGGCAAAATGTGTATGGAAAGAAAATATTCATTTGCGCAATAGTGTTCTCGTGAGAATTTTCACGCGTGAGAGGACCACGCATCAAGGGCCAAGGACGCAGTTTTTATCACTGCATGTCTCGTGTCGTCAGCGGTGAATTCATTTTCCATGAAAATTAGGATAACAACATCCTTATCTTTCTCAAGCTTATGCGGCAGCTTGAGAACTTTCTCGATGTAAGAGTCATCACCCACTGCGTCATGTCCAATAACTTCCACATCCTGCTGGAAGAGCCGGACCCCGCCGATCTACCAACCTTGACCGAGGACACTCTCATCGCACGGATGGAGGGACTCTACGGCAAACAGGACATCCTGAATCTCCGGCAGCAATTCCAACGTGCCAGAGAGATGGGAGACCAGAATCGCGTTGACGACATCCTCGCCCGCTATCAGCGCCGCTTAGGCAATGTCTCTGAGTTCATGAAAGAACTCAAACAACGCTTCACGCGCAACTACAACAAGCGCAAGAAGCGACGTGGCACTCTCTGGGGTGAGCGATTCAAATCTGTCCTCACCCAGGGTGATGAAAAGGCCCTCGCTACTATGGCCGCCTACATCGACCTGAATCCCGTTCGGGCAGGCATCGTCAGCCGTCCTGAGGATTACAGCTGGTCAGGTTATGGTGCGGCAGTAGCGGGTAACAAACCTGCCCAGGAGGGACTCAGTCGCCTGCTTGACTCCGCCGCACCATTCCAGGGAGACTGCCAGCCTCACACCTGGATCAAAACCCGGCAGCGATACCCCCTTTTGGCTGTATTCTGAGGGCAAGGACCCCGCCCACGAGGCCACTGAACCATCAAAGAAGCCGAAACGAAAAGGTATCACACCTGAAAAAGTGAAGCGAGAAGAAGAGCGCGAAGGCCTCATGAGCATAACAGAGGTGCTGCGTTGTCGAGTCCGCTACTTCACCGATGGCGGAGCCTTCGGGGATGATCATTTCGTCGAGCGGGTGTTTTCTCAAAACCGCTCACTCTTCAGCGAAGGATGAAAAAGCGGTGCTCGGAAAATGAAGGGTGCGGACTTGGGCATCCTGCGAACCCTTCGCGATCTCAGAGTCAATCCTACCAGTTAACTTCCTCGAGACCATCCGGTTTCGAGAGCAGCAAGGCGTCCAACGAAGGAAAAGACATCTCCTTTGCGCAGAATCGCACCTAAGAACAGGGGCGAAGGCTTCCCCCCCAAAAAAAATTGGTGACGACAGGGCATTCTGTCACTCTGAGGTAGTGCGAATCGTTCAATACACGGTGCATACCGGCCGAACGATTCCGATACGGTTATCTGAAATGGAGACTTCGACGGCCTTGCTGACATTTTGCCTGTCCCTAAAATCCCCCGAAATCCCCAAAATCTCGCAGCTTAACTCGGGAATAGATTTTAAGTTTCCCACGAATAAGGCCCATCATAGTAGTAATCCAATTCGTATTTCCCGGAAGACAGAATTTTTAGTTCTGCTCTTTTCCAAGAATCATTTTCTGACGTCGATAGTTTTTGTAAAGCCTCAAATTTATCGCCTAGTCCGAACGGAGGAGGTTCGCTTTTACGGGCTGTATCAATATAAGAATTTACTTTCACCAGTGTCTGCTCAGCCGAAATTTCGCAAGAGATCTTCAGCGTATCCCATGCAGAAAGGACTTCCTCAATGACACTTTGCGCGATTTCTTCTGTGAGTTTTTGATGACTCCCGTTCATTGCCCTGCAGTATTACTAATTCTTAGGTTCGAAATTTCTCCGCCTATAGAATAGCGTATTTCAAATCGGCGTTCATCAAAAAATTGGGGACAGGCAAAATGTGTAAGCCCTCCAAATCGATTCCACCACCACAAGTGCATATTCCAGCTCTACTCACTCTTGTAGCGCTCGCGGAAAGCTGCCTCTCTCGGCTCCATGTAGGCTAGCAATTCAGTGAATGAAATTGGGCGGTAGTTACACGCATCGAGTCCGACGTCTTTGACCAGCAGGTTTGGCTCTGCGGCGTCCTCTGCCGCCAATCGATTGTGGACGTGCCCGTAAAGATGCCATGCCCCATGGAAGGCACCATCCCAGGAACGCATGGGATAATGATTGAGAAACATGCGACGGCCCTGATAGCGGACGATCCCCTGATCGATCACTGGATCAAAAAACTCATCATAGCTTTTCAGGTCATGATTTCCTCTGACCAATCCGACATTCCGACAGTGAATCTGCTCGCGATACTCTCGGGCAATCCGGGCTGGTGAAAGACTGAAATCGCCAAGGATCCAGAGAGTATCGTTTTCGCCCACGCAATCGTTGATGTTGGCCAGCACCTGCTCATCATGCCTCGCGACATCCTCGGTAGTGGGCTTTCGATCTTTGTCGTGCGAAGCCGCTTCTGCCGGATCGAGACCGCAGAGTGACCACCGATCGCAGAACCGGATGATGTTGCGGTGTCCTAAGTGAAGGTCTGCTGTGAACCAGATCATTTTTCCTGCACGGCGTTTCTTTCGAAGCTCGCCCTCATGAAACGAGACGCCCCTTTGCCTCTTGTTTCTCTCATTTTTTTTGAAAGAAATCGAGGTTCGAGAGTCTATCTAGAAAGAACGATAACTCCTCATGAAAAAAGCTCATTCTCTCCTCACCCCCTTCCTTTGCGGCGCAGCTGCCATCGCCATTGCCGCCTTTCTTTTCACCGGCAACGAATCGGTTCATGCGAAAGAGGGAAAAACAGAAATTATTAAATTCGAGGCATCCTGGTGCGGTCCCTGCCGCATGATGAATCCGATCTTTGCCGAGGTGAAGCGCGAACTCTCCGGGACTGCTTCGTTCCGCTCTGTCGATATCGACAAGAATCCCAAGACGGCAAACGCGTTTCGAGTCACTCAGCTCCCAACCCTCGTTGCCGTAAAAGATGGCAAGGTCGTCGGAAAAGCGGTCGGCTTTCAGAACAAATCAAAACTGACCCGCTTCGTGAAGAAACACTCGAAGTAACGCCACTCAAACGCAGCTGCCACCTGGGATGCGGAGTTTTCTTACCCCGCGGCTAGACTTGCGCCTCGGGCTAGAGCGACAGCGGTAAGAAAACCGCTGCTCCCGGGCAGGGGATGCCACCCCTCTTAAAACGGGATATCATCCTCGTCGTCGTCGATCGGTGCATATTGCTGTTGCGCTGGCGGTGCAGGTGTCTGCGCGGGCGCTGGCTGCTGACTCGCCTGAGCCGCTGGCGGATCATAGGATGCGCCGCCTGGTGCCGCCTGTTGCTGCGGAGCACTCTGCTGGCGCGGTGCACCACTGCCACCTCCACCGGGGGCTCCGTCCTCTCGACCGCCGAGAAATTGAAATCCTTCCCCGACAATCTTCAGGCGCGAGCGGTTCTGCCCGGTGTTTTTGTCCTCCCAGGTATCCAGGTGCAGACGCCCTTCTACATAAAGCGGTCGGCCTTTTTTCATATACTCGCCAAGCACTTCCGCCTGGCGGCCCCAGAATGTGACGTCTACATAAGTGACATCCTCCCGCCGCTCTCCGTCATCTGTGGTATAGCTGCGATTGAGCGCCAGGCCTAGATCAGTCACAGCGGTTCCTTTCGACGTGTAACGAATTTCCGGGTCTCGCGTGAGATTCCCCATGAGCATCACCTTATTTAAATT
>JAHDFZ010000092.1 GCA_020627905.1 Verrucomicrobiota bacterium
AACGCCGGGGGAGGCTTTCCGAAACAAAGGGGCTCGTTCGCAGGCCCTGGTCGAGCTTGTCGATATCTACCCAACGCTGTGTGAGTTGGCAGGCTTGCCGATTCCATCTGACCTTCAGGGGATCAGTATGGCACCACTGTTAGAGAATCCTGATCAAAAGTGGAAAGAGGCAGCCTTCTCGCAGTATCCTCGCAAAGGCGTTATGGGGTATTCAGCACGCACGCCTGACTGGCGATTCACCAGATGGATCAATCAGAAAAGCGGCGCCGAGGTGGCGCGAGAGCTCTATTCCTACCGGGGAGGTAGGGCCGAGCGAGTCAATGTGGCAGGCAAGCAGGCCTTTCAGGAGGATGAACAGCGGCTCGAGAGAATCCTCGAAGCAGGTTTGCAGGAAGCGCTCCCCGCACGCTGATCGCTGCATACGCCGAAAGCCAAGCTGGGGAGGTGGGAATTTATTCCCATTGGCGAAAGCCCTGCCGCTACTGTGCTAGAGAATAGGAGGGCAACATGCCTTCCTTTCAAAGTTGCCAGAGCCGAAAGCTAAGCCTGGGAAGAGGGACTTCCCTGTCCCTCAGGCAAAAGCCCTTCCGATCAAGCTACCGCAGCCCTGAATCAGAACCGATTCAGGGGTGAACGGCTCGAAAAAACTCGGTGGGTTTATTGATTACTCCTGCGAGATCGGTGCTACGAGAGCGGCCCCACCTCCAAGTGTGGTCGTGACGCTATTCACCTCGAGAGAGCTCCCCGTAATGGTGTTCCCTGGTTGCAGGTTCACTTTGAGGGCATCTCCCGTGTCGAGGACAGTCGCAGTAGCTCCCGGTGCAGGAGGAGGATTATCGAAAATGACGATGTTGCCCGTTCCATTGACCGTGATGTTTTCCTGAACCCCCGTATTGTTGTCGCGGAAGAAGATGCCGTTACTAGCAAGCGAAGTTGTCGCATCGCGCGGCCCTCTTATTAATGCAGTGCGTGTTCCGATCTGGTTGTTACTTAGGTCAGCAATGGCGAAACTGCCTGCATTAGCCACGAAAATAATACCACTGTTCGCTTGCTGGCCGTTGTTGGCACCAGCTGCATTCTCGGCTCGAATTCCATCAATAAGGTTACCGCTCACCGAGGTCACTGGTAGAACATATCCGCTGGCTGTATTCGCTATCCGTATGCCGCTGCCATTGACATTCTGGATGTCATTCGAGTCTATATTGCCAACAGAATTAGATGTGTTTTGGTCCAGCTGAATGGTAATCCCATAATTTATCACACTCTGTCCTGCATCTCGAATCGTGTTCTGCGAAGCTGACGATATGACCATGACCGACCCTAGACCTCCGTCGTCAAACTGAATCCCGGCGGCACCTACACGGGATATCTCGTTTCTGTCGACGGTTATATTTCCGATCGTGTTGGCATCGCTAAAGGAGGCGACTCGAATTCCGTTCTGTCCAGCGATGTCTTCAACCACGTTATCCGAGATCGTTACTGCAGTAATTTCAGAGTTTGCATCGAGCGTTTGGACGATTATGCCACTCACCTCGTTAGAAGCTGGCAGGAGATTGACTCCTAGGACCTGATTATCTGATATAAGAACAGAGTCGACCGTAGCTCCTATTCGTGAGTTTACGGTAATCCCAGCCCGGTCAGTGCCGGTTGTTATGTTCTCGTTGATGATCGTCTCAGTAACATTGCTGAAGACGATCCCGGCGTTCTGGGTGTTACCGCTACCGATGCCTAGATTAACAGCCGCGCCTGTCGTGATTGAGAAACCCTCTACTTGCCCCCCTTCGATATTGCGCAGGGTAAAAGACCCATCAACGTCTGGACGAGCTGTTGTCCCGCCAAAGTTGGTAGGAGAGATAGTAGTGTTGTTGATGCCGACAAAACTACTCGTGAAATGGATATCGCTCGTGGCAGCTGCCAGAACCGGTGCTACAGCAGTGTTAAGACCCGCCGGGGGAGCAAACGGTGCGACGAAGACATCTTCCGTATATGGAGTGCCGGTGGCCTCGACCCATACAGTCCCAACGGAACTTGCCTGTGCATTGCCATAGCCATCCGTGAGCGCTCCGGTCTGCAGAGCGTTGGCACCCGCCTGTATACTTGTAGCAGGATTACTAGCCGTTCCGACTGCACCGGATGCGGGTTGTGCGCTCAGGCCGGCAAAGGTGAATGAATTCCCCGTGACCGGATCATTGAAGGTTCCCTGGACGTCTTCTGCGACGGAGCCTGCTTCAGCCGTGCCGTCTGTGTTGTAGGCGGGTGTTCCATTGGAAACGAAAACCATTGCGTCAGCATTTCCATCTCCATCGACGTCTGGTGTGATGTCCTCATCTCTGAACACAGTCAGAACAATTTCCTCCGGCGATGAGCTTACGAGGTCGGTCACGGTGGTTGCAACGACCGGGTCGGCTACCTCGCGTTCAGCCGTGCGTGAACTTGTTTGTGTGCTGACTGACTGTCGAGTCGAAACCAGAACGTCGGAAGTCTCTGTCAGCACACGATTGCGACGTGCTGCGTGATCGCTGTAGAAGCGCTGCTGAAGGGTAGGAGGCTCGCTGTCTGCCGCGAATCCCGAACGAAGCGCTCCAACGATCCCACCTTCCCTGCGAACTCTGCTGGCGAAGTCGAATGGCAGAGAAACCTGCACAGTCCCGACGACGTTCCCACTTCCGCCGAAGTATTCCTCATCCCCGTAATACGTAACGCCCGCTCTGAAGACCTCAGATGGCGTATAGTAAATGCCGGCCATGATCCCTTTGAGATCTTCGCCGAAGGGCATGTTGTAGTGATATGCACCAATCATCCCTTCGAGCGAATTGGGCCCTTCATAATAGGAATCAGGGAAAATCTTTCCTTCGATACGAATGTCGAAACCCTCCGCCATGTCCTCGAATTGCTGGAAGCGCAAGTCCGTGCTCGTCGTCGTCGTCGTGTCTGCAAAGGTATCCTGGAAGGTTTCAACTCTCTGGGTGCGCCTCTGTCTCTGCTGCAGGGTGTCGTATTCTCCGCGGTAGATGTCTGTGAATATTCGCTGCAGGATTCCATTATTTCGGCCGAACGGACCCGCTGTGTCAGCGCGCTCGACTGTGCGGTTCGTCACCGGGTTTGGGTTGGTGAAAGGCGCCCCGACATTTATGTCAGGTAGGGTGTCGGTCCGAAAACCCAGTGAGCGGCTTCCGGTTAGGCTGCTGGACGTGCTGGTGGTAGGGGCACCTGATACCGAGCGATCAAGGACTGAGTATGCATTGCCATTATTGCGCAGGTTTTTACCGAAGTAGTAATTGAAGTGCAGATCAATGCCAGATTCGTGCAGGACGTCAAACCCGAGACCGACACGTGCATAGTTGTTTCCTGCCATGGATTCGCTGGCGTCCAGATGACCCCGTAGATTTATGATCGAGTTCAATTCAGGAACAAGAGCTCGAGCACTGAGTCCAAGACTTCCGTTGGTTACCGTAGATCCACGCAGGGTAAACGACTCGCCATAAACGTTAAGGAACAAACCTGCGTCGCCTTGCGATCGGACAAAAAGAGGAACTGCCGTGTCGAGATAGGCTTCGTTGGCGTCTTTGCCGAATCGAGTCCCCAAATTCAGACGCAGATCATCGCTGTATTGATCGATGGCTGTCAGGGCGGCGTCCCCGTTACCATCCTGGTCTTGGGCTGACATCTGCGACATGACGCAGACTGGCAAACATGTTATTTGTAAGGCGAATACGAATTTGCGCAACATTAGGAATTTTTATGCGAAGATAAGCTTCTGTAAAGGATAAAGTATGACGGATCGTCGGCTTCCGATTGCTTTAGGAATGAGCTAGAAGCGACGTTGAGGTCGCTTTTATTCGCAACGGTCTCCTCACCGCAACGGGTTGGGATCCTAAGCGGAGGGGCTCCTGTCTATTCGCTCGCAGCTAGCGGCGCAAGCGAAGCCTGGGAAGCCTGGGAAGAGGGACTTTCCTCTGTCCCTCTAGTGAAAGCCCCGCCGGTCAAGCTACCGCAGCCCCGTCTGCTTCTCAAACTCAGCCACCGTCCCGGGCTCTTTGAGAATGCGCTGCAGATATTCACTGGTCCGCTGCTCTTCACGAACCTCTAACCAGTTCACCAGCCGCTCAGGATTGGTCAGGCGGGAAAAAATGGCTCTCTTGATCCGCGTGTTCTCTACCCACATGGTCCCGTTTCCAGAGCTGCCATCCTGGTTCTGCTTGTTGGCAGACCAGACCAGCGTTTTCGTGAAATCAGGCGAGTGTCCGAGAAAAATCACCAGATGTCCGCGCTCTTTCTTCCCGATCTCATCGTTCCAGAATATCTTTAGGAAATCACCGGGGAGAGCCTGCGAGGGATCCTGAAAGTTTTTCCCGATGCCCAGTTCGTGAAAGAGCACCGCGACACCGGGACCATTGGCATTCCATCGCCCGAAGAGCCCCACACCGTCGCGTTTCCCGTAGATGACATCCTCCGAGCTACCGATGTCCAGCAGCTCGCGATTCAGATCGGCATTGACGGGGATGCTGCCTGATCTCTCCAGCTTGCTGATGAGCTGGAGAAAAATCGCGTAGGTCGAGCTGGAGCAGAAGCAGTGGCTGCCCAGCTTCCTGTCTTTGATCACGAGCCTGCCGCGTGCATCCTGAGAAAAGGCGGCATTCATCCCGTCTACGACAGCGAAGAGATCCGCAAAGCGGGCTTCTCCCTGGCGGTCCGTGCGCACCGCTCCGTAGGCTCCGCGATGCTCGAAGTTCTGCACCAGTGAGACAATCAGCGGGTTGTAGTCCTTCGGTGCGGCAGATGCCGTGCCGAGGACAAGAGACAAACAGGCCCAGATACCGAGGGATTTGAAGAAAGAAGACATCATCAGAGAGTTCGACGTTTGCCGGCAAGACTCATGCGGGGCGCGCACCCTCACATCACCCGATGTCCGGGAATTGCGCCTTCGTCAGGGTTGAGGACGAATATGTCTTTTCCGCCGGGGCCGGCGGCCACGATCATGCCCTCGCTGACACCGAACTTCATCTTCCGTGGGGCGAGGTTTGCCACCATGACGACCAGTTCACCCACTAAATCCTCTGGCTGATAGGCTGCTTTGATCCCAGCGAAGACCTGGCGGCGCTCGTCACCGCCAAGACTGAGAATCAGGCGGATGAGCTTGCGCGCTTCAGGGACTTCATGCGCCTCAACGACACGGGCGACACGCAAGTCGACTTTCGCAAAATCATCAAAGGCGATTTCATCAGCGATCGGGTTTTCCGAAAGGAATTCGCCCGAGTCGTCAAAGCTCAGGGCAGGAGTCGTGGCAGCAGCTGCGGCCTCGTTTTCGGCAGCGGATTCTTCTATCATGGTTTCGATTCGTTTCGCGTCGACGCGTTGCATCATGTGCTTGAACTTAGCGACGGGTGTCCCGGACAGGGGCTTCTTGCTCTGGTCCCAGCTGGTGATGGGATCTCCTAACAGCTCGCCGCATTTCGCCGCCAGGTCCGGCAGGACGGGACTAAGATACACGCAGAGCGTGCGGAAAAGATTGAGTGCCACCGTGCAGACATCCTGCAGCTGCTGAGTCTTCTCCGGATCTTTGCGCAGTTCCCATGGGGCGTTTGACTCGACATACGGATTCGCTGCGTCGGCTAGCTCGATGATCAGGCGCATGGCTTTGCCGAAGTTGCCCACTTCGTAGGCCTCGGCGATGGCATCGCCCTGCTGAGCAAATTTTTCAAAGAGCCCTTCATCGTTTGTCGGGTAGGTTTCAGAAAGTCCTGGCGAAGCGACAAACTTTGCCGTGCGGCTGGCGAGGTTGACTACCTTTCCGACGAGGTCGGAGTTCACCCGGGCCACAAATTCCTCCAGATTCAGGTCGAGATCCTCCACCTTAGCTGAGAGCTTCGTGGCGTAGTAGTAGCGCAGGTAGGAGGGGTTGAGATGCTCTAGATACTTGGCGGCGCGGATGAAGGTGCCGCGTGATTTCGACATCTTGTCGCCATCGACGGTGAGGAAACCGTGAATGTGCACTTTCGTCGGCAGAGAGTAACCCGCTGTCTTCAGCATGGCGGGCCAGAAGAGGGTGTGGAAATACTGGATGTCTTTGCCGATGAAGTGGTGGATCTCAGTTTTCTCGTTCTTCCACCAGTCGGCCAGCTGCTCGCCGTGCTGATCGCACCACTCCTTCGTCGTGCCGATGTAGCCGATTGGGGCGTCGAACCAGACATACCAGTAATTGCCGGGGGAGTCAGAGATTTCGAAGCCGAAGTATGGCGCCGGACGGGATACGTCCCAGTCCTTCAGCGGCTCGGCGAGGAAGAAGTTTTTCAGGTAGTTGGCGCTCTCAGCGGGGAGGGTGCCGCTCTGCGTCCACTCCTCCAGGAAGCCATGCAGCTGCTCGATCTGGACGAACAGGTGCTTGGCCGAGCGGATCTCCGGTCGCGTGCCGGAGAGCGTGCTGACAGGATCGATCAGCTCGACGGGCGAGTAGGTAGCGCCGCAGGAGTCGCAGTTGTCGCCAGGCTGATCCGGGCTGTTGCATTTCGGGCAGGTGCCGCGGACGAAGCGATCGGCGAGAAACATGCCTTTCTCGACATCGTAGAGTTGCTCGACCTCTTCCTCCACGACCATATCTGCCTCGCGGAGGGCGGCCCAGATCTCGTGGCAGATTTCGCGGGAGGCCTCGCTGTTGGTGCTGCCGTAGTGATCAAACTCGATTCCGAAATCCGCGAAGTCCTTCTGATGAGACTCGCTCATCTCGGCGATCAGTTCCTCCTCGGATCGTCCTTCGTTCTGCGCGCGCAGCGAGATGGCTGTGCCATGGGTGTCATCGGCACACAGGTAGATGCATCGGTTGCCCCGTAGCTTCTGGTAGCGCACCCAGATATCTGTCTGCAGATACTCGACCAGGTGACCGAGGTGGATAGGGCCATTGGCATAGGGGAGGGCCGATGTGACGAGCAGATTACGCATGGGAGAGAGGACCATGTTTTGCCCGTTTTGCAACGCTGCTTCACGAAAAACGGAGAGCAGGACTTAGCGAGCGGAGAGCCTGTGCTAAGTAGCTCTCGCCGAAGAGGTTGAGATGGTTCAGCAGGTGGTAGGCTTTGTAGGTCTCCATGACATCCTCAGCCGGGCGCGGGTGGACCTGCGACACCGCAGTGAAGAAGGAGGGGCTGAACCCGCCGAACAACTCGGAGATGGCGAGATCCGCCCATGGGTCGCCAAAGTAACAGGCCGGATCAAAGATAACGGGCTGGCCGTCTGTTATCATGCCCGCATTCCCGCTCCAGAGGTCGCCATGCAGCAGACAGGAAGGGGGAGCAGGGCGCTTGGCAGAAAGTAGCTCGCGGACGGCGCGGCTGAGCTTCTCCGTGCTGGGCAGGTCATATCCGCGAGCCCGAGCCCATTCCAACTGCGGCTTGATCCGCCGCTCGGCGAAAAAATCCGGCCACGAGTCTGTTCGCGTATTGATCTGCTGGGTCGCGCCGATGAAGTTGTTGGTCGGAAATCCGTAAGATGAAAAGTGCCCTTCGGTGCCCTTATACAGCTGAGTCATTGCCGGGCCAAGCGTCCTTGCCTCACTGGAAGTCATCGCTAGCCACTCTAGAGCCAGGGCACAGAAGCCTTCACCGATTTCCTGAGAGCCCAGCACATCCGGGACTTTCAGGCCTGGGGGCGCATGCTCCTTCAGCGTATAGAGAGATTGCTTCTCTGCGTTCAGCAAGGGCGCTTTTCCCTCTCCTGCGAGTTTGACGAATAGTGAGGCGGAACCCTTTTCGCCAACCCAATCAGCTCGCAGGGCCGTGTGGATACATCCGCCGCTGACGGTGCGAAACGAGAAGGCGTCAGGTTCACAATCGCAGAGATCTGCGAGCCATCGTCGCAACATCGCTTCAGTTGTTTCCTGGAGATTCATATTGCTGAGATCCAATTGATCGACTGAGTCGCATACTTGTTTGCGGCCAGCTTCCCCCCTTTACAAAAAAGGTGAAGTTGGTTACACCGCAGAGATATGAGTGTATTTTCTACCGCCAGTATAGCTCTCAAACTCTCTCTCATTCCATTTTTCTGCATCGCACCGAGTCTCCAAGCGGGCGATTACCTCGTCGGGATGATCGAACGCAGTTTGCCTGTTCTTGCGAAGGCAAAAAATACCACTGATGACCCTTCGCACGCTGCTGCTCAGGGGTATTGGCTGGCAGTTGCCTCTAAGGTGCTGAGGACTCCAGGAGATACCTACTCAGATGATTTCAAAGCTGAAGTCATCGAGTTGGGTCGAGGTGAACTCGATGATCTCATCGGTGGCCAGAGCGCAGTCATAGGTGGCGGGCCTGCCTTCGGGCTGACGCGACCATTTGATGCGTTTGGAGACAAAACGGAGAATCCGCCCGGCACCGCCTACACGTTCAACTCCGGAGTGGCGGCCTGGGGCGCTTTGAGCTTTCTAAGAGCTGTTGCAGAGATCCGTGAGAAGCGACCAGAATGGTGGGAGTCCGCTGTGGTAGCAGCAGGCAAGTGGGTCTTATATTGGGAACCCTATTATACAGAGATGGAGGAGGGTGGAGAGAAGCTGGGGTATTGGTGGTATTCGGATAATTCAGCCGATGCCGGTATAGCAGTTCATAACACATCTCTGATGATCGCCATTGCCGCTGACGACCTTCGCACGCTCGTCCCCACCAGTGCAGCCACAAAGAAGGCTGGAGAAATGGCTGATGCCAATTTCAGGTTCTTTAGACGACGCCTCTTTGTGCAGGATGGTGCAGCCGTTTGGAATTATGCTGATGATGGATCGGACCCGAAGCGTGTGCGCATCGAGGACGTGGGGCACTCGGTCCTGGACTTCGAGTTCATTCAGCATTGGGCCGAGAACGAAGCCTGGTCAGAGGGCGAACTCGTCCGGTTTCGCAAGACCCTGACCGATAAAATCTGGACAGATACGCATGACGCCCCTCCCGCGAACATCGCAGGAATAGGGATCTTCCAGCAAGAAGCGCATTCGGCAACTTTGCAATCGGGAGTCGGTTCCTCGCTCAGCCAG
The DNA here is from genome assembly GCA_020627905.1 of Verrucomicrobiota bacterium. Lineage (GTDB taxonomy): Bacteria > Verrucomicrobiota > Verrucomicrobiia > Verrucomicrobiales > DEV007 > Arctic95D-9. The sequence goes on from JAHDFZ010000092.1 coordinate 9,008, forward strand.
AGGAGCTAGAGCAGATGGCACTCGAGATGTTTGAGGCCACGTATCTTCAGCCACACAAGATTTCGAAAGAGACTGGCACGGCGACAGCCAGTCGTTTAATTGGTCTGGCAGATATCGTCCGCTCTCGAGCCGAGAGGTTAAAGTAGTCTGCTCATACCCCCAGTTTTCTGCGGCAAGCTGCCAGCAGAATCTCAGATCCATCAGTCACGAGATCCAGAACCTCCTCGAATCCCTCATCGCCTCCGTAATAAGGATCAGGCACTTCCTCGTGGTTGAAGCTTTCACAATAGTCGCAAAAGAGCTGGAGCGTGGCTGTCGGGGCCTCCACCCGGTCTCGGATCTGCTGCAGGTCGGCCAGGTTGCTCTTATCCATGGCGAGGATGAAGTCGAAATGGAGAAAATCCTCCGGCACCACTGGTCGAGATTGCCCCGTCATGACGATCCCGCGGGCCTGCGCTGCCCGAATCATCCGCTGGTCAGGGCCTTTCCCCCGGTGAAAGTCGATCGTGCCTGCTGAGTCGATTTCGAAATGGTCGCTCAAACCGGCTTCTTCCACAAGATGGCGGAAGACATTGTCGGCAGCAGGAGAGCGGCAGATATTCCCGAGACAGACAAAGAGCACTCGGATGGGGGCGGGGTCGTGAGCAGGCATGTGGTTAAGAAAGCAGGAGCCTCGTATGCTCTGCAAGAGGGAAAACAGACAGGGCCGCATTCTGTGATGGAGAGCATCGAATTCATTCGCGGTTGCAACTGCAAGGGTCGCCTAGCAGAAAAGCCGGTCTTCTTTGTGCTTGCGAGGAGAGCTCTGACTATGCGATAGCAAGGATAGTTACTTTTGATCCACACAATCATGGAAGACCCAGCCTCCCAGCCTACTCCCGATTCCGAAAGCCCTCAGGCAGTTGCACCTGCTGCTTCAGCAGAGGCAAGCGGCGACCCGACCGTCTGGCGCTCGATCGATGTGCTCAAGCGAGCAAAGGCAGAGGTGGCAAAGGTCATCGTCGGTCAGGAAGAAGTCGTCGACTACGCGCTGATGGCCATATTCACCGGAAACCACCTGCTGATCGAAGGGGTCCCGGGTGTCGCCAAGACGCTGCTGGTGCGCACGCTTGCGAAAGTGCTCGGCAGTGACTTCGGCCGCATCCAGTTCACGCCGGATCTCATGCCCTCCGACATTACCGGAACAAACATTTTCGACCTGAAACAGAACCAGTTTAATTTCGTCCCTGGCCCGCTCTTCACGTCCTTCCTCCTGGCAGATGAGATCAATCGTGCCCCGGCGAAAACTCAGTCCGCCCTGTTGCAGGCCATGCAGGAGCGGCAGGTGACCATCGATGGGACCACTCATGAGCTGGCGAGCGATTTCACCGTCTTTGCAACGCAGAACCCAATCGAATACGAGGGAACCTATCCGCTTCCAGAGGCGCAGAAAGACCGCTTCTTGCTGCGTGCTGTGATGGATTATCCAACGGAGGACGAGGAACTCATCCTCGCGAACCGACTGCTCGGACCCCAGAGCCCAGAGGCAACGGTGGAGAGCGGTGAGGTGCAGGCCGTCCTGACGCAGGCCGACATCTCTGCCTACCGAGAGAGCCTGCAGAAGGTCGTCGTGCGCGACGAGCTGGTGAACTACGCGGTGCAGATCGTGCGCAAGAGCCGCGAGATGGAATCCATACAGACGGGGGCCGGGCCACGAGCGACTAAAGCCCTGCTGGAGTCCAGCCGCGCGCAGGCCGTTCTCGCCGGTCGCAACTACGTCACTCCTGATGACGTGCGCGACATGGCCATCCCTGTGCTGCATCACCGGATCTCCCTGCGGCCGGAGTTTGAAATCGAAGGCGTCACGCTCGACGAAGCCATCCGCTCGATCCTCAGCGAGGTGCCGGTCCCGCGTTAAGAGACCGTTGAAAAACTATGCAAACGATGATGAGAGAGAATATGAGTTCCGATTTCTGCACAGCTGAGAGAGCAGTGACTACTCTCACCCTTCGGGCTGCAAGCCCGATTTCGCCTGGCTGCGTTCCTCGTCGCTCAGGTAGCTATGGCTACCATCGCTCCTCGCGCCTTGCCAGCCAAAACCAGGCTTGCATTCATCGATCACCTAGTTTTTAACAGTCTCCTAAGCTCATTTTTGCTCCTAACGATTGACATTTGATGACGCGCCGCGTCCCCAGTCGGATCCTCCTCGCCCTGACGGCTCTGCTCGTCCTGCCTGGAGTGTTCCTCTGTGTTTGGGGTCAGAGCGGTGCCGTCTTTGCCCTGGGTGCCGTCCTGCTCTCAGTCTATGTGTTAGTCAGTCTGCTTGATTTTCTGCTCAGCCGCGACCGACTGGAGGGCGTTGAGTTTCACTTCCCTGACACTTTGCGCGGCACGCGGGGGGCTGAGCAGGATCTTCGTGTGGAATGCCGCAATCTCAGCAAGGGGCGTTTGCCCTTTATCCGCTTCGGACTTGAACTGGGGCAGAACCTTCGATGCGTGAATGAGCGCATCGTCGACTGGCCGACATTGGCCTTCGGCGAAAAAGCGAGGAGCTCGTATCCGATCATTGGCCTGCGGCGCGGGACCTTTCTCATTCCGTCCGTTCACTACGAGACCGGTTCGCCATGGCGACTGTGGCTGGTGCGCTCCTCTGCGCCTGCCGATGTCACCATCCATGTCTATCCGAACCTGGCACCTGAGCGCAAGCGACTATCGTCCCAGTTCCTCGTGCGCGGGGCAGATGGCATCCGCATCCTCCGGCAGCAGGGGAAAGGGCGCGACTTCGAGCAGCTACGCGAATACCAGCCTGGCGATGAATTCGCTGATATCGACTGGAAAGCCACCGCCCGTCGACGCGAGCCGGTGACGCGCACCTATCAGATCGAGAAAACTCAGGAGGTCTACGTCATCATTGACCACTCCCGAGGCAGCGCCCGCGAACTGCGGGAGCCGGTGGAGGGCGCCTTCGCTGAGGATTGGCTCTACTCCGAAACCGGGCAGGGCGGGGAATACCTCATCACCACCCAGCTGGAGAAATTCCTCCAGAGTGCGCTTCTGCTAGGGGCCATCGCTGAGCGGCAGGGTGACCAGTTCGGCTGCCTGACCTTTGCTGATCGGGTGAGTCACTTCATCCGTGCGAAAGGTGGCACCTCCCACTTTCATCTCATCCGCGATGCCATTGTCACGCTCGATGCGAAGAGAGTCGCTCCCGATTTTCAGGAAGCCACCGTTCAGCTGGCTACCCAGCTGCGTAGTCGGGCGCTGCTCGTCTTCCTGCTCGATCTTACTGACCCGCTGACCGCAGAGCAGTTTTGTGAATCCATCGCCCTCTTAAGCAAGCGGCATCTCGTCGTGGTCGTGATGATTCGTCCCGAGGGTGCCTTCCCTGCATTCTCCTCTGATGCTGAGCTAGCGACGATCGATGATGGCTACGAGGAGCTAGCTGGGCACCTGAAGTGGAAAGAGCTCAATAAAACGGCCGCTCAACTCAAGCGACTGGGAGTCGATATGATCATGGCCTCCCATGAAGGCCTCGTCGGCGAGGTGATCGGGCAGTATTTCGACGCGAAAGAGAGGCAGCGGATTTAAATGGGGAGTAGGTTTTTAGGTAGGCTTTATTGGTTTGTGCTTACCATAGGAGTTGGGTGCTCTGTCATGCGACTCTTCGGAGTGATCACAAGAATAAACGCAAAGGCAGTGCGGTATCCATCCGCAGAGCCGTCGCCAGTTGGCAGCATTCATAACTATGGCATGCATTTGTCGTGGGGATCGTCGTGCTTGGCTTAGCACTCTTACTCTTTCGTTATTTCAACCTCACGAGGGTTGCCTTCGAAAGATTGTTCTTTTCGTCGCGCTGTTTTTCATGCTCGTCTCAGCCTTCCCGCCAAGCATTCGGTAAAGGGAGCACTAATCCCAATGCGCTTCAGTGAGAACGT
>JAHDFZ010000093.1:0-242 GCA_020627905.1 Verrucomicrobiota bacterium
ATGCTCTAGAGGGTGTGGCGGCGACAGAGCATCCGGCGAAGAAAATCAGTGAGTCGGAACCTCGCTGGCCGGAATCGTTTCAGGTGATCCAACCGAAAGATATCAAAGTCGAATTCCGGGACAAGGAGTCAGGCGATGGGAGATGGATCTACCAGACAGAGCATTTCGAAATCGTCTTTTTTGGTCAATACCCGATTCTGCCATGGCAGGCGCAGGAGATTGGCTCACAGATGGAGACAGCC
>JAHDFZ010000093.1:252-12889 GCA_020627905.1 Verrucomicrobiota bacterium
CCTGCAGGCCCCTTCCTCAGGGAGTCTCTACCAAGCACATTTTTTCTCGGACCCTGAGGAATACAAGCGCGTGAGTGGCAGGCCGAATAGCACCGGAGCGTATTCGCTGAAAACGGAAACTCTCTATATGCCCGCACCCAGGAAAACCGTTCTACCGACACCCTCTCTGTATGAGGGATACGGTTTAGGCGAACGTGCGAGCGTCGTCAGCTACAGCCGCCGGACCCTTGTGCACGAGGTCACACACATGTTTATGCACGACCTCATCCCTCATCTCCCCATGTGGATGATAGAAGGCGCTGCAGAGTATGTCGAAAAGATGCCGGCCACTGAGATTGAGTTCATGCCGGGCAAATCTGAGCTGAATCTCAAATTTTCTGCCAGGGACTACACCCGCAGTGAAAACTCCGTCACTCCCCCGTCTTTTGGAGAATTGATGAGCTGGACCAACCGCGACTGGATAGCTTTCTGCCGTAAAAGCCGCAAGCACCAGTCCGCAGCGCACTACACCAGCTATCTCCTGTTTGCTTACTACACGCTGCATCAGCCGGATCTACTCAACACCTACCTGGACCAGGTGCGGCGTGTCCAGGCCTCGGGCTTTCCCTCGACCGCCGCGAATGTGCGTGATCTCACTGATATACTGACCCCGGCGAATCAATTGCTCGACGCGAATACCTGGAAACGAGAGAATCGCCTGCTTGTCGTCCTCGGACCTATGAAACCCAAGTCAGTCTCTCAAGCGGTGTTAGAGGAAACCGAACGGGCCCAGCGCAACGCCGGCGTGTTCCGACGCGACGTCTCAACGATCGGAAATGTAGAAGGTCTCTTGCCGGAGTGAGCTAGGCTCAGTTTTGACTCTACATCGATATCCACCATTTCTTCGGCTTCTGAACAGAGATGTGCCTATGAGACGGTTGAGAAACTGCGCAAACGGTGATGAGAAATTATACAAGCAGGTATTTCGTTTCAACTGAAGGCGTTGTGACTATTCTCACCCTTCAGGCCGCAGCCCTGATTCCGCCTGGCTGCGTTTCTCGTTGCTCAGGTAGCTATGGGGCTACCATCGCTCCTCGCGCCTTGCCAGCCAAAAACAGAGGCGCCGTCATCGATTATCTAGTTCTTCAACGGTCTCCTACTGTTCACGATAATCGTCTAGGTCGAAGCTCTTTCCTTTCGGGTCCGGCCTGAAATACAACCAGGCAATAAGACCGAGAGGGAAAAAGACAATCACGGCAAACGCGACGACGAAAGGCGACCGTCCACGCAGATGGGCATCGCGCATTGCCCAGACAATGCCAAAGACACCAAATCATCAATCCAAAAACGATTGCAAAAAGTGCGTAACTAAGGACTTCGTTCATCGCAGCAAAGCTAACTCAGAAACTTCCCTTTCACAGTGTCTCCAAGAAAGGGAGAGGACGCCCCTTTACTGGCGAAGGCCTGCCTATCGATCCGCCCTACAGTTTCCGGTTCATAGATGGTGAACCGAGCCTCGGCGCCCACTTTCAACTCAGCAGAAGGAAGCCCCAGAATAGCTCGTGGTCGCCCAGCTGTGGCATCCAGCCATCGCTCAAGAGGAATTTCTCCCGTCTGGACGAGCTTCTCCAGCCCAACGAGCAGCGCGATATCAAGGGCCGAGGCACCAAACGGAGCTTCGGCAAAGGGAGCTGCTTTCTCGAATTCCGTATGAGGCGCGTGGCTGGAGGTCACACAATCGATCGTGCCATCGGCCAATGCCTGGATCAAAGCAGCCCGGTCTTCCTCCAGTCGGAGCGGCGGACTCAGTTTGCAGGCGGTATTGTAATCACCCACGGCAGTCTCGGTGAGGAGGAGGTGGTGGATCGATACATCGCAAGTGACCGCCGCGCCCCCCGACTTCGCCCGCCGGATCGAGTCGACCATTCTCGCTGTGCTGACCTGCTGGGCATGAAATCGGCAGCCGGTGTCCCGAGCAAGTAGCAAATCGCGCTCCAGTCCGATCTCCTGAGCGATGGCCGGGCTACCCGGCAGACCGAGTTTGTAAGAAGTAGCTCCCTCATTGATAACACCGCGAGCGCTGAGAGCAGGAGTATCGCTCTGCAGCGCGACAAGAAGACCGAAGTCTGAAGCATATTTCATGGCCACTCGGAGCACACCGGCATCTGCTACAGCGGCATCCACCTGTGTGACGACCTTCACGCCCTGAGACACCATACCCGCGAGCGAGGACAGCTCCTCGCCAGCCAGGCCTCGGGTGAGCGCTCCAGCGATAAGCACGTCATCACCTGCTCCAGCGGCAGTAAGCGCCTCCTGCAAGCGAGAAACCGCTCCTCCCGAGTCGATGGGACTCGCGCCTGTCGGCATGAGGAGCATGCCCCCCCATCCGCCATTGGTCATGGCAGCGAGTAGAGACGGGATGGTCTCTTTATGCTCGTAGCCCGGCACCATGCCGCGGACATGCAAATCAAACCCGGCCGGCAGCAGCCATTGTCCCTTGCAATCAACCTTCTGGGCATCCGGGTAGCGAGATGCGAGGCTGCCTGTTTCGGCAATGTCGCTGATCAGTCCCCACTCGTCGACCAGCAGGTCGGTAGGCTTCAGCTCGCCGGACTGAAAGACCTGTCCATTTTCAAAGAGTTTCATAACGCGGAGCCTCCCGTGTTCGGTTTGAGCCAGTGCAGCACCGCCATGCGCACAGCGATCCCATTCTCCACTTGTTCGCTGATGAGGCTGCGCTCGTATTGCATCGCTTCATCCGTGACTTCTACACCCCGATTCACCGGTCCCGGATGCATCAGATAGGCACCCAGTTTGCGAACCTGCTCCAGCCGGGCGGAATTCATGCCGTAGAGACCGTGGTATTCCGGTATATCGGGAAAAAACTGTCCCTCCTGACGCTCCAGCTGGACCCGGAGCATGTAGACAGCATCCGGTCGCCAATCGAAGACTTCCTCCCACGAGCGAAGCCGCTTCATGTGGTCAGGTCGAGCATCCGGAATGAGAGTCGATGGCCCGAGGACAGCTACATCGATCCCCAGGCGGTGAAAGAGCCGACTCGTCGATCGAGCGACCCGCGAGTGCTCTACATCTCCGACAATCACCACGCGACGTCCCGCGACCTCTGGAAATTTTTCACGGAAGGTGAAGGCATCCAGCAGCGCCTGCGTAGGATGCGCATGGTGGCCATCACCGGCGTTGAGGACGGAGGCACGGGTGTGTTTCGCTACAACTCCAGGCACCCCGGCCTGCGAATGGCGGATGACAATGTAGTCGCAGCGCATAGCCTGCAGAGTCTCGATGGTATCGAGCAGCGACTCGCCCTTCTTCACAGATGATGTGGAAACCGAGAACTCCGTCACATCGGCTGAGAGGCGCTTGGCCGCCACCTCGAAACTGGAGCTGGTGCGAGTCGAGTTTTCATAGAACAGACTCAGCACGTTTTTCCCCCTCAACACCGGCACCTTTTTTACCGATCGGGTGAAGAGCTGCTTCATCGGGGCAGCATTGTCGAGCACGTAGGATATCTCCTCCATGGTGAGGGATTCTATGTCGAGCAGATCTTTGCGAGCTTCCATCTGACTTATGGTTTGGTGCTTTCTATGGTCAAGGCATCCTGCCCGTCATCTTCTCGGAAGTTCACTCGCACGTAGTCGCTCTTCTGAGTCTCGATGGTCTGACCTATGTAATCGGCTGCAATCGGCAGTTCACGATGGCCACGGTCTATCAGAACGGCTAGCTCGATCTTCGATGGGCGCCCGTAGTCCATGATCCCATCCAGCGCCGCGCGGATCGTCCGACCAGTGAACAGCACTTCGTCGACAAGGATGACATGCTGATCATCGAGATCGAATGGCATTTCAGAGGTCTGCAACCGAGGCAGGTCCAGGCCGCGGATGTCAAAGTCATCGCGATACAGGGAGACATCGAGCCCTCCTACGGATTCCGCCGGGGTGAGATCGAGCGCTTCTGCCAGCCGATTCGCGAGAGTCAGTCCCCGAGTGTAGAGACCGATCAGAAAAAACGACTGAGCTCCCGAGCTTGCCAGGCTCCGACTGCGGATCTGTTCGGCCAGATCAGCCACTGCTGCATCGAGATTGACCTCCATAGGGCGCGGACGAGAGAGTCGATTCGGCTGAATCAGTCCCCTCCAGCGTGTCGTAGCGTAAAGAGAGAGAAAGCGCTTTCAAGTCCGTTTTTGAAGTAGCGGTAAACAGTTCCAAATCCTCTGCACACCTCCGGAATTCATGCTAGTCTTTCGTTATCCGGAAATGAAAGCTAGCAATCGTGACCAGGCCATCAGACGCCGTCTCTCTCAGGAGCGGCCGGATCTGCCCGATGATCTCCAGTTCCGCCTGAGCCGCTTCCAGCGTTTGCTCTGGGCTCGGCGGATGGCTACGGCGGCACTTGCCGGCTGTTTCGGGCTTGGGGTCAGCTTCCTAATGATCTTCGGGCTGGAGCGCTTCGTCACCACTTCGCCGCTCGCACGGCAGTGGTCTCTCATCCTCGGATTTACGTTTCCGATCCTTGTGCTCGTCATCCAGTGGGCTCGCTGGGTCCAACCTCACCGGACCTTTGCAGCGATTGCGCGGATCATTCGTCGACGCCGCCCACGCGTCGGCGATGAGCTACTGGGTCTGATCGACCTCTCCGAGCAACCTCTGGGAGATGCCAGCTCCGGCCTCGTTAAAGCTGCCATGCGCCAGGCCGCTGATCGTTTTGAGAACGAGAACCTGCGAGCTGCGATGCCGCGTGAGCACTACAAAACCTGGTTCATCCTGACGGCGATTGTGGCGGCTGCCTGTGGACTCACATTTCTCATCACTCCAGAAGCCGCCCGGAACTCCCTCCTACGGTGGTCTCTCGTCCAGCCCAGCCCGGAGCGTTTCACCTTTGCTCAGGTAAAAGAAATCCCGAACGAGCCGATCCTTCCTCTTTCTGAGACAATTCACTTCCCCATCACTCTAGAGGCGGATAGCCTGCAGCAGCCGGCAGAAGCCATTCTGCGTCTGCGGGGATTGCCGGAGCAGCGGGTTCCTCTTACGAATGAGGTAATCGCCGAAACCACCGATGAGACGGCTGGCGACTCAGCCGTGCAGACATACGCCTTCACCATCCCTCCCCTCGCAAGCCCGACGATCGGTGACCTGCGGGTAGGAGACTTCACCCAGACGCTCACCTTTCAGCCGACTGCGCGCCCGACTCTTGAGAGCTGGTCAGCCACTCTCCAGTGGCCTGCCTATCTGCAGCGCGACACGACTCGGACGGTCGCTGTTCAGACACAGGAATTCGCGGCGCTTGCGGGGACGCAGGTTCAACTCGCTGCCACTGTGCGCCGACCGGTCGCAACTGCCAGTGCGACTCTCGACGGTCGCAAAGTAGCGGTAGAAATCTCAGCAGCTGATGGACAACTTCGCGTGCCTCGATTCACCCTCGATGAGACAAGAGAGCTGGAACTCGACTGGGTAGGCAGATCGGGATTGACCCCGAAGGCAAGCTCGACGGTCCGTTTCCGACCGACAGAGGACCAGGCGCCTCGTGTGGCTGCTTCCCGTGTGAGCGAGGTGCAGAATGTCTTCCTCCCCTCTGATCTGATTGAGTTTCAAGTGGAGGCTGAGGACGACTTCGGCGTGCGTCGCACGGGATTGGAGTGGCTCCCGCTGGCAGACTTCGAGAACGAGCTTGGCACGTGGGCGCGCGATGCATCTAAACCCTACCCGTTCTCCAAAATCATCGGCTCGGGGGGTCCCTACGAGGAGACAGTCTCCCACGCGGCGAGCTTCTCCGCTGAGCGCGAGGGCATCAGCCCACAAGTGGTGCAGGTGCGCGCTTTTGCCGAGGACTTTCTTCCCACCCGATCCCGCAGCTATTCAGACCCCATCCTCCTCAATGTCCTCTCAGACGGTGAGCACGCCCGCTGGCTGGCCGAGGAATTCACCGCCTGGTATCGCCAGATGCGGGAGACCTATGAGCGCGAAACCGTGCTCTACGCGGGCAACGAAGCCATACAGAACGAAGTGGACGGCTCTGATCGGAAAGCGGAACTCCTCGGCGACTCTGAGCAGCAGGCGAAGTTGGGTGCATCTGCCAATGCGGAAGTCGCCCAGGCGCGACAGCTGCAGGCGCTGACGGAGCGGGCTGAACAGCTGCTGGATCAGGGGAAACGCAATCCGCAATTTTCCACGAATCGGGTGAGCAAACTCCAGTCGGCCACTGACGGGCTACGGGAGCTTTCATTCTCAGGGATCCCTGATATCGCCTCTCGTCTGGCGTCAGCTGATACTCTGAGTCGTGACAATGCCAGTCTGGAGGCGGCAGAAAAAGAACATGAGGCGGCTACCGAAAAACAATTTGAGCAGCTGGCCGAGTTTGATCGCCTGATCAATGAATTCGGGCAACTCACGGCCCAGTTTGAGTCATCCACTTTTGTCAGACGACTGATCGCCCTGGCTGATCGGCAGAAGAGCCTGGGACGCGACCTCGGTCAGGTGGTCGACCGCTCCTTTGGCCGGACCATTCCTCAGACCTCGGAAATTCTCCGGAAGCGCCTGGAGACGAAATCCGCACAGCAGCGCAGCGACAGTGATTTCGTCCGTGAGATCCAGAGCGATCTGAATGCCTACTTTCAGCGTCGACAGGAGCCCCGCTACAAGCATGTTCTGGATCAGATGAACGACTTCGATCCCGCGCTCAAGCTGCGGCAGAGCGCTACTGAGATCGCGACCAATCTCAGCGGGCGCACGCTCATCCGGTCAGAGTTTTTTGCCTCTACCTTCAATAAATGGGCAGAGGAACTGGTGCCAATGCCCGAGCAGCAGCCGGAGCAGGACCCGAATCAACAACAGGAGCAGAAGCCCCCTCTCCCACCCGATGTGAAGCGCTCCATCAGTCAGCTCATCACTCAGGAGGTCGCCCTCCGCACGGAAACACGGGAGGCTGAAGCCGCGAAACCAGCTCTCGCGCCGGATGTCTACGAGTCACGTGCAGCGGAGCTGGAAACCTTTCAGGAACGATTGCGCGCGGACCTGGATGATGTGATCTCCAAGGTGGAGAATCTACCCAATGCCGAGAGCTCGTTTGCCAATCAGCTCAAGCTCTTTCGTTTCAGTTCTGACGTCATGCGCGAAGCACGTGCTGAACTCTCGCGGCCGAACACAGGTGACGAGGCGGTGGCAGCCCAGACGGAAGTGATCGAACTACTGCTCCAGAGCCAGCGCAACTCCGATAATCAGTCATCCAGTAGCAACTCGAGCGCCTCTGGTCAGAGCGATGAGAGGAATGAGGAGGATGCCGGATCGAACAGTGCCGAAAAAGAAGAAAGCGAAGTCGGCGCTGACCGCTCACGAGATATCAACACGACCACTGGCAGGGAGGGACGAGAGTTGCCGGATGAGTTCAGATTCGGGCTGGATCAGTATTTTAACCAGCTGGGGTCGTAGGACTGTCCGCCACAAACGTCGACGCTCCCAACCAGCAGGCTTCCATGGAAACAGGGAAAATCCTTTCACCAAAGTAGCATTCTCCCTGGGAACGCTGACGTCCTCGTCGGCACAGCCCAAGCCATGCGCGCCAAACATGCGAAATGCCGACGAGGACGTCGGCGCTCCCAGCAAGCAGACTCTCTTTGAAAATGGGAGCTTCCTTTCACCAAAGTAGCTTTCTCCCTGGGAACGCTGACGTCCGTGACGGAAGAACCCCGTCGGCACAGCCCAAGCCATGCGCGCCAGATAAGCGAAGCCGACGGAGCTTGTCCGTCACGGACGTCGGCGCTCCCAGCAAGCAGGCTCCTACGCCAAACTCAAGACACCACCACCCGCAGGGCTTTGGAGAGCGTTGTGATCCGCTTCGGGGTCTCGGCGACGACATCTCCATCCACCTGCATCTCGAGCACAGGATCACTCTCGATCTCGACGGACTTGACCGTCCAGTGCTCGACTATGCGCGAGGCATCGAGCGTCTCAGGCTCATCGCTTTCTCTCCCTTTGCCCCGTGAGCCTTTATTGATCCCCATCATCGTCTGGGCTAGATGAAGCATGCCCTCGATATTCGCTTTTTTGATAAGGAAGGCATCCAGCAATCCGTCATCGACTCCCACCGCTGGCGACAAAGTCAGTTTGCCCACCCCTACGGTGCCTGCGTTCGCGACGATGCACGCAATGGCTCTCCCTTCCACCGTCTTTCCATCGTTGAAAGTAAGCTTGTATTCCGCCTCGGGCGTCTCCTGCAGTTGTTTGATCACACCGAACACATAGGCCCACTTCCCGAATTGATTTTTCAGTTCTCTTGTAGCCTCCTGCACCGCACCGACCTCGATTCCGCATCCCACTCGCAACAGGAAGGGCTGGTCGCCCGCCATCCCCACATCGATGGCGCGGGTCTTGAAACGGTCTCCACAGACCAGCTGACAGCATTTCTCCAGCTGTGTTGGCAACCTCAGCTCCGACGCCACGAGATTCCCCGTTCCGCCGCCGAGCACCAGCATCGGCACACCCGTTTCGACGAGACCGCTGGCGACTTCCATGACGGTGCCGTCCCCGCCATAAACGGCGACTACTTCAGCCCCGGCAGCCACGGACTGGCGAGCAAGCCGACGTCCATCGCCAGGACCATGAGTGATGAAGACGTCCCAGAGGATTCCCGCCTCACGGAAGACACCGTTAAGCGTCCCCAGGAGAGGCGTGCGCTTAGCAGGCGCCGGGTTGACGATCACATGGACGAGCTTGGGCTTGGCCAGAGTTTTCGGTTCCGCTGCGGTTTTCATGAAAATAGATCCAGTGAGCTACGTCGCTCCTGACCTCACCATAAACAGACGCTCTGCAGGTGGCAAGGTTTGCGCTTTGTTTTGTGCTTTGATCCACAGCCTGCTACTGACCTCTCGCAGCTACCAGACTCACCTTTTTCTCGCGACAGAGGTCGTCGATGGTCTCCTTCTCAAGTAATAAAGTGCAGCCCGCCTCTACAGCGATGACGTTCACGCCCGCTTCGGCAGCATTTTTGATGGTATCCGGACCGACGACCGGGACATCAAAGCGGAAATCCTGATTCGGCTTCGACACCTTGACCATGGTCGCCTCGCCACGGCCCAGTTTACCGCCTCGCTTGATGGCCTCGTTGGTTCCTTCGAACGCCTCGACAGCCAGAACCGTTCCTTTTTTGACAACAACCGTTTGTCCGACATCCAGGCGGCTGGATTCTTTCGCTATTCGCATGCCATAGGCAACATCGTCCTGCTGTCGCTTACTCAGCTTAGGTCCACAGACAGGTCCCTCCTCCGGCAGGCAATCATCCAGATAAGTGGTAGCGGGTAGCAGGCGGATGCCGTCTTTCTCCAACTCGTCTGCGATAGCCCCAAACAGGCTCTCCGCGTTTCTCTCCTTCACCTTGCTAAGCATTTTCAGCAGGCGGAGGTCCGGCCGCAGATCGAACAGATTCTTCGGCGCGATCTGCCCGACCATTACCGCTGCGGTGACGCCGTGATCCTGGAAGAAACGGATCATTTTGCTCAGCTGCCCGACCCGCAGAAACGTGATCTCGTCCACCTCGGAAGCCAGATCGTCTCGTGTCTCACCTGTGAACCCACTGACGACCAACTTACCTACCCCTGCCTGCCGGGCAGCTCGGGCAAAAGTGTGTGGGTAAATGCCGCTGCCGGCAATGATTCCGACGGAGTCGAGAGTTTCAGTCATAGAGGGAACGTTACTTCGCTTTATCAAATACCGCGATGACGATCGCTGCCGTCAGGATGACTGTGCCGATGACGCGGAACAGGAAAACGCGTTTGTTCTGCCGATGCTCATCCAAACCGAACAAACGCGCTAGGCAGACCAGCAGCACGATCGTGAAAAGCCCGCGCGAGGCATAGATAACATTGATGCGCGTGGCGCTGGCGAAGAGGCTCAGGCTTACCCCCATCAGCACCGCCTGAATGGCTATGAAAACACCACCGATCGCTGCCCACTTCGTAGCGGCCGGTGTGGTCACGAGTGCAGGCCGCCCCTGCAGAAACCAGACGATTCCCGAGAGCACCCCCACCCAAACCGATCCCACGGAGAGAAAGGTCATGGCGCCGAAGGGATTCGACCATGAGCTGACGATGACGTCGCAAGCGCCGTAAACCATGGCGCAGGTCAGCGCGATCCCGATGGTGAAAAGCAGCGCCCCGCTCACCCTCATATCGCCCATCCCCATGACAAAAATACCGATGGAGGTGAGCGCTGCTGCGATCCACAGAAGGAGGCTGACATCCCCACCGGTGAAAATCGTGATCGCCAGGGCGACGAAAACGACCTTCGTCCCCATCAGAGGCGTGACCAGTGAGACATCCCCCTTCTTCAGACCAAGAACCGTAAGGAAGCTACCGACAAAAAAGACGGTGCCCATGATGAACGGCTTCCACCACTCGGACCAGTCGATCTCTTTTGTTTCGAGAAAGAAGAGCGGGATGAAAAGCAGACCGACGGCAAAGTTTGAAAGGTGGAAGGTCTGATCGAGCGTGGCCTCTTCCTTTAGCGCCCGCTTTGTAAAAATCGAACCCGCTGCATAAATGATGGCAGCCAGCAGTGATAAAGTCGAGTGAGTTCACAAAAAAGCGGTGGGGTTACTGAGCGGGGAAACCCTTTTCCCATCGCCCAGCTACCCACCGCTAGCAAGCAGCATTGTCAGCGCTATCGCGACTGGTGCTGCGTGGTCCGGCAACGACTAGCTCGCCTTCTCCAGCTCCGAGTGGAGCTTGATGACTTTATCTCCGTCATCCTGCTCGATCAGGTAGGCGGGATCGTCATCAGAGCCATCTCTGGTCACTTCTGATCCTTTGATGGTTTTGGTGAACTTTTCACGGTGCACTTCGCGGACATATCCTTCGCCCGTTCCGTTGCCCCAGTCCCATTCGACTTTCGTGTTTGTTTGATAGCTTTTGCTCATGGTTTTGATTCAGATTTTTGTTTCTTCATTCGGCTCATTCAGCCGTTCACGATTCCGAGTTTTTAGACGACGAAACGCCCCAGCCCTTGCATGCTCAACTAAGGGCACTCATCGCAAGCTCCAGACCTTTTTAAGGCGACTTGGGAGCGCGCGTTCAGTCTTGGCTACCCTCCACGAATTCGAAGGAATGAAAAAACTGGTTCAACGCAGGAATCACAACCTTCTCCCAACGAGCAAATAGAAACCGAAATTGTGAAGCGCTGCATTTATCTACACCCTCATGTGGTGATTCTGACCCAAGAGAAGGGCCATTTGGCAAAAGAAGTGTTGCATGGACACGGCGAGAAACTGTTTCCCGGACCAGTTCATGATCCGCTCCCTCGCGAACGAATTCGGCATAATCTGCGAAGCGATCGTTTATAATCAATGCGAGTTGATCGGAGTCCTTTTGTAAAGGTCCACAAAAATCTGTCAAGAACGCCTCGTGTAGAGGTCGGCAAAATTTTTCTCGGTCGCTCGGGCGGTATTCGTTTAGGAATGCATCAGCACGGAAGATGAGATACGCGCCAAGCTCGAAGAATGCCCCCCACGTCTTGTAGAGCCCCTTAGATGAATCAATCGCATCGCTTCGATACTCGTAAAATTTCGACAGTGGAAGAATAACAACTGAAAGATAGCCTCGAAACCCTTCGTCGGTCCTAGCCCTGTCTTCGAGTTTGCGATATAGGACACGCTCCAATCCTTCGCAAGACCTTGCTTTCAGGGCTGAAAGGCTTTCGCAACTTTGCGAACTCTCCTTTAAAAAATCATTTGCCAGGCGAGCTTTCAATCTTTCAAATGCTTCGGGGTCTTCAAGACTCTCCCTCGCCTTTCTTTCGACCAAAAGACGGTATTCGTTATCGGTGTCTGAAAAGCCGAAAAACCCCGCGATGCGAGCGCCGAACCGTGACTTCTCTATGGGGCAATCCTGCAGAAATTTAAAAGCGGCAGCCACAGATGCGTTCGAGTATTTGCCATCATACCGTTCGATGTAAAGCTCTCTCTGCCGGGCTGAAAAATCCCGTCCCTGCAACAATTCGTAAGCGCGGATTGTCGCAGCCGCGCTCAGCTTTGTGGATAGCGAGTCCTCTTCCACGATCCGAGGCATGAAATCAAGCTGTGAAAAAAAGGTGTCTTCATAGCTTGTCTGACGTTCGTCAAAGCTTGCAAACCACTCTTTTTTTAAAAAGAATTTAAAGGTCTTGTAGAGGCCGGAGGGCCATCGAATACTGAATTGACCGCGCCCGTCCATTCGGACGTGTGTGTAAAATCGCCCTCCGTCTTTTCCGACCATGAACGGTTTTTCTGCGTCCAGCTCACTCTCCTCTGTTGGGCCTACGTCGATTGTTGAAATAGTTTGGAAACTCAACTGGTCGAGAATCTTATCTCCGTTAGCGGTGACGATTGCAGTCACGATGCGCTCCACAATCTGCATACGTTCCTCCCGATCCTTCTCTTCAATCATCCAATTTATATAGTCGCCACCAAGGCAAAGCACCTTACGGGCATCTTCCTACACCGGCAGCTAAGAGCCGAAGACTCTCTGTCGCGTCTCTTGTTTTTTCAATATCCACTCAGCTTTGCAGTCTATCTCGCTCTTGCTTTGAAGGCATCCAATTTGAGGAGGTTCTCAGTTTATTGAAACTAACAATAAAGGGTGTAGCCAAGTCGAGGAACGAGACCTTGGACTACACCCATA
>JAHDFZ010000094.1 GCA_020627905.1 Verrucomicrobiota bacterium
ATTCAGCCGATCTATGCCTAACCCGACCGAGACTGCCTCTGAGGGGGCGATAGAGGATTCAGCAGCTGCCAGCAATGCGGAGGACTTCGAATGGATGGCCCGCATAGCAAACGGGGATGATCATGCCTTCCAGCTTCTTGTGGAAAAGCACCAGTATGCCGTGATCGGCACTGTCGCAAAAATGCTCGGCGGTGCTGCCGAGGCAGAAGACATCGCTCAGCAAGTCTTCCTGCGCATCTGGAAGTCAGCTCCGCGATTTGAGCCTAAGGCGAAGTTCACCACCTGGATGTTCACCATCACGCGGAATCTTGTTTTTAATGAAAGCCGCCGCCGCAAGCGCAAGCCGACCGTATCCGTGGAGCAGCAGGAGGAAGAGACCTTTCTGCAGATTGAGGACTCCTCAGCCCCTGGAGGCGATGAAATGGCTGAAAAGTCAGAACTCTGGCAGGCCATCGACGACGCGATTGCCGCTCTTCCCGAAAAGCAACGCATGGCTGTCATTCTACGTCAGCATGAAGACATGAGCTATGAAGACATCGCCAAAGTCCTCAAAACCAGCGTCTCTGCCGTGAAAAGCCATCTGTTTCGTGCCCGCGTGCAGCTGAAAGAGTCTCTCGGTTCGTTTCTTTCCGGGGGCTGAACAATCCCAGGAAGAGGGACTTTCCTGTCCCTCCTGCTCAAGCCCAACCGCAGCGTCTCCGATCGCTCAAACGGCTTGAATCATTCCCATCGCCTCAGCCACGCTCACGCAGGACATTCGTTCATTCCCACCTTGACCAAGTGCCTGCTCTAGACAACCTTTGTATCGAATCGGAACAGGGGTGTCAGCGCTTTTCTCTAGAGTGCTGGCTGAGATCCAAGCCAACCCGGCGAAGAACCCTTTGAACCTGATGCGGGTCATGCCGTCGAAGGGAGTTTCGTTCGAATCGTTTTTCTGAGATTGCTGGCATGGGTTTCGCTTCGGGCGTGACCTCTCACGATCAGAAAAGGTGTTTCGGATGGTGCTTCCCCAGCGGAATCGGCCTCATCGCCTCCCTCCTTACCACCTTTATGAAATCACTCGACGAAACAGCTGCTGGAAACGGGTCCTCCGGGGACGAAAACGAGCCAACGATGACGATGGCTGATGTCTTCCCGAATAGCGAGCGCATCTACGTCAACGGAGAACAGCATCCTGATGTGAAGGTAGCGATGCGCGAGGTTCACCTCGCTGAGACAAAGCACCCGAATGGTCGCATCGAGCAGAACGAGCCAGTGCGTGTGTATGACACCAGCGGCCCATGGGGCGATCCGAAATTCTCCGGCAAGGTCGAGGAAGGGCTTCCTGCACTCCGTCGCGAGTGGATCCTCGGTCGTGGCGACGTAGAGAGCTACACCGGACGCTCCGTCAAGCCGGAGGACAACGGCTATCTCTCAGACGCTCATGCCGAAAAATTCAACGAGAAGAAGTCGGTCGAAAACAAGCTGAAGGTCTATCCCGGACTCATTCGTGAGCCACTCCGTGCGTCAAAGGGGCACGCTGTCACGCAGATGTATTATGCGAAGCAGGGCGTCATCACCCCGGAGATGGAATACATCGCCATCCGCGAGAATCTCGGACGTGAGGCCGCCTTCAAGGCCCTTCAGGACGGCGACGGGCCTCGCAACCTGATGAACTTCCAGCACCCGGGGAACTCCTTCGGTGCGAAGGTGCCTGACTACATCACGCCCGAGTTCGTGCGCGATGAGGTCGCACGCGGGCGGGCGATCATTCCGGCCAATATCAACCACCCGGAGAGCGAGCCGATGATCATCGGTCGCAACTTCCTTGTGAAAATCAACGCGAACATCGGCAACTCAGCCGTCGCCTCGACCATCGACGAGGAAGTTGAGAAGATGCGGTGGTCCACCCTCTGGGGAGCCGATACGGTGATGGATCTCTCGACGGGTAAGAACATCCACGCCACTCGCGAGTGGATCATGCGCAACAGCCCGGTGCCCATCGGCACAGTGCCCATCTATCAGGCACTGGAGAAAGTAAATGGTCGCGTCGAGGATCTCTGCTGGGAAGTGTTCCGCGACACGCTGATCGAGCAGGCAGAGCAGGGGGTCGACTACTTCACCATTCACGCGGGCGTGCTGCTGCGCTTCATCCCGAAGACCGCGACACGCACCACCGGCATCGTCAGCCGCGGCGGATCGATCATGGCCAAGTGGTGTCTCGCTCATCACAAAGAGAACTTCCTCTACACCCACTGGAGCGACATCTGCGACATCATGGCGGACTATGACGTGTCCTTCTCCATCGGAGACGGCCTGCGTCCCGGCTCCATCGCAGATGCGAACGACGCCGCCCAGTTCGGCGAGCTCGAGGTGCAGGGAGAATTGACCAAAACAGCCTGGGACAAGCACGTGCAGGTGATGAATGAAGGGCCGGGCCACGTGCCGATGCACATGATCCAGGAGAACATGGAGAAGCAGATCGAGTGGTGCCACGAAGCGCCGTTCTACACGCTCGGGCCATTGACAACAGACGTCGCTCCTGGTTACGACCACATCACCAGCGGCATCGGCGCTGCCATGATCGGCTGGTATGGCTGTGCCATGCTCTGCTACGTGACGCCGAAAGAGCACCTCGGTCTACCGAACCGGAACGATGTGCGTGAAGGGGTGGTCACCTACAAGATCGCTGCCCACGCAGCCGATCTAGCGAAAGGCCACCCGGCTGCCCAGGTTCGGGATAATGCGCTCAGTAAGTCACGCTTTGAGTTCCGCTGGGAAGATCAGTTTAATCTCTCGCTCGACCCCGATCGCGCCCGCTCCTTCCACGATGAAACCCTGCCGCAGGATGGGGCCAAGACAGCTCACTTCTGCTCCATGTGCGGGCCGACCTTCTGCTCGATGAAAATCAGCGAGGAAGTCCGTGAATACGCAGAAAAAGAGGGCCTGACCACTGAGGAAGCCATTGAGGCAGGGATGAAGGAAAAGTCAGAAGAATTCGCCCAGGGCGGTTCTGAGATCTATTCCTGAGCCCATGGAGGCAGGGTCTTTGAGCTTCCGAACTGTTCTCCGGAGCGTTGGCGAAGGAGGAAGCCTTAGCGAAGGAAGTTTCCGACCCTGCTGTCTCACGAGCCCTCACTGGTGCACCGGGCAGAGAACGAGATGGTAAGGAACCCATCTCTCCATGCGCCTTTAGCCGCGACAGGAATTCTGCCATCGGATGCGCCTCGTCGCTCTCTCCCGGGCATTTCCGGGATCGCCGCGCCTATTGGCGAGTCAATTCAATCGAACAGGCGGGTAAGCTCCTCTTCAAAGAGAGACTTCATTGACCTGCTTTTCGCCTTGTCAGGTAAACCGGAGGCGATATTGCTAGCGGCTTCGTAGAACTCTTGCTTCGTAGCAGGGACGGCAGCTCCGATCCTCGTTTCAATGAAGACGGGGATCTGAGATTCGGAGAGGAACTGCGCCAGTTTTGTTTCAATGAAAGTGCGGAATTCAGACCACAAATCCGGTTGGCCAATCTGAATTGTCTCCCTTTCTGACGCTCGGCTGATGTCGAGCGGCTGAGCAGCTGACGCAGAGAGACTTTTCATTCCCAGTCGCAGGGCGAGGGATTGGAAAATGATTTCCTGTTCTTTTTCCAGCTTTTCCTGTCGACTGAGCAGACAACCGATGGCAGTCGTCCCGACGAATACCAGATAGAGCTGGCGGGTCTCAAACATCAGCAGGACAGACTTGGCTCCTCGCTTATGCTGCTTAGAGTAGGCTAGCAGATGGTCAAAGGCACTGGCGAGAATCCCCGATGCCTCGGGCGATAGATTGCCGATGACCTCGTAGACCTGGCCGTCGCGCTGCAGCCAGGCCCCCTCGATCAGGCCGGAATCGATATGGGGCGTCAATGACTCCTGCAGATTCATGACTGATAGATCGACTGCATGCTGATTTCGTCACCGTCTTCGATCCGGCCAGTCCGGAAGTTTGCCAGCATCGACGACTGTTGTTTCTGGAGCACAGTCGCTTCCACCTCGCCGAGACCCAGCTGCGCTGTCAAATCGTCCGCCAGCTTTTTAACAAACTGCGCATCAGCAATGATCGTCTCCTGATCTTCCGTATTCATCTGAAACGTGATCCAATCCTATTCGAATTCGCCACTTCTGTTGATGTTGAACTCCGGGTAGGCTGTGCTGGCGTGTTCAGTGAAATCCAGTCCCATCGTTTCATCCTGTGCAGAAAGTCGATTCCCGATTGTGCGCCCGAGCAGGAAGAACGTGACAAAAGACAATAGGAAGCTCGCTAAGCAGATGGAGGCCACTCCCACCGCCTGAACGAACAGTTGCCCCGTATCAATGCCATCTTCATGGAAAAGGGCTACAGCGAGGGTCCCCCAGATGCCTGCCACGAGATGCACCGGCACGGCACCTACTACATCGTCCAGCTTCAATTTCAGAAGGAGGTTACCGGCATAGAGAGCGGCAAGCGATCCGATCATGCCGACCACGAGGGCCATCACTGGCGTGATGACATGGCAGCAGGCTGTCACCGAGACCAGCCCCGAAAGGACTCCGTTCAAGAGGACCAAAGGGTCGGGCTTTCCTTCCCGTAGCCAGTAGGCGAACATGGTGGCCAGGCCGCCAGCTGCACCGCCGAGCACCGTATTTACAGCGATGCGTCCGATTTCTGAGGATGCATATCCCAAAGATCCGCAGTTGAATCCCAGCCATCCGACCCAGAGAAGCAGAACACCAAGGGCGATCAGCGGCTTATTGTGCCCGCTGGTCACCTGCGGCACACCTGATTCAGAGAAGCGTCCCTGCCTGGCTCCGATAGCGATGATCCCGGCGAGTGCCGAGGCACCGCCGACGCAGTGAACCACCGTGCTCCCTGCAAAGTCTATGAATCCGAGGCTCTCAAGCCAGCCTGCATTCCCGGGACTTGAGATATCCGGGAAGTCTGCTGCCAGACCGGCCCATGCCCAATGCCCGCAAAGCGGATAGATGAGGCACGACAGGACAGCAGAAAAGATGATATAAGAAGAGAACTTAGCCCGTTCGGCAATCGCTCCCGAAACGATGGTCGCAGCGGTGGCGACAAACATGATCTGAAAGAGAAGGAACATCCAGACCTCCGCATCTGCCCGGCCGCTGGACAACCATGTTAAATCGAGGCTGAGAATCCCGCCGGAGCTCCTGCCGAACATGATGCCGAAACCGAGTAGGAAGAAAAGGACTGCGGCGACACAGAAGTCTGCCCCGTTTTTCATCAGCACATTGAGGCAGTTTTTAGAGCGGGTGTGTCCTAGCTCCAGCAGACAGAAACCTGCCTGCATGAGGAGGACAAGCACAGCGCAGATAAAGACGAAGACGAGATCGATGGTCGATGAAGATGTGCTTTCTGCATCGTGGAGGCTGAGGTCTGTTACCGTTCGCGAATCATAGCTTTCCTGCGCCATGCATGGAAGCAACGATAGAATGAAAGGCGCAAAAAGGAGCAAAGAGCGAGAGGTGGGGCGATGTGGAGAGGCTGTGGTGAAACTCATGAAAGGTCATCGGCAGATCACATGGGTGCGAATCCTTCCTGAAGTGACCAGCGATCACATTACTGATGCCGTCAACTGCTCCCAATCCCATGAAAATTGCGGTTGCGAGGTTTAACGGATTCGGTGATCTGGTGCAAGCAATTTCCAGCTGAATGATATGCTGCCGCTGGTATTTTTATGATGATCTCACGGTTAGGGCAATGCTGTCAAAAGCACCTCATCAGGATACAGAATTAGGGTAGCCTATGCCCTCAGATTTCAAAGATGCGGTTGTTTCAGCTCCTTCGAGCAATGGCTCCCGACTGATCAAAATCAATTTTCTGGTGGCAATCACGGTCTGAATTACCTCTAGCGCGAGCACATTGTCGCAATCTCAATCGTTCTGAGGCGCTCAAATCGATGTGATTACGACTACTGTCGAATCGCAAGCTTGCGGGGACTGCTAAGGATTCGCACTGCCGTGACGCGAATGCGGCCTTGTGAAACTGTAGTTTTTGCTAAAAGCTTTAAGCTATGAGGTCATTTTCGTTTTGGTTGATTGGAATGTGTCAGGTCATCTCAGGTGTTCTTGTTGGTGCTACTTCTGAACCGGAGGGGCTTCCCTTCAGTATCCCAAGCGGATCGGTTCGTGTCATCTTTGATACCGATATCACGGGCGACGTAGACGATGCGCTAGCTCTAGCGATGCTCCACTCTTTGGCTGATCGCGAGGAGTGTGAAATTGCAGCGATAACCATTTCAAAGTCGAACCCGCTTGCCCCGCGATTTGTGAGCGCAATGAACCGAATGCATGGTCGCCCCGGTATTGCAGTCGGTATCAATCCAGAGGCTCCGCCGAGAGAGAGCAAATACTTGCCCGTGGTCGAGGAGCGGAGAGCAGACGGATCTCTCCTCTATCCTCACGATGAGGGTGCGACTCACCGTGAAGCGGTCGATGTCATGCGGCAGGTTCTGGCAGAGGCGGCCGATCGCTCAGTAGTCATTGTGCAAGTAGGATTGGCGGTGAATGTAGCTGCGCTGCTTGAGTCCGGGCCTGACGAGCATTCGCCCCTTTCCGGTCGTGAACTGGTTCAGCGGAAAGTAAATCATCTCTCTCTGATGGCAGGGGCATTCACCTTTGTTAGAAACACGAATCGTCATCCAGAGGCTAACGTTAAAAATCACGTGGAGTCTATGCAGGCTCTTGTCGAGCACTGGCCAGATGCTGTGCCATGTATCTGGAGTGACTTTCACATCGGGCTCGGCGCTCCAATGCCAGCCAAGCAGATGCTCCGTCGCCTGGAACTTCAGGATCCCCGTCATTTGCTAGCGAAGTCCTATCGGCTCCACAGCGGTGAAGACCATGATCGACCGACCTGGGACCTTTCGTCGGTGCTTTTCTCCGTGCGACCTGATCGCGGATACTATCAATTAAGCGCCTCCGGGAAAGTGGAGATTCTGGATGATGGAGCTTCGACCTTTTCTCCTGAGAAGACGGGAGGGCATTATCTACTCCAATTTGCTGATGGTGGTGAAACCCGAACGCAGGAGGCCATGCTTCAACTGGTCACCCAGCCTGCTGAGAATTTGGAAATCAAACCAAAGCCGAGACAGGGTGTTATCCTGGATACAGACATGGGCAATGACATCGATGACGCCCTTGCTTTGGCTCTCCTCCATAACCTGACGTCACGAAACCATTTTCGCCTCCTCGGAGTTACATCAAGCAAGCACGATCCAGAGTCTTTAGAATTCATCGATGCCATGAACACAGCGTATGAGCGGGCGGATCTCCCTCTCGGTATCGTTCGCGAGGGCGAGAGCCCTGAGGGGAGTCGCTTTTTGGGTGTCCTTTACGATGATCAGGGTAAAGCCAAATTCCCCTTTCAGATGTCAGATGGCGATCGCAGCGATGCTGTTAAGCGGATCAGGAAGTTGCTTGCCAATGAAGCTGACAAGTCTGTTCTGCTCCTACAGGTTGGCTTTTTTTCCAACCTAGCCGCCCTTCTGGAGTCAGAAGCTTGCCAGGACAGCCCGCTGAAGGGCCGGGAGCTGATCGAGAGGAAGGTAAAACGAACCATCGTGATGGGTGGAGCGTTTCAGCCAAATGGTTTCCACACTCGTCATGCGGAATATAACGTGAAGTTCAATATTCCCGCAGCGCAACGCATGGCCGATGATTGGCCTGGCGAGCTTATCTGGTCCGGCTTCGAGTTGGGAATGGCAGCTCGCTACCCGATGGAGAGTATTCTGAAAGACTATGCTCCCGATGGCACGAATCTGCTACGGGAGGCTTATCTAGCATGGACAGAAGGGCGCGATCATAACCGCCCGACCTGGGATCTCAATGTAGTGCTTCATGCGTCAGCTCCTCATGATGGATACATGAAAGAAAGTCCCCGAGGTAATGTCACCGTGACGGAGGATGGGCACACCTACTTCGAGGTAGACAAGAACGGGAATGATCGATACCTCCTTGCCTCACCAGACCAGGCTGCGCGCATGGTGGAGGCATTCGTGAATCTCTGCAGTGAGCCTATTCGTGGTAAAATGGACTAAAAAGTAGCCAGAGACTGACTTTTTTCTGTTTCTAAGCGTCTTTCAAGGTGGGGCGAGTGCCCCACCTATGAGCTGGTTTACGCAACACGAGCGCTTCCGACTATGGCGGGGATTTCCGGCATTCATGTTTTTCGCGCTGATGGTATTGCCTTTCGAGGCAGAAGCTGGTCCATCGATTCTTGTCATGAAGGATCGAAAAAAAGGCACTCGTGACATAGTCATTCGGCTCAAGGGCGGCGGTCAGACAGCGAAAGGGCGGGGGAAGGCGAAAAACACCGGCTACGCGACGACCCGATTCATCAAAAAGGAAGATTTGCCCAGCGTTGATGGGGGAGGGCCGACGAATGCGCTTTTTCCTTCAGATGCTCCGGAAGAAGATGAGGCCATTACGGTCATCGATCCGCCTTTTGTAGCCTCAGCATCGAATAGCGATGCTGTCCATGTTCGCGCATTGGAGTGAGTGTTCGGGCTTTCAGGCAATTTCAGACACAAAATCCTTCCCGTGTAGACTGTTCATACCGCATCAAGACAAGGGGATGTCAGCGCCCCCGAAATAACTGTGCACTGTTTCGGAGTGAGGTCGTCTAGCCCTTCCGCCTTTTTTAGTGCCGAAGCCAGCCTCCGAGATTGGTCAGTGCGCCGTTATGCAAGGTCGGTTTGCCAATCAACGTCCAATCTGGCTGTTTTACCCATCGAGCCTCTATGACACAGAAATCTGCCAGACTCGTTCGACTCGTCACTCCCGACCATCTCTGTCCGTGGGGAATCAAAGCCTATGATATCCTGCGACGAAGAGGCTTTTCGATTAGCGATGAGCATCTGAAGTCCTCAGACGAGAACCGCGACTTCAAGAAAGAGCACGATGTAGATGAGACGCCTCAGATCTGGATCGAGCAGGATCACATCGGTGGATATGATGCTTTGCGAGCGCACCTCGGGATGCCTGCGGAGGGCACAGAAGGCAGGGCCTATCAACCAGTCATCGTCCTTTTTTGCGTGGCCGCCCTGCTTTCAGTAGCTGTAAGCATTGCCTTCGGATCTACCTCATGGATCGGCTTGATCGAACGGTTCATAGCCTTTCTGATGGTTCTACTGGGTGTTCAGAAGCTGCAGGATCTCAGCCAGTTCACAACTGGTTTTGTGCAGTATGATCTGATCGCTCAGCGCGATGTCCGCTATGGCTACATCTACCCCTTCATTGAGACAGGTGCAGGGCTCCTCATGCTGGGATCATGGGGAACGTGGGCGGTAGCGCCAGTTGTGCTGTTCACCTCCGTTGCTGGATTGATTTCCATCGTGAAGGCTGTTCTTGTGGAAAAGAGAGATCTTGAGTGTGCCTGCACGGGCGGCGGCGACGGCGTTCCGCTCGGCTTTCTCTCCATGACCGAGAATGTCCTCATGGCAGCGATGGCCGTCTGGATGATGATCAAGGCAGCATTCTAATTTGTGAAGGCGCTCGCGGCTCCTTTACTGAGAAGCCGGACGATCTTCCGTTCTGCCACTGACTTTACCGTTTCCTGCTTTGTGATCAGCTCAATCACCCTCGCAAGTGACGCGCGATGCCGAACGTGAGACTCAAGCATCGGCTCAGGGATGCTATGAGTGGCTTTCCGGACTTACCCGAGTCACACATATGCCTTCAACCGAAAGTATGCAGCCCCGATACGTTGGCCGCTGCGTGCGTGAGGAAGGGGGCGGATTTCAGGCATTGTCGATCACAGCATCGATCTCGTGCCAGTTCTGATCCTTGATCATAAGGAATAGGCATTTTCCGTTGCTCACTTCGGCCCAGAGATCGCCGATGCGCCGCTTATCCTTCGCACCCTCCCAGAGGTGGGCGCCCTTATACTCGACGATGAGAATCCTGTCATTAGGCAGCTGGCATACAAAATCGGGATAAAATTTGCCACTCGCCATGGGAAGAGAATACGCCCCTAGGACGTTCCCCTCCAGATTCCTCACCCAGTGTTTGATTCTGCCTTTGACCGCTAGCTGATCAATATACTCGGCGCAGGCGTGCTCTTCACTGGAGTCGAAGTCTCCGATCGCTTCATAAAAGTGCTTCTGAAAGTTGTAGCCGCCGGTCTTGAGTTGGTATGGGCGCTTCGGGGCATAGCTGTGCGCCGTGAAATCATAGGTGTAGCGGCTGTCGAGGCGAACGTTTTCGCGGTTCTGCACATCGAACAGAAACTGATCGTATGCTTGGCTACCGGCATCCTTACGCAGTTTCGTGATTTCGCCTTCGAGGAGAGTTCGGATGAGAAACTTATGGCGATTGACAATGGCGAGGTTCAGGGATGGCTCCGCGTCAGGCTCCAGTAGTTGATCAAGCCATTTGCTGATGAAGGCCAGCTTACTCTGGTGAGTGATCGAAGGATCATGGATCTGGCTGCAGAACCAGGCTTTTAATCTTGCCGCGTTCCAGTTGTCCGGCGTGTAAGAGAGATTTAAATCTCTTTGAAGGTTGTCCTGAAATGTTGTGGTCACGGCACCCTCGTCATTGACGTCGATGAAAGCACCAGCCGTCGAGCCGTCAGCTCTCTCGATAGACTTCAGCGTTTCTTCATCGGGCTGCGCTTCATGAGCGGGCAGTTCCCATGGGTAGTCCAGCGCTTCCGTTTCATCGAAGAGGCGCAACTGGTCGTTCACCCACACCACGAGCTGAGGCACCGGGATGACTGCGCTGTCATCGGGCTGGAGGCGGAAGTCCTTCTCGCGAGCTTGGGCCTGTTTCCCAGTGTTCCTGATGATGTCCTGAGAATCCGTCATCACCACACAGCCATCCAGCTGTAACATTTCTTTGTCACTAGGAGCTTGCTTAAACGCAATTTGACGGGTCTCTTCATCATAAGAGATCTTATCCTGCAGTGGCTGCGGCAGAGCGCCTAGGTCTGGTGTTTCATTGAGAGGAGAAGATTTTGCCACCGGCTGGGGCTGCGGTCTGCCTGTGCTGAGCGGCAGGTCCTGCTGCCTGGCGGCGGCCACAAACTGGTTCGCCTCGTGCTTCTCAAATCCGGCCCCCTCGATCAGTCGGTCGCGCAGGCTATGGGCCGTTGCGTTGAAATCACGCGACACCACATAGGCGTAGGATCGGTTGAGTTCTTCCGCACCGAAGCATTTCGCGTTCGGCTGGCGGAGGATGCGGCCGAGCAGTTGTTCGACAGCGGTTGAGCTGCGCAGCTCTGCCATGCTGACGAGGATGTAGGCGTAGGCGCAGTCCCAGCCTTCGGCGAGGGCTTTCTGGGTGATGATGAACTTCACAGGACACTCCGGGGAGAAGATGCCGCCCGCATATTCCTCCTGCAGCTTCTCCAGTCCTCGCTCGCTGCCGGTGGCGACAGCGATTTCTGTCTCTGATATCTTGTGATTCTGCACCAGCTGTTGCTTCACCCACTCGGTGTTGCGAGTCTCTTTTGTCGATGAGTTGGCCTCTGCCTGAATGAGCACGAGCGGGCGCAGGTAGGGAGCGCCATCAGCGATCTCCGGCCCGGCAAGAGCCTCCAGCTGGTTCCGCTGATCGATGGCGTAGCCGAGGCATTTCTCCGCATCCGGCACGCATTCCAGCTGGATGGGCAGCTTGATCATCTCCTCCACCTTCAGCTCGACTGCTGAGACCGTGTGAAGGACGTTGCTCGGCGTCTTCTGCGTATCCGGGGTAGCCGTCAGTTCCATGATCCCGGAGGGGTGAAACTTCGCCAACGTTTCAAAGGCCAGTTCGGTCCGGCTGTTATGCGCTTCGTCGACGATGATGAAGGGGCGACGGAGCCGCAAGGCATTAGCGAGCGAGAACGGAATATTCCCGTCATCATCCGGCAGTAGATTCTCTTTCTGCGCCGGGGTGAGATCGTCAAAGAGCGGCATAAGAGTGCCGCTGCTTTCGTAGACTTTGCGAATGTCTTCATTGCCCACCTGAAAGGCTTGTCGTGTAGCGACGATGACGACGGTGGAGGACTCAAGCGTCGAGCGGTTGAGCGCTTTTGCTCCGTCCAGATCCATCACCGTCACCGGTCCGGCCTCGCGAAGTGCCTCATGATAAGGGTGATCGAGGTTGCTCAGCGCATCCAGCGTCTGATCCCGTATCGCTTTCGAAGGCACCAGCCAGAGGATGACGCTGTGCTCGGTATGCAGCAGGCGGTTGTTGACGAGCGAAACGGCCTTCGCGCCCAGATAGGTCTTACCGCCACCTGTCGGGATGCGCAGGCAGAAGTAGGGCATAGTTTTGTCGAAACCCGTCAGTGGGGTAAATGAGCTCTTCAGCCCCCAGAGCTTCTCAGTCGACTCCTGGAAGGCGTAGTCCGCATTCCCCAGGCGCTGGCAGTTGCGGAAGTAGCACTCCATACTGTCGAGCGCCGCCTGCTGATATTTTTTCGGAGTGAAGGACGGCATCAGGAGGCTGGGAAAAAAATAGGTGAGCGTTGACTTTCGCAATGGTCTCGGCTGGCTAGGCGCGAGGAGGAGTCGTAGCCGAAGCTACGGGGCCGACAAGGAACGACGCCAGACGTAATCAGGGCGGTAGCCCGAAGGGTGAGGAAAGCTGATCGGTGCGCATTCCTCATAGACGCTATTCTTCTTTTCTTCCTCATCATCGCTTGCATAGGTTTTTCTCGGTCTCCCTAGACCTGGATGGAGTAGGGGGTCTGCTTAAAGGTGATCTGCAGGCGGCGCAGGGCTTGGGGGCCGATCCGTGTGGCAGCGGCATAGATCACCTTCGGGCCTTCGAAGGCGGGCAGGTCCTCCAGCACCTTGTGAGTGAGGATGTTTCCTCCATCCGGTTTACGGTCGCCGAGGATGCCGTTAAAAAGCAGGTAGATGCCAACTCCGTTGTGACT
>JAHDFZ010000095.1 GCA_020627905.1 Verrucomicrobiota bacterium
CAGATCATGTGTATTCAGGTCGCATTCGCCTGCAGGGAGATGAGGACAAGTGGCAGGCGGCATTGACGGCCAACTGGACGCCTAACGGTTTTGTTGCTGACAACCAGAACACTCTGACCACAGATGGGTTTGTCGTCTGGCGTCTCAGTGGAGAAGTGTCGCTCACAGATCAGCTCAGCCTCTTCGGTGGGGTGGACAATCTGTTCGACGAATCCTTCGTAAACTCCGTTTCCATCAATCCCTCCAGTCCGGCTTTCCTGAATCCTGGCAATGGACGCTCTATCTATGGTGGAGTGAAGTTGACCTGGTAGGCCGGAATTTTGGCGCGCTACGTGAACCATGAAGAAGCGTCTCTATCACTGGCACAGAAAGGTGGCCCGATGGATGGCTATTCCGGTCATTCTCTGGGCTGCCAGCGGGATCCTGCACCCCTTCATGGCCAACTGGCTGAAGCCGGAGATTCCTCACAAGTTTTTTCCGCCGAAGGCGCACACCATTGATGTCACGGAGGCGAAGCGGCCGTCTGAAATCTTTGCGGATCTCGATGCGGTGCATCAGCTGAAGGTGTTTGAAGTGGCGGGTGCTTTGCACTATGTCGCCTACACAAAGGATCAGCGCGCTCACTATCGTCACGCGCTCACTGGAGAGGCGCTGGCGGATGGGGAGCGGGTTCATGCCATCGAGCTGGCAGCTGCTTTCCTCGATCAGGAGGTCACTGCTAGTGCGCAGGTGGAGCGATACGATTCCTTTTCAGCGCAATACACGCCGATCAACCGGCTCCTGCCGGCGTATCGTGTCGACTTTGGACGAGGTGACAGCCTGCAAGCGGTCGTTCACCCGCGCACCGGAAAGCTGGCCGCCTATGATGATTCGCCGCGTCGAGCCATGCGTGTTGCGTTCAACTGGTTCCACACCTGGGGTTTCCTTGGACCACACGATTCTGTTTTTCGGATCGCGGTGGTGACCGTTCTTTCCCTGCTCTCGCTCTCGGTGGCGATCAGCGGTTTGCTGACGCTGATTATGACGCGAGGGAAAAGGACCCCTGCCTCGCCCAGGAGTGGATCGGCGCGACGTCGCACTCACCGCATCCTTGGTGGGAGCGTTGCTGTGTTTTATTTTCTCTTCGGAGTCAGCGGGCTGGCCCATGCGGCTGTCAAGTTTCGTGGCGATGATAGCACGCAGTGGGTTTCGGATCAGGCAGTGGAGACCGGGAAGCTGGCGAGGTTTCCTGTGGTAAAGGGTGAGCGCTTTAGCGGGCTCAGTCTGGCAGTGGTCGATGGGCAGCCATATTGGCGGACCGTTCTCGTAGGAGAGGGGAGAGCTCGCCCGATCGAGTATCGCCATACGCAGACGGGTGAAATCCTGCTGGATGGAGACAAGACTTATGCGCGAGGGTTGGCCGCCGAGTTTTCAGGCATGCCTAGCGAGAAAGCAGGGGAGGCCGAGCAGATTACGGCCTTTCGCGAGGACTATGGATTTATCTTTCGTCGCCTGCCGGTGTGGCGCATTCATTACCCGGGCCAGCAATTCTGGCAATACACCGTCGATACAGCCGATGCCCACATGAGTATGCGCACCGATACGGCGGGATTGGCGGAGTCATTGCTCTTTGTAAACTTCCACAAGTTCCACTTCATCGATCCGATCAGCAAGGAACTGAGAGACTATGTAAGTGTGGCAGCGTCTCTCAGCCTGGTCGTTCTCGTGGTCTCGGGGCTGATGATCCGCCGTCGGCGGCGGGCTTAGGTTGCGCTGTCCAGGGGAACCCGCGATTTCCCTCATTCGC
Source organism: Verrucomicrobiota bacterium (assembly GCA_020627905.1). Taxonomy (GTDB): domain Bacteria; phylum Verrucomicrobiota; class Verrucomicrobiia; order Verrucomicrobiales; family DEV007; genus Arctic95D-9. Next base: position 1,787 of record JAHDFZ010000095.1, read on the forward strand.
TACAGCCCCAGTTAAGTGATCCCACTACTTTTGACCACCGGTGCTTTTCGTGTCTGTGAAGTCCTCAGCGAGATGATGTTTATCCGGCCAGGCAATCTGTCGATCGAAGAGAGTCGCGAACTGCTGATAGTTGTGGAACGGCACGGCTTCTTTGCGAAGTTTCTGGACCTGTTGAGAGTGCGCTCCCTGCATGGCGGTGAGACTCGCTGCATTTTTTTCCCCGATAGCGAGGTTCTCAAGCTCATGAGGATCTTCAGCTAGGTGATAGAGTTCGTCTGTGGCCTCATAACCATCTCCTGCATAATGCCAGTGAATATATTTCCAATCCTCGCTGACGACTGAGAGGCAGTGGGTTTCTTTCGGGCCCCAGAAATTGAGCAGAGGCAGCGTTTCATGATGTGGTGGCAGTGCATCGTTCCTGAGTCCTGCTTCGATAACTGGCATGAGGCTGCGACCATCCATCGACTCCGGGCGCTGGATCTCGGCATAATCCAGAAAGGTGGGGGCAAAATCAATGTTCCCTGTCAGACGTCTGACGCGGGCAGCCTCTGGTTCTTCAGTGCGTGTGTCGACAATGATGAGTGGTGCTCGGGAGCTGTCCTCGTAGGGGAGCACTTTCGATCCGTAGCCATGAGCTCCGCAAAAGAATCCGTTGTCGGATGTAAAGACGATGATCGTGTTCTTCGCCGCCGGACTGCTGCTCAGGGCATCGACGATCATGCCTACAGCGACATCGATCGCATAAATCTGCTGGTGATACGTTGCCATCACCTCATCGTAGCGCTTGTCGTAGCCCCACTCCTCAAATCTAGGATACTGGCGTCCGGCCTGGCTTTGTTTAGCGAAGTGAAGTCCGTTTTCACGACCATAGTTGATCGGTTTGGTGAACTGCTTCCCGGCATAGATTTCATCGTCTACGGGGTCCGGCGTCGTCGGACGATGCGGTGCTTTGAAGCTGATGGATAAGCAGAACGGGGCATCCGCTTGAGCCATTTCCAGGATGAAGTCTCTCCCAAAGGCTCCGTAAGACCGCGTGGCGTGGGGGTAGTCCTCAGCGTAGGAAGCCATGCTGGGGTTTCGCGCTGTCTTGTAGCTCGTCTGGCCTTCGCCTCCCCCCCAGCGTTCGAATGCTTCCTCTGGCATTTTCGGGTGCTCGTCCTCCGCATCAAGAACTTCAAATCCAAACTTCCCGGCAAAGCCCAGCTGATATCCAGCCTGTCGCATGAGCACTGGATACGATTGCTGCCAGATGTCCAGCCTCATGGGGCCGTGGGAGAAGTTCGTGCCAGTCTTGTATTCGAGCTTCCCCGTCATGATGGAGGCCCGGCTGGCCATGCAGATGGCGGTGGTGTTATAATGCCGATCAAAGGTGAGGCCCCGGGCAGCCAATGCGTCGATGTTTGGCGTCGACACCTCGTTGTTTCCGTAGCAGCCGAGTGTATTCACTGCTTGATCGTCGGTTAACAGAAAGACAATATTGGGTCGATGGTCGGCCACCGCAGTTGCGGCTGCCATGACAAAAAACAGAAAAGGGATCAGCCAAGTCATCGTTCGCGAATACCATGTGGGTCAGCTTTTGTCAGTAACGTAATCATGCTTGATCTACTTTATCTCTCTGACATACGAAACTACGGACCGATGGTGCAGCCGCACCGTGCATGTTTTGTGTGCTCTCTGGCGTGTTTGTCTGATACTCGCTCAGCCCAAGAAGCTTCCGCACCTAAGAGAACGTTGAGAAACTAGTTGAGCGATGCCCGGATGGCCGGAGTATGCCCCCTGTTTTCGGCTGGCAAGGCGCGATGGTAGCCGCAGCTACCTGAGCAACGAGGAATGCAGCCAGGCCGAGTCAGTGCCGCAGTCGGATGGGAGGGACCAGCCTTTTCGCCTCCAGCTGTGGTGAAATCGAAACTCATATCGTCTCTCATCATCGTTTGCATAGTTTCTCATCAGTCTCTAAAGACTGGCGTCGCTCATGCTTGCCCAGCTTTCGAATTACTCTTACAGGATCGCGCAGAGGAATCTTCGCGAGAATTTCAGAGTTTGGACAACTCGTTATGAATGGGATTGATTACTCTAACACAATCGAGGGAAACACATGGTATGATTCACTGTGGGGCCGGTCGTAGAGGTGGGGGAGATTGACTCTTAACCGAGAATGTCCTATTTTTTGGTCGATTGTGCTTCAGTAACTTACAGTGTCCCTGGAGCCGCTCCGGGCATGCATTACGTTCTTATCATTTCCGCTTGGATCTTTTTACTGGTCGCTCTGCTCGGCGTGACGGATTGGATCGATTTGCGATTTAACTGGTTCAGCTGGTCTCCTCAAGGGGGACTCATGTCTGTCTTGCCCTATCTGGCCGGGGGTGTCGTATTAACCGCGCTCTGGCTGGTGGCTCGTATCCCCGAATCATCCACTTTGTTACTTGTGCTATTTGCCATAGCGTCAATTCCCATGGTATTGGGCGCTTGCGGACTTCGCAGAGAGCCCACGGTAGGAAAGCGAAAGCAGAGAAAGGGGCTCAAGATTGAGGTCTCTGAGGATTCGAATCTGATGACGATCGTAATAATTGGAATGTTAACGCTAGCTCATGACTTGAAAGACAATCCTTATTCGCTGTCACGTCACGATGGTGAAACAAGTCCTTTCTGGTATCGGCTGCATAGATCTTTAATTCTTGCCAGTCCGATGATGTTTGTCGCCGGTTTTCTTATCAACCGGTCTTGAACGACCTCTTCTACTTACATTTTTTGAAGTGCGGACTGCCGGGGGAAGAATACTCACCTCGCGAGCCAGTGTGTTCACTGGTAGAACCTTTCCAACAGGACAAGTGCTGAGAGATTAAATGAGCGGGCTTGTAGCGTCGGCCGACTTGGTCGAGCTAGAGGCAGAAATTTAAGAAACACTGGGAGCGATGCTATCAACCCAGATCCAAGGGGTTCGGTTTTGGCTCCCCTTAGGTTTGCCTCTGCTCCTGCGACAGAACACGCTTATCCATCGCTTGGACTATTCGATAAAAGGGTGCGCCAATCGACACGCTACCTCTCGCCAGCTCCCTATGCCTCGGACCCCTTATGGCCGAGGATCTTCACCGTCCGGTTTAGCTGCTCATACTCGATCGGCTTCTGAATGACGGTTACAGGACCGCTCGAGAGAATCTTCGTCAAGATTTCTGAGTCCGGATAGCCAGTGATAATGACAATCGGGAGATCGGGATACATGGCCTTGATGCGAGAGTAGAGCTCATCTCCCGGGATATCGGGTAGTTTGAGATCGAGAAACACTAAGTCAAAGCGTTGCTTCTCAGCATGCGTGAGCGCCTCAGCTCCGGTGCCGACAACAACACGCCCAAAACCTGCCTTTTTCAGGAACTCTTTGAAGAGAGACTGCAGACCCTCGTCATCGTCGACCACCAGCACGGTTGGCTGTCCTCCGTCTTCATTCTTCAGGACATCCCGGTCCAGCAGGCTGCGCTTGATGCGCCAGCGTCCGCCGATCTGCACAGCAGGCAGCTGCCCGCGCTGCACGAGATAATAAACGGTAGGGACGGGGATTCGCAGATATTCAGCCGTCTCTTTGACGGTCATGAGTTCGGGAGCTTCTTCTTCAGACATGGATGGGGATGTGAAAATCAGATGGCTAAGCTGGATTAGAATCTCTAGAATGACTCTACCAGATAGAAGTGGTTTCGATTTTCACAGATAGTAGCGAATATTGAAAGAACTCAAGTCGCAAAACTGAGATTATTTAAAATTTTAAGAATCAATTTCAGGAATAATGGGGCTGGCGGGCACAAAAACCGCTTTCCCTGCGCGTTGTTTGCCTGAAAGATCGGCGAGGAGCATCTTTCAGGGGGTGTCCCCGGTGGAGTTTCGTCTTTCGTGAAAGACGATCTGTCTGCTGTGCGTTGCTTCTTCCATGCCTATGAATATTATCGAAGCTGCTATCCTGGGTCTTGTGCAAGGGCTGACCGAGTTTCTACCTGTCTCGTCGTCCGGGCATCTGGTGCTGGCTCAGGAGCTACTGGGAGTGGACGAGCCAAGCATCACTTTTGAGATTGTCGCCCATCTGGGGACTTTGCTTTCTGTTCTGCTTTACTTCTGGCGTCGCCTGTTCCGCATGGTGCTGAGTATTATCCCGCCTTTTCGCGCAGAGTATGCAAGGGAGCGCCGCTGGATTGGCATGCTGGCGATTGCAAGCGTCCCTGCCGCTATCGTGGGGTTTTCGCCGTTGAAGGGGTTCTTCACATCTGCCTACGACAAACCGGCCCTTGTCGGAGGGCTGCTCATCTGCACCGGAGTCCTATTGTTTTTGCCGCGTTTCATTCAACGTCAGCGGCGGGGAGAGGGATCCGAGGAGGTTTCGGTGCGCTCCGCGCTTTTCATGGGGATCGGGCAGGCTTTCGCCATTCTGCCCGGGATCTCACGATCGGGCTCGACGATTGTATCTGGCATGCTCGCCGGAGTGAAGCCTAGTGTGGTGGCAGAGTTTTCCTTCCTGATGGCTCTGCCTGCGATTCTTGCTGCCAGTGTCCTGGAGCTTCGGGACATCGAGTCACTTCGCATCGAGTATTGGGTCGGCGGGGCAGTGGCCTTCGTGTCGGGTATGTTTGCTATCCTGACGGTGATGGCGGCTGTGAAGAAGGGGAAATTCGAATACTTCGGGATCTACTGCCTGATCGCCGGAGCGGCTGCCATCGCTTATTTCGGGTTTCTGCAGCCAGCCGGAGCATAGCAGACTCACGATGTGTCGGGGAAAGTGGCATTCATACCTAAGACTTCTGCTTGATTCGCGTTCTGTAGTTTTCTATCGTTTCATGTTTATGAAGCAAGCGCCCCGTCTTCTTCTTACTCTTTCCATTCTGCTGCTTGGGCTGACCTATACGGCCAGCCCCTCGGCTGACCAGTCCTACACGACGGCACCTCTTGCGGATGGCTTTGACTTTCCTGTCGGAAAGCCCGATGCGGCTGGCTACTACGTCTTCCGCGGCTTCACTCCTGGAGGGCACCTAGGGGAGGACTGGAACGGAAACGGAGGTGGTGACACGGACGAAGGGGACCCTGTCTACAATATTGCTCACGGTGTGGTCGTGTTTTCTGAGGATTATGCCCGGGGTTGGGGGAATGTCGTCATCGTGCGCCATGCTTATCGGGAGCGGAACGGTCAGATCACCTACGTAGATTCTCTTCATGGACACCTGAAGGTCCGCACCGTCCGTGTGGGACAGGTCATCATGCGGGGTGATAAGGTCGGCACCATCGGGACGGGGCCGGGCCGTATGTATACCGCTCACCTGCATTTCGAGATCCGGAAGGACCTGCGGGTCGGGATGCGCCGTGATCTCTACCCCAAGGATTACAGCGTCTACCACAGCCCACGCTACTTTATGAACCAGCGCCGCCGCCTTCGCTTCGAAGACAGGCTCGTCCGGATTCCCATCAATACCTTCCTCAAACAGAACAATCCCAATCGGATCTACACGAAGGCAATCGATCTGCCGAAAATTCAGCAAAGCACCACGGTGAGACCATCCGTCCCGGCTGGAGTAGAGGTCGTCATAGAAAGCCAGACCAATCCGGAAGACGCCCGCGGGGCGAACAATGCCGAAGCGGTTGAGCGGATCTTTGACCGCTGATCGCGGCATCTATAGCAACTTTTCCAACCGTGTGAGAAAAAACGATTGCCAAACCAGAGCAAGCCCCTTATTACTCGCCGAACACCGAAACCACCTTTCAACCTGTAGACAAATTATGGCTGACGCATCTATCGAAGAAAAAGTAAAAAACATCATCGTTGAGCAGCTTGGTGCTAGCGAAGACCAGGTAAAACTCGAAGCTAAGTTCATCGAGGATCTCAACGCTGATTCACTGGATACCGTTGAGCTTGTCATGGCTTTCGAGGAAGAGTTTGACGTTACTGTCCCAGACGAAGATGCCGAGAAGCTGACATCAGTCGGAGAGGTCGTTTCCTACATCGAGGAAAAAGTTGGCTAGTTCCCGGTAGCTGAGCCTCTCGAACGGCTTGGCTGCGATTTTCGGATTATTTCCAGAAAGCGCGTTCCTCTAGCGGGGAAGGCGCTTTTTTCTTTTCCTGCGTAACGTTCCTGCCATGGCATTGACTCCCGATGATATCTCCTTCGCTCTGGAGATGACGCAGATCCTTCACGAGCCTGACCGTCGTATCGACACATTCGGGACGACAAATTTTCACTTTACGTTGCTGACAGAGCCGATGGATGAAATCGGGCAGGTGCGGATCCGTGAGGGGCGCATGGAGGCGCAGCGGCCAGCGATCATTCGGCCGGAGGGATATGAAGATCTGCTGTTCGAGGGCTTCGGTGAGCAGGCTGATGCTTTCGCCCAATGGTTTCGGGAGAACGGAAATCTCAAGTTTCTCAGCTACGGCTTCAATTTTGCCAAGCAATCATTGAGCGAGTCTCAGGCACATGAGCCGATAGAGCAGGTGCGGGACCGCGTGTTGGAGGACTTCCGTATTGCGGGTGACCCGTCGCGAGCATTGCTCGTCGGGATGGACGATACCTGGGAAATTTCCCTTCTGAAGTTCACGATGGATCTCATCGGACAGTCACTGGATATCAACCTGTTTGACTTCCAGCGTCGGGGCCTTTTGTGACACTTCTTTGGACGATGATCGAGGAAGCAGAAGCCATCGAGCGTATCCATTCTCTGGCAGGAGAGATGCCGGTCTCGGCTCGTGAAATCGTCCCACTCGGGTCTTCTCTCGACCGGATTCTCGCTGAGCCGGTGTTCGCCACGCTGAATCAACCCCGCTTTGATAACTCCAGCATGGATGGCTACGCTGTGCGAGCCTCTGATGCAGGGAGGCTAGGCGCACGCCTGACGGTCGCTGCCAAAACGCAGGCGGCCGGTGTCGACGAGAAGCTCACCCTGCAGGCGGGGGAAGCGATCCGCATTTTCACTGGTGGAGTTCTTCCGACAGGGGCGGATGCTGTCATCATGCAGGAGGATGTCACCCGATCACCCGATGGTCGGACCCTTGTGATCAATGATCCCATCATAGAAGGTGAGAACATTCGCCGCATAGGAGGTGATGTCTGTGCCGGGCAGAAGCTCGGCGAGGCAGGGGATCGAGTCTCACCGGCACTGATCGGCACTCTCGCCTCTCAGGGGATTTCGGAGCTTTGCGTGCACTCGTTGCCGCAAGTGACCATTCTGAGCACAGGAGACGAGGTCGTGCCTGTGGGGACTGAGTTACAGGACGGGGAAATCTACAACAGCAATGGTCCGATGCTGCAGGCCTGTTGTCAGCGGGCGGGCGTTCATGCTGAACATCGGCATCTGCGAGATGAGCTCAGCCTCTGCACAGAGACGTTCCGAGAGTTGGCTAAGATTCCCGGATTCATCATCGTTGCGGGAGGGGTTTCCGTTGGCGAGAGGGACTTTGTTCAGGCGGCCGTGACCGCAGCAGGGGGCGAGGTCGATTTCTGGCGTGTGCGCGTGAAACCAGGGAAACCTTTTTTGTTTGGAAAGCTAGGGAAGCGACTTCTCTTCGGCCTACCGGGAAATCCTGTCTCATCTTTCGTCGGATTTGAGATCTTTATCCGGCCAGTTCTGGAGCGCCTCGTAGCCGGCTCTGAGAGTCCTTTGAATGAGTTAAAGATCCTGCCGGCAGCGGAAGAAATGATCAATACTGGCGACCGCCCTCACTACCTGCGTGGCATCGCTGATGAGGGCGGCGTGCGTCTCTCGGGCACGCAGCAGTCCCACGCGCTTTTCGGCCTGAGCAAGGCGAATGCGCTGATCAGACTTGAACCCGAAGCATCTGTTCGTGTCGGTGACGATGTAGCGGTCAGGTTCCTATAGCACCATCCCGGAATAACAGGGCTCAACCGGCTCAAAAGCAATGCGTTGCTCCTTGCTGTTCTCGTTGTAGTCAAAATGTCGCTTAAAAAAGCCTAGACAAAGCTGCATCATGATCAGATAATCTTAGACATGAAGAACCGCCAAGTGAACATCACAGATGTCGAGGGGAAGCTTTTAGAACTCCTCGAGGCGGCGCAGAGCGGACCGATCATCATCACGCAATACGGTGAGGCCTGTGGCGTGATTGAAGGATTTGCTGACGACAATGATGTGTTCGACTGGCATGTCCGTAACGACTCCCAGATTTTTGAGAATTTCACTCCAAGTGACGCTGCCAGAACCGACTTCCCACCGATGCAGGAGGGGGATGAAGGGCAGGAGGATGCAGACTCGCAAAAGCCGATACCTTCAGTCTGAGACAGAGGCTTTGCGCCCTGAAGAGACCGCTAAGAAATTAGGTGAGCGATGCCCGGGTGACCGGAGTAAGCAACCCTGTCTGCGGCTGACAATGCGCGAGGAGTGATGGCAGCCAAATAGTAGCTACCTGAGCAATGCAGCGAGACGATATCCGGGCTGCAGCCCGAAGGGTGAGGGTAGCCGCTGCGCTCTCAGCTGTTCGGGTATCGCAACCCTCATCATCGTTCGCATCGTCTCTCATCGGTCTCTTTCTCCCGGACACTATTGCAGCCCTTCATAGAGCGACAGAGTCTGTTTGGCGATTTCCGCCCAGCTGAACTGAGCAAGGACGCGCTCACGCCCAGCCCGGCCAAAGGCTGTTGCTAAGTCTGCATCTTCCAGTAGTCGATTCAGCTGGCTCGCCAGGTCCCGGGCAAAGGTCTCTGGCTCGATCGCTTCGAAAGGGCTCTCGGTCTGCTGTTTGAGAGGCACAAGAAGTCCTGTTTGCTCCGGTAAGATGATTTCTTTCATCCCGCCGACCGCCGACCCGACTACCGGAGTCTCACAAGCCATCGCCTCAAGATTGATAATGCCGAAGGGCTCGTAAATGCTCGGCGTGCAGAATACGCGTGCATGGCTGTAGAGAGTCACTTTTTCGGTTGTGGAGATCATCTCCTCGATCCACACGATCTTACCATCGAAACTCTCGCGCGCCTTCTCAACAGCCCGACTCATTTCGGCAGCGATCTCTGGTGTATCCGGAGCGCCTGCACAAAGAACTACCTGGGCGCCCGGAGTCAGATGCTTGATCGCATTCACTAGGTGGATGATGCCTTTCTGACGGGTGATTCTGCCGACAAAAAAAACAAACCTCGGGATCGATTCCATATTCCTGCAACACTGCTTCATCGAAAGTTGGGCGATACTCGTCGGTATCGATTCCGTTGTAGATCACGGGCACCTTCTCCTCGTCGACATCGAACAGGCGCAGAATATCGTTCTTGGTTTCCTGGGAGACTGCGACCACCGCATCAGCCATCTCAATCGAGGTTTTCTCCAGCCATGAGGTGAAGTCATACCCTCCGCCGAGTTGCTCCCGCTTCCATGGACGCAGCGGTTCGAGCGAGTGCACGGTCAAAACCATGGGCAAGCTGTAGTTCAGTTTCGCAAGGATGCCTCCGAAGTGGCTATACCAGGTGTGTAGATGCACGACATCGGCATCGATATCCTGAGTGTTGAAATCCAGGCAATTTTGCAGTGCCGAAAATACAGAGTGCAGGGGCTTCGGGGCGGTGTAGTCGACCGTATGGCTCTTCTTGCCGAAAACCGCTGGGTTAGATGATGGATCGAGCTGATCACCGAAACAGCGGACTTCTACCTCGCAGAGTTTCGCCAGTTCCCGTGCCAGATACTGGACATGGATGCCTGCGCCGCCATAGATGTTCGGTGGGTATTCGTTCGACAACAGAAGACTTTTCATTGATTCAGGAAAGGGGAGCGACAAGATCGTGTAAAGCCCGTATCCAGATTCAGCAACGACAAAATATCCATATTCTGGGTGGCTAGTGCCGGGGAACAGCGAATTTATTCGCGGGCTACATCAGGCGGGACGAGCGTGCTTTCGGCTCGACATAGACCGGGAGGAATGCCACCAAGCTGAGAACGATTGTCGGCACAAGCAGGGGTCAATACGGTAGGATGCTCGAATCGTCAGGAACCCAATTTTTGGTGGGATCTGACGCCCCTAAACTCGCGCAAAGAGCTTGTAGCTCGCGAATGAATTCGCGATTCCATAGATTGCATCTGCCCTGCCATGGAATCGCGAATTCATTCGCGAGCGTTATCTGTCCGAGACGTGCGAGTGTAGGTGCGAGAAGCTAAAGCATTCTGGACCAGGCACCGGTCAACCCGGTAAACGTTGCGGCATTCTGCCTACACGACCACCTTCTGATCCAGCTCCGCCACCGAGATCTCTCCAGAAGGATGGCGCTGAGCAAGCTGGTCACGCAGCACTGCCGATTGATCAGCTTCGCCATGGACGAGGAAGACCTTCTGCTTGCCGCCGCCAATTCTGTCGAAATACTCCAGCAGTTCGCTCTGATCAGCATGCCCGGAGAAGGAATCGAGTATCCGCACATGGGCCTTCAAATCGTGTTCCTCGCCGAAGATTCGCACCTTTTCATGGCCATTGCGGATTTTCCATCCCAGCGTGTTCTGGGCGCAGTATCCGACGAAGAGAATGGTGTTCTTCTCGTCTTCGATGGTGTTGCGCAAGTGGTGAAGGATCCGGCCTGCCTCACACATCCCAGAGGCCGAGATAATGATGCAGGGCTCATCCAGTTCATTGAGCTTTTTGCTATCAGACACCTTCCGCACCATGGTCAGGTTCTCGAAGCCAAAAGGGTTTCGTGTAGCGAAGAGGAACTCGTAGACCTCATCATTGAAGCACTCTGGGTGGATGCGGAAGATTTCGGTCGCATTGACCGCCAGGGGGCTGTCCACATAGATGGGGAATTCCGGGATGCAGCCGCTGACCGTCAGTTCATGCAGCGCATAGATGAGCTGTTGGGTCCGCTCTACCGCGAAAGCGGGTATGATGATCTTGCCCTTTTTCTCAATGGCCTCGTTGAGGATTTCGCACAACAGGTCATTCGCCTGGGTAGGCAGCTCATGCTCGCGATTTCCGTAGGTGCTCTCCATGATGACAATGTCGATGTCCTCGCTGGGCTCTGGATCGCGAAGGAGATCATTATTCCCGCGTCCGACATCACCTGAAAAAAGGAGGCGACGGGTTTCTCCATTTTCCGTGATTTCG
>JAHDFZ010000096.1 GCA_020627905.1 Verrucomicrobiota bacterium
GGTTTCTGGGACAAGCACGGTGTGAAATCCGAGCTTCTCTGCGGCATCAAGATTCGACGATCCGAGACTCGCAAGCTGCTGCTGCAGTTTGCCGTAGGATGACTTCTGCTTTTCAAAAACCAGCTTATCGATTTCGGCAGCGAGGGCTGCCGGCCCCGTCGGTAGATTCCCTTTTACAAAAAGCTGATCCGCTTCACTCAGCCTTGCCACTGGGTATAGGACCAGCTTGCCGTCCGGCAGCTTCAGCTTCACTTTCGCTGTGGCGCCAGCTCCTTCGATCCCGGCATAGATCGCCTCAACTTTCTTCCCATCGGCGGACGTCCACGTTCTGGACTCAGCTACAGCCGACTCGATAAAAGACGAGACCGACAAGGCGGCAATGAGCAGGGAGGTTTTTATATTCTGATACATTTGAAGGGTTTCTTTTGTTCTGTTTCGTTATTGCGATATGGAATCAAAAATATCGAAGACCTGGAAGGACGGTATAGCGCTATCGAAAATCTTGACTTCATCGATTTCCCCCCTGAATCCAGTGCCCGCATCCGCTCCGAAGCGAACCATGGGAAGCAATGCCTGAGTGTCATTCGAGAGCGATAACGAACCAGCCCGCTCCAGACGCTCAGGGCTACCATTTATAAAAACGTGGGCACTCTCCAGAGAGCGCGTCGCGGGGTTTCTCGCGACCCTGAGCACAAGATGATGCCATTTCCCATCAGCGATGTCCTTCCCCCCGCTCAAGGAAGATTCCCCGGCCTGAAGCATGATCGATCCAGCAACAGAAGCCTGATCAGACCCACCGATGGCCAGACGCAAATCGCTTTCGTCGCCTGTATCAATCCAAGCCACCTGCCATTGACTTTCGCTGAGAGCCGACGCATCAAGCCGGATCCAGAAAGACAAGGTTAGACCCTCCGCATCTTTCGACAGAGAAGTAGGGATATCGAGCGATCGGTCTTCCTGAAAAGAAAGGCCGCTGCCACGCACGCCACGCGAAAGCTTCGGAGAACGATCGATGCCTGCGTCACCCACGATCGACACCTCCTCTAATTCAGGAGAGAGCGCCTGATTGCGCACCACCCCGGATCCATGATCATCATCAAACGATAGGTCGACGGCAGGCGTGTGAGCCACGGGATGGTCCAGACGGAATGCGTATCCGTCTCCCCCGTATGAAATATCCGTAAGATCAGATTCACGTAAATCAGACGCCCTAACGCTCATGCCTCCCGTCAGAATACGTCCGGTGCCAACGCCGCTCGCCGAACTAGCTTCCACAACGCCCTCGATGACATGGAGTGAACTGTCTCCGTTCTCCGCCACTTCAACGGCAAACATGGTGCCGATATCGACCACGTTCATTGCGGGAGTATTAACGGTAAAACCCGAAGCCATGGGCGGGACCTTTGCGATTAACGATCCCTCCTGAAGGAAAACGCGCCCTTCCGACTCAAGACGCAGCTTCGCAGGCCCTTCGATCTCGACGTAAGCCCCGAGGTTCGTCTCGAATCCAAGCCTTCCCGAGATCAGGTTCAAAAGTCCGCTCGACACCCACTCACTCCCACCCGACCACACGGCATCCTCGGAAACAGATTGCACACGTGCTAACGAAGGCTTTTCGGCCTGTGTTGTTGCCATCTCTCCTCCGTTGGGACGATATTCGTTCGCCAGGTAGATCAGCCCGGCGGCGAAAAGGCAGGCCACAGCCGCAGCCTTTAGCAAATCCGGCCAGCGAACAACGTTGACCCGCTCCCTTTGATCCAATATCGCCGTAAGCACGGAGCGCTTCACACCATCCGAACCTTTTGCCCGAATCGCTGCCATGACAGATCCCTCAAACCGGTGCTTCGTCACATCCACATCAGTCAACACGGCGATCGCGTGATCGAAGGCAGCCTGCTCGCGGAGCGTTACGCGCAGTTCATCACTTTCGCGCAACGCCTGCTCCAGATCAGCGCTGTCCCTGTCATCCAATTCTCCTGACAAATATCCTTCGATAGCATTCTGATTCATTAATTTTCAGGGGGTTAAGTTCACGACAATCGCTGAGAAACGGCGATTTTAGATTCGACACACTTTTTGAGAGCTGAGCGAATGCGACAGAGAGTCGTGCGCACCCAGGCGCGACTCTGTCCAAGCTCTTCAGACATCTCGATACTGTTTTCGCCCTCCTCGTATTTTAGCCGCAGAAGCTTTTGCTGATTGTCAGGGAGCCGCTTAATGCATTCTTCTAAAAACACGATCAACTCGTCGTTATCCGCGTCGAAACCCGCCTCATTCGATACTAACACATGCTCGAAAAAGTTCTTTTCGTTCATGGTTTTACGGCGGTATCGCTGAACCTCTCTCCTGATCAGGTTAAATGCGATAGCGCGAAGCCATTTACCGAAGTCTGTGTAGGGATCGAACTTCTGAATATTCGCGTGCGCGAAAATAAAAGACTCGTGCGCTATCTCATCGATCAAATGCGATATGGGAAGCTTGAGGGCAATGAAGGCACGCAGACGATGGGAGTGAATATCCAGCAGCTCCTCATACGCGTGCAAATCCCCGCTCTGGACTCTTTTGACTAACGCTGTTTCTGTCTTATCCACGCCATCGGTATAACATCGGGCTGTGGTTGTGTGACAGATTTATTTACGCAATCACCCTTCCTTGTGCCCGATCGCGAGGAGCGTTTGAAAGTGCGGGGCCTCTCCTTCGCGATCTACGCGGGCGATTTCAACTCGTTGGAAACCGGCTTTCTCAAGAAACTCGGTCAGTTCATATTCGGAAAACCCCAACCAGACGTCGGCGTAGAGTTCACGAGCCTCGTCGAACTGATGCTTTGCCAGATCGAGAATGGCTACCCGCCCTCCCGGTTTGACGATTTCGAAGGCTTTCGCAACGGCTACGGCGGGCTCCTCCGCATGATGGAGAGCCTGGGAGAAAAAGGCCAAGTCCACAGATTCCGGATCAATCGGAGGTGACTCAATGTCACCGAGCCGATACTCCAGATTCTCGCAGCCGTTTTCTTTGGCGACAGAGGCTCCAAAGGAGACCATTTTCTCCGAGTTATCGACGGCAATAACCTGCTTCGCAGATTGAGCCAGCAACTGCGAGAAGGTCCCCTCCCCGGCTCCTAAGTCGGCAATCACTAGAGGCGGCATCAGTTTTAACAGTGCCTCGGCCAGTGATTTCCATGAGCGGCCAGGGCAATAGGATCTGCCGAATTTACCTGCAAGCTCGTCAAAATAGGCCCGGACACGGTCCTTCCGCCTCAGGACGACATGCTCCAGCGCCACTTCATCCGCGGCTGTCTCCGGGAGTGTTGCTGAAACAGCCTCAATCATCTCCCAGAGCTGCTTTTCTTCCGCCCCCCCATCGCCAGCTGCGCCGTAGATGACGTTCTTACCCGCCCGCTCGTCTGCCACGAACCCCTCCTTCTTCAATTGAGAGAGATGTGTCGAAATCCGAGATTGCCCCATTTGCAGGATTTCCTGCATCTCCACCACTGACAGCTCCTGCTGACGCAGTAAATGGAGGATGCGGATACGGGTCGGCTCCGAAATGAGGCGGAGCTTTTTTAGGATTGACGACATACCAGGCGGTGGTAAAGATATCAACGCATCAAGATTTGCAAATATATTATGTCCAAGTCATTCATCTTCTCCTCAGAATCAGTCACTGAGGGCCATCCCGACAAAGTCTGCGACACTATTTCAGACGCGATTGTGGACGCCTGTTTCGCACAGGACACAGCCGCTCGTGTCGCCTGTGAAACTTTCGTAAAAGACAACATGGTCGTGCTGGGAGGCGAGATCACCACGAGCTCCGAGTTTTCATATCAGGAGGTCGTTCGGGATGCCATCGAAGGGATCGGCTATGTGCACGATGATTGTAAATTCAACGCAGCGAACTTCTTTTTTGTTAATGCCCTTGGCCAGCAGTCACCAGACATCGCTCAGGGCGTAGATGCCGCTGCCGCTGATGACAAGGAGACCGCAGAGCAAGGGGCGGGCGATCAGGGCATCATGTTCGGCTACGCGGTGAAGGAGACGCCAGCGCTCATGCCTGCGCCTATCGCCTACTCCCACAAGCTCGGGCGTGCGCTGACAGACCTGCGCAAGTCCGGCACCCATGAATGGCTGCGCCCAGACTCCAAGACCCAGGTCTCTATGGAGTATGTAGATGGCAAGCCTACCCGCATCACCGCTGTCGTCGTTTCCACCCAGCACGCGGAGAGCATCAGCACTGGCGAAATCCGAGAGATCCTCAAAAAAGATCTCGTGGAGCAGGAACTTCCTGCCGAGCTGCTGACGGCAGAGACGCAATACCACATCAACCCAACAGGGATCTTCGTCATCGGAGGCCCTGAGGGTGACTGCGGTCTGACAGGACGGAAGATCATCGTCGATACCTATGGCGGCATGGGACGCCACGGCGGCGGAGCTTTCTCCGGCAAGGACCCGAGCAAGGTAGATCGTTCTGCTGCCTACATGGCGCGCTACGTCGCCAAGAATGTCGTCGCTGCCGGACTGGCCGACCGCTGCGAACTCCAACTCGCTTATGCCATCGGTTACCCCGACCCTGTGAGCGTGCACGTGGATACCTTTGGAACCAACCACGTAGATAACACCGCGATCCTCAAGGCTATAGAGGAAGTCTTTTCCTTCAAACCTGCCGATTTCATCGCCCAGCTTGACCTCCTGCGCCCGATCTACAGCAAAACCACGAACTACGGCCATTTCGGACGAGAAGATGACACAGATTCGCTCACCTGGGAGCGGACGGATAAAGTCGACGATCTTCGGAGTGCCGCTGGAGCATAAACACGATTTAGGACCGCACCCCTCAAAACATTATGATCACAGAAGAAGCCACCAAAACAACGGGAGCCACCTACGCTGGCCTACCTTATAAAGTCGCCGACATCAGCCTCGCGGATTTCGGCCGGAAAGAAATCGAAGTCGCCGAACACGAGATGCCCGGTCTCATGGCGACTCGGGAGAAGTATGCCGCTGAGAAGCCACTCGACGGTGTCCGCGTCATGGGCTCACTGCACATGACAGTGCAGACAGCTGTCCTCATCGAGACTCTCGCAGACCTCGGGGCCGACGTCCGCTGGTGTAGCTGCAACATTTTCTCCACTCAGGATCACGCCGCTGCCGCCATCGCCGCCGCCGGGATCCCTGTTTTCGCTTGGAAAGGCGAAACGCTGGAGGAATATTGGGACTGCACTGAGGCCGCACTCACCTGGCCAGATGGATCCGGCCCTGAACTCATCGTCGATGACGGCGGTGACGCGACGCTTCTCATCCACAAAGGCGCAGAGCTGGAGGAAGGCGACAGCAGCTTTGTCGACAGCGCACCCGAAAGCGAGGAAGAAGCTGTGATCAAAGCACTGCTCAAGCGCATCTTCTCCGAAACTCCTGATAAGTTCACCAATTTCCTCAAGGATTGGCGTGGCGTCTCCGAGGAGACCACCACCGGCGTGCACCGCCTCTACCAGATGGCTGAAGCTGAAAAGCTGCGCGTGCCTGCGATCAACGTAAATGACTCAGTCACGAAGTCCAAGTTCGATAACCTCTATGGCTGTCGCGAAAGCCTCGTCGATGGTATCAAGCGCGCCACCGACGTCATGATCGCCGGTAAAGTAGCCGTCGTCTGCGGCTATGGAGACGTTGGCAAAGGCTGCGCCCAGACTCTGCGCGGTTTCGGAGCTCAGGTTGTCGTCACCGAGGTAGACCCCATCTGTGCCCTGCAGGCTGCTATGGAGGGCTTCCGTGTCCTGACTGTAGAAGACACCCTTGGCTGGGCAGACATCTATGTCACAACAACCGGTAACAAGGACATCATTCGCCTCGACCACATGTTGGCGATGAAGGACCAGGCGATCGTCTGTAACATCGGCCACTTCGACAACGAGATCCAGGTAGCTCCGCTCAATGAAGAACCAGGAGTCACTCGCGAAGAAATCAAACCACAGGTCGACCGCTACACTCTTCCAAGCGGAAACCAGATCTTCATGCTGGCCGAAGGCCGTCTCGTAAACCTGGGCTGCGCAACTGGCCACCCAAGCTTCGTCATGTCCAACAGCTTCACCAACCAGACGCTCGCGCAGATCGACCTCTGGAAGAACAAGGACGCCTACGCACCTGGTGTCTACGTGCTGCCGAAGAAGCTCGACGAAGAAGTCGCCGCTCTACACCTGTCAAAGATCGGGGCGAAGCTCACGGTTCTCACCGACGATCAGGCCGGCTACATCGGCGTGCCGAAGGACGGGCCATACAAGCCCGAGCATTACCGCTACTAAAGGCTTGGTGCCCTCTTTATCCGAGGAGCAACTACCTTTCACGAACCCGATCCATCAAGGATCGGGTTTTTTTGTAAATACAGTGAGAATACGTCAAGGAAATTCGTAAGTTTTTTAGGTTTTTAGCGAGTAAGGTGTGACTTTCCGACCTCCGTCTTAGTCTATATAAGCACAGGACATTGAGAATTTTGAGCGAAGCCCAGACAGACGCAGATGCTGAATTGATTTCTCGATGCCTTGAGCAGGGAGACGCCGGTTATGAGGCGTTTCGTGAGTTACTTAAGAGATACGAAGCCATGGTCTACGCAACATCCATACGCATTGTCGGTGATCGGCATGAGGCGGAGGAAGTCTGCCAGGACACCTTCCTGAAGGTGCATCAAAAACTTTCAACCTTCGAAGGGCGGTCCAGCTTCAAAACCTGGCTGTTTCGGATCAATTACAACTTGTGCATCAGTCGTCGACGCAAGCTGGCAAAGAAGAATCTTCATACCGAGTTTGAAGAAGATGCCGTGTCTGGCGATGCAGTGAACAGCTTCAATGCCGATCAGAAACGAGCGGCCACAAAAGAATCGGTAGACGTCACCCTAAGCAATCTCAGCGAATCGGACAAGGAGATCCTTACCCTCAGATTCATAACAGGCCTCAGCCTGAACGAGATCGCAGATGTGCTCGACCTCAGCCTTAGCGCTGCAAAGATGCGACTCTACCGCGCGATGAACAGTTTCAAAAAAGAACACACTTCCCCCACATCCCAGAGCAACCAAGGTGAGAAATGAAAGAAGCCGACACGATAGACGCTACCCTGTTTCGAGAGCAGGAGGAACAGCTCCAAAGCATGTTCTCAGCATTCGAAGATGAGCTGCAACCCAATCCTGAGCGCATCGAGAAAACGATGAGCAATCTGAGGTTTGGCGAGGTAGTCGAAGAATCGACCGAATTTATGGGCGAAGGCGTCAATGCCGGGCTAAGCGAGCTCGCCAATAAATTAGGGAAGCTGTGGCGCAAAAAGTGAAAATCCTCGAGAAGCGAAGGATTACTTTGTATTTACATACTTTAATCTTGCGATAGGGGCCCAATTTGTTTTATCTTTGAAAGATGGCAACCGACCCTTCTTCTCCTCCTACCATCCAGCTGCCTGAGTCTTTGAGCTTTTTCCAGGGAGTAGTCGATCAATTTGTATCGATGGGAAAGAGTGTAGAGGCACTCATCCCCACCTTGGTGATTGCCATCTGCGTTCTGGGCCTTGGTTTCATCATAGCCAAGGTCCTGCGCTCGATTATAACCCGCGCTGCTGACAAGCTGAACTTCGATGCTTTGGCAGAAAAAGTTGGCCTCACCGAGCAATTTGCTAAATTGGGGATCCGACCACCGCTCGGACCGATTGTTGGCAAACTCATTTTTGCTTTCATCATCATCTATTTCGTGAAATCGGCAGCGGACATTGCCGGCGTGAAAGATATTTCGCAGTTCATCAACGATTTCATCGCCTTCCTGCCAAAGCTCCTCATCTCAGTGTTCATTCTCTTTGGCGGCCTGATGGCGGCCGACATACTCAAGGGAGCCCTGGAGTCGAAGATGGAAGCCATCGAGTTCTCCCACGGTGGCTTGATCGCTCGCTTCGTTCATATTCTCTTCATCCTGATGATCGCCACAGTAGTGCTCAATCAGCTGGGTATCGAGACAGATCTCCTAAGCTCCACGGTCAAGATTTTCCTTGCTGGCCTATCCCTCCTCATCGCTCTTGCCCTTGGGTTTGGGTTGCGCCCGATCGCTCGAAACGTCGTCTCAGGGGTCTACGCACGAGATGTCTTTCAGATCGGATCTTCCGTCATTCTTGATTCCGGAGAATTCAAAGTAGTGGAGGTAGGAACCGTCTCGACTCGCCTGGAGAATGAGATCGGCGACTATGTCGTCATTCCCAACTCTGCCCTTATGTCGAGGATGACATCCGGTCATACCGAATACTACAGCGAGAAAAAGTTATCCTAACTCTTTCTCCCTAGAAGCAACAGGCTGTCAGCTACGAATTTTTAACTCGTTTGTAGCCCTGAAAGACTAGACAAGCAGCAGGGGCACGTGCCATGTTTGCGAGGTAAACATCATCTCACACTGCTCCTATGTTTAAAAGAATTGGCAATCTCATCCGCGGCTTCATCGGCCTGTTCGTTTCCGACATGGAAAAACGCAACCCCGAGGCCCTCCTTGAAGTCGAAAAGGAGAATTTGCGGAAGCAAATTTCCAAATACAACCAGGGCCTCGCTTCTCACGCCGGCCTCTGTGAGCACCTGATGTCTCAGGTAAAGCGGGAAGAGCAGGAGGTAAAGGAGCTGACCGCCAAGGCCTCCGCCCACCTGAAAGCCGGGAATCGGAAACTTGCTGGTGAATATGCGCTGCGCCTCCAGAAGACAAAGGAGGAACATGCCGCCAACATTCTTCAGCTGGAAGATGCTGAAAAAACCTACAATGAACTCAAAAATGCGCGGGACATCAGCATCAAAGAAGCCAAGGATCGCATCGAGTCGCTCAAGCAGAGCATCAATGAAACGAAGATCGCTCAGGCGACAGCTGAACTGAATGAAATGGCCGCAGGCATGATCAACGAGATCGGCGGCTCCGGAGACACTCTGAATCGTCTCGAAGAAATGGTGCAGGAGGAACGCGACAAGGCCAAAGGCCGTGCCCGTGTAGCGCAGCATCGATACCACTGACCTGAATGGACGCCGAGCGCTCCGCTCTTGAAGAAATGGCGCTTGCCGAGTTCGCTGCAGATTCGGGCATCGTGCTCGATGCTGAATCCCCTGCTACTGACGGTCCTGCGACAGAAGACCAGAAGACGATGTAAGGATCTGCCTTGCCTTGGCAGGGCCGCCATTCGACGCAACGACAGCGATGCTGACGATTGTCAAAATCCTCTTGTCAGCTCTCCTGATTTATTTTGTAAACGAAATCGTCGTAGCACGGAGCAAGCCGGTCATCGGGAGCCTCATCGCATCCCTGCCGCTCGTTTCGCTGATTACTTTTTTCTGGATCTGGCGTGATCTGACTGTGAAGGGAACGGAGGATAGGGTGCGCATTCTCAGCGACCACTCGACGAACGTTTTCTGGTTTGTTCTTCCCAGCTTACCCCTGTTCCTCGTCTTTCCAGCCCTGCTCAAGCGTGGCCTCAGCTTCGGCTGGGCAATAGGTCTGAGCTGCGTCCTCACGATGGTGCTCTACCTCCTGACGGCGCTGGTGCTCAGGAAATTCGGCATCACGATCTAACGGCGCGAGTGTAGCGCCTGAGCTCGAAATCGTCGTCTTTGTGTAGAATCTCTGCCACCTCAAAGTCATCCTCAAAGCCTCCTAGACAGGTATCTCCGTCATAGGAGTGGTAGACATAGCTCAGAAGCACCTCGTCACACATCGGCATCGCAGCCGCGTAGAGCTGCGCTCCGCCTATGATGGCGATCTCCGGTTCTCCCTCCAGCCGATCAATCGCCGCCTGGAGAGACGCAAAACACTCAAACCCCTCGGGGCACTGCTGCAGTGTTTGTGAGATAACGATGTTGCGGCGCTTCGGCAGAGGTTTGCTGCCGAGGGATTCCATCGTCCGACGCCCCATGATGATCGGGAGGCCGAGGGTCGACTTGCGGAACCACTTCAGATCCTCCGGTAGGCGCCAGGGCAAGTCTCCATCCTTACCGATCACCCGGTTCGACGCCATCGCTACCACAGCTTTCACTTTCATTGATGAGGTATACTAAACTGCGATGGGCGCTTTGATCGTCGGATGCGGATCATAGTTGATCAACTCAAAGTCGTCGTAGACGAAGTCATCAATCTCCTGAACATCAGGATTCATCCGCATCTGCGGAAGCGCGCGAGGTTCACGCGTCAGCTGCTCGCGCGCCTGATCAAGATGGTTCTGGTAGAGGTGCAGATCACCGAAGGTATGAACGAACTCTTTTGCCTGCAGGCCGCACACCTGAGCAATCATTTTCGTCAGCAGCGCATAGGAAGCGATATTAAAAGGAACACCCAGGAAAAGATCCGCACTACGCTGGTAGAGTTGGCAACTCAATTCCCCCTTCGTTTCGTTCACGTAAAACTGGAAGAGGGCATGACAAGGAGGCAGCGCCATATCCTCGACATCTGCAGGGTTCCAGGCCGAAACGATATGCCGGCGGCTGTTGGGCTGATTCCGAATCGATGCAACAACTCTGGCAATCTGGTCAACTGTTTCTCCATTCGGACCAGCCGTCCATGAGCGCCACTGCTTCCCATAAACAGGCCCCAGGTCTCCGTTTTTGTCCGCCCACTCATCCCAGATCGAAACGCCATTCTCCTTGAGATACCCGATATTGGTTTCTCCTTTGAGAAACCAGAGCAGCTCGTGAATGATCGAGCGCAGGTGAAGTTTTTTCGTCGTGAGACAGGGAAAACCCTCGGACAGATCGAACCGTGCCTGAGCACCGAAAACACCGATCGTGCCTACCCCCGTGCGGTCACCACGCTCCTCCCCGTTTTCCAGGACATGCCTCAGAAGATCAAGATAAGTTTTCATACAGATTAGCTAGGTATACAGGGTGGAGTTGCCGCTCTCATGAGACTGACGCATCTCGGCGAGCAAATCGACGAGATTGTCAGAAAAAATCAGGTTAGCCGCGTCTTCCTTACGAATGAAACCGCCACCCACCTGTGACTCAAAAAGAAAGGTTTTCAGTGAATCGTAGAACCCATCGAAATTGAGGATCCCATTCGGCTTATTGTGGATCGAAAGCAGCGACCAGGTGAGCATTTCATACAGTTCATCAAGAGTGCCAAATCCACCGGGAAGGCTGATAAACGCATCCGACAGCTCCGCCATGCGCGCCTTCCGCTCCAGCATCGTTTCCACGACTTCCAGCTCATTGATCCCCGTATGCCCTAGCTCGCAGCCGTCGAGGTAGCGAGTGATCACCCCATGAACCGTGCCTCCAACAGAAAGCGCGCCATTCGCAAGCGCTCCCATCAGACCGACACTGCCGCCACCGTAAACCACCGTAATGCCCTGCTCCGCAAGAGCCTTTCCTACAGAAAAGGCTAGCGACTCGAATTCCGGACGGTTACCAGAGCTCGCACCGCAAAACACGGCCACCGCTGGAAAGGGGGGAGATTCCATAGAACAAACGTCCACACCATGAAGAAATTCCGTTCAGGTGCAATCGTTAATCAAAACCATCCCCTTTGGACCGTCGACCTGAGCGTCGGGATTTCGCAGAACTTCGAACTGAGCCGAAAGGCACCACCGATGGCATCCAGCCTTAGAAGAAACGCTTCATGTAACAACCTCTCGCAAAACCTCTTCAAAGGCCTCCGTTTCATGAGCGCCTAAACACTCACTGCTTCGGTGAAGAACCATCCCTTCCGTCGGTAAAACCAACCCCTCCCTTGCAACTTGCTCCTCGTCATTCGGCAGGTCAGGACAGATCGCGCCAGTGAGCAACCAGCAATTCCAGGCACGAGCCACACGCAAAGCCTTGAGCGGCGTTTCATTCATGCGGGTAGCCAGATGCTGATAGTGGCGTCGGGGATTGCCCATGAATTCGCCCAAGCGGTGTTTCGAGATGATCCACGCCACCGCCTGGTAAACGCTTCGGCCAACACCGCCCCGGGTGGCCATCGCATGGTTCAACATGAGCAGGGCCTGACCCGGAAGCCCCTGCATCCACAGTGACTGCGCGCAAAGCAGCGCACGGCCCACGCGATCCCGTTCACAAGCGTTCCGAACGGATTTGAAATCCCCAGCGGTCAAAACAACACTGACGGCTGGCAAATACGGGCAAGGGTCGCGCTCCTCCTGGTGGAACCGCCCTAGCAAGGAAGCCCTTGATCCGTCGGGAGAATCTTCCATCTTTGCCAGCTTCGTCAAAGCTCACACCACTTTAGGAGGTTGCTCAACAATCGTTTCGACGACATCGGGGACATCATCGTGAAGCGATAAATACTCCCCATAGTCCCTGCCTTCTGCCAGTCGCTGTAAGGTAGCGAAGAGTCCCGTATCATCTCCGTAGCGCTTTTCCCCGAGGAAGACCATGGGACTAATCGCATCAAAGGTGACGTAGTGGTTCTGCGCCGCATCCATAAAAATCTCCTGCGTCGTTCCCGCACTGCCAGGGGCATAGATAACTCCGTGATGGGCGATCGCCAGCAAACCGTCCTCACGCAAGCCGTTGCTGAAATACTTGGCCACATAGGGGGAGAACTGGTTGCTCGGCTCATGCCCATAAAACCAGGTGGGGATGGCAACGCTTGAGGCTCCGTCAGGATACCTCTCAACCACTGCAGCGGCAGATGCCTGGAACCCCTCAGATGTGTATACCGGGCTCGCTCCCAGCATGCTCAGGGCTTCTTCCAGATCAACCTCAGCGTAGGCAGCCATCCAGGCTCCTAGATTCGTCGCTTCCATGATTCCGGGCCCTCCACCACTGGCCA
>JAHDFZ010000097.1 GCA_020627905.1 Verrucomicrobiota bacterium
TTCAAAATCGCGTTCCCACGGGAGTGCGGGTTCGATTCCCGCCGCCGGTATCCCTCTCTTTCAGGCGAGCTCTACGGAAGAGATCTAGCGACTCAGCTCTTCCTGACGGAGCAGTCGATAACCCGCTTTGCTCAGCACCGATGAGGCGAAATCATTGTCCTCAGCACAGAGTGCGAGAGCGGATCGCCCATTCGGCTGGGTCAGCAGCGGATACATAAAATGGATGTTCGTCTCTGCGTTGAGTAAGGCCCGCATGCAGTCAGGGATCTGCTCTGCTCCAGAGGAAAGCTCGACAACGACCAGCTCTGTCATGTTGAACGGAATCCCCCGCTCCATGAACAGAGTCTCGACTGTCTCCGGATCACTGACGATGAGACGGACCACCGTGTTATCGATGGAATCCTGAACCGAGATCCCCAGCACCACGACATGATTTTTCGTAAAAAGATTGAGGATGGACATCAATGCCCCCACTCGATTCGGAAGGAAAACGGCGATCTGGACGAC
Organism: Verrucomicrobiota bacterium; assembly: GCA_020627905.1. Lineage (GTDB taxonomy): Bacteria > Verrucomicrobiota > Verrucomicrobiia > Verrucomicrobiales > DEV007 > Arctic95D-9. The sequence goes on from JAHDFZ010000097.1 coordinate 508, forward strand.
CGGGCTACCATCGGCGACGCGAGCACCGCCGCCGCCATCAAAGGGATCTGCTGGAGACATCATAATTGATCAAAATGGGAGACGCGGCGGACTACTCGACCGTTACACTCTTAGCGAGGTTTCGTGGTTTATCGACGTCACACCCCCGCTCTACCGCGAAGTGGTAGCTGAGCAGCTGCAGCGGGACGACGGAGAGAATCGGATTCAGAGTCTCGTGACATTCAGGAATGTAGATCACTTCATCCGCGATCCGCTCCAGTTCCGAGTTCCCCTCTGTGGTGATGGCGATGGTCGGCCCCTTACGCGCTTTCACCTCCTCCAAAGTGCTGACGTTTTTCTCGTATACCGAATCTTTGGGCATGATGAAGACACTGGGGACCTCCTCAGAAACGAGGGCGATCACGCCGTGCTTCAGCTCAGCGCTGGCATGTCCACTAGCAAAGATGTAGGAGATCTCCTTCATTTTCAGAGCTCCCTCAAGAGCTGTTGCGTAGTTGAACTGCCGCCCAAGGAACAGCATGGCCGGGGCCTCATTATATTTGACGGCGATCCTTCGAATGGCCTCGCTCTGGTTGATGATCTGCTCGACTTTTTTCGGCAGTTCCCGGATCTCTGCCAGCATCTTCTGCCCGTAGTCGACAGACAGGTGGCGCATGCGGCCCAACAATAGAGCGAGAAGCGCAAGGACGGTCACCTGTGAGGTGAAGGATTTCGTAGCCGCCACGCCGATCTCCGGGCCGGAGTGCAGATAGCTGCCACCGTCGGATTCGCGAGCGATCGTCGATCCGACTGAGTTGACCAGCCCGAGGACTCGGTGACCTTTTCGCTGGCCTTCGCGCAGCGCGGCTAGGGTGTCGATCGTTTCCCCCGACTGGCTGATGACGAAAACGACGGTGTTTTTGTCGAGCGGTGGGTTGCGGTAGCGGAACTCACTGGCTACCTCGACCTCGACGGGAATTCGGGCGAGACTCTCGATCATGTATTCCCCCACCATCGCTGCGTGGAGAGCCGTGCCACATCCACAGAGGACGATGCGGTCGACATCGCGCAGCTCACGCGGCGTCAGGTTCAGCCCCCCGAGGACAGCTGAGGCCTGAGAATCAGCCAGACGCCCCCGGAAAGCATTCTCGATAGAGACCGGCTGCTCGTGGATCTCCTTGAGCATGTAATGCGGGAAATTCCCCTTCTCCGCCTGCTCTGGCGTGAAATCGACGGTGCTGACCTCGTAATCGGCAAGATCGCCTTCCAGCGTCTCGATCGAAATTTCATCCGGCTTGAGGAGCACAATCTCCCGATCCGAGAGATAAATCGCCTCCTGAGTATGGGAAACAATCGCACCGACGTCAGATGCGAGGAATTTTTCGGTCTTCCCGACTCCCACAACCAGCGGGCTACCGAGACGTGCCCCCACCATAAAATCAGGGATATCCTCATGGATAACGCCGATCCCGTAGGTCCCGACAACCTGAGCAAGTGCCTCTCGCACGGCACCGACGAGGCGGAGCTGTCCATCGGCCTCATCTGAGCCGTCGTAGAACGTGCCGATGAGGTGGGCCAAAACCTCTGTGTCAGTCTCTGAGCGGAACTCATGGCCATCCTGCGCCAATCGGTCACGCAGCTGTAGGTAGTTCTCAATCACTCCATTGTGAACGAGCGCCAACTTACCGGAACGATCTAGATGCGGGTGCGCATTGGTATCAGACGGTTCGCCGTGAGTCGCCCATCTGGTATGACTGATACCGATCTGGCCCTGCGCTGGGTTTTCCTGAATTTCCTGCCGGAGAGCCGCTACCCGTCCCTCTTTTTTCCGGACCTGGATGTCTCCGGCTTCATCCACGACAGCCACTCCGGACGAGTCATAGCCTCGGTATTCCAGACGCTCTAATCCGTGCAGCAGCACCTGAGAGGCCTGCTTTTTTCCAAGATATCCAACGATTCCACACATGCTCTATTTCTACGGGTTTGTGAAGCCGATTCTATCCAACAAGATTGGAATAGCAAGCGATCAACCGTATCCAATCGGGAAGGGCCCTGCTGCTTAGAACCACCTCCTACACCCACCTGGAATCGAACCAGGACTTTCGGCTCCGGAAACCGACGTAATATCCATTTTACTATGGGTGCGTCTCGAAAGACGGAAGGTCTCTGCCGAAATTGGCAGAGGGCCGACACCGTGCCCCTTTTTCGTCATCCTGCAACCGGTAAAGTTCCTTCACGCCGTGCCCTTTACAGAGATGCGGCTTGCGCCTACTATCCGGCCCAGCTCCCGTATTCGTTTATGCTTTCTCCGTCAACCAAGCGCATTGTCATCAAGATCGGCACTGGTGTGCTCACGCGCAATTCCGGTGGTGAGGTGCATCACGCGATGATCGCCAGGCTCAGTCAGGCGATCACTGACCTGAAGAAAGCCGGTCACGAGGTGGTCCTCGTAAGCTCTGGGGCCGTCGGTGCAGGGCTCTCTGCACTGGGTCTCGACGCACGTCCCACAGCCATCGAGGCACTCCAGGCCTGTGCAGCTGCTGGGCAGGCGCGGCTTATGCATCTCTACGAGGCTCAGTTCGCCCATCAGGGCATGGTCGTCGGTCAGCTGCTCGTATCAGCGGAGGATTTCGAGATCGATCGGAGGAAAGCGAACGTCCTTGCTACCATCAGGCAGCTTCTGACCTATCCCCAGGTCATCCCTGTGATCAACGAGAACGACTCCGTTTCCGTGGCGGAGCTGAAGGTCGGTGACAATGATACCCTTTCATCCATCGTCGCCCGGGCTATCGAGGCAGACCTCCTCATCATCCTCACCAGTGTCCCCGGATTGCGGGGGCCGGATGCCATGAACGATGATGACATCATCACTCACGTGCAGAACATAGATGATGTGATGAGCTTCGCCCGCGACGAAAAAGGCGCCCTCTCCACCGGAGGCATGGCCAGCAAACTTGAAGCCGTGCGGCTGGCTGTCGAAAGCGGTATCGAAACGATCATAGCCAACGGCACCACCCCGGAGCAGCTGCCTGATCTGGTGAACGGCAATGGCATCGGCACCCGTTTTTCTCCCCTTTCTCCCCATTAATTTCACCATGACAAACGAAGAAATCCAACTGCAGGTCTTGGAAATGGGCCGCAAAGCGCGCGCCGCTGCGCTGGAGCTGACCAAGCTGAGCAGCGAGACGAAGGATCAGATCCTCCTGGCGATGGCTGATGAACTGGAGGCACAGACCTCTGCCATCCTGACGGCCAATGAGAAGGATCTAGCCTCTGCTGACGAACTCGGTCTCACAGATGCCATGAAAGATCGTTTACGCCTCGATGAGACGCGCGTGCAGGCGATCGCTCAGGGTATCCGCGAAGTAGCGGAGCTACACGATCCCGTGGGCGAGATCCTTAAGGACTGGACTCGACCCAATGGCCTGCGCATTCAGAAAAAACGCGTCCCCATCGGGGTCATCGGTATTATTTTTGAGAGCCGGCCGAATGTGACCGCAGATGCTGCTGTGCTCTGTTTCAAAACCGGGAATGCAACGATCCTGCGCGGAGGTAAGGAGGCGATCCACAGCAATCGAGCCATCGCTGCCGCCCTACAGGCAGGTGGAGAGCGAGAAGGTCTCCCTGAAGCCAGCGTTCAGCTGATTCCTCACACAAACCGCGAGAGTGTGCGCCACATGGCCGAGATGGATCAATACCTCGATCTTATCATTCCACGCGGAGGGGCCAGCCTCATTGAAACGGTCGTCTCACTAGCCCGCATGCCGGTCATCAAACACTACGACGGCATCTGCCACACCTACGTGCATTCGGACGCAGATCCCGATATGGCGGAGGCTATTGTCATCAATGCCAAGACGCAGAAGCCGTCTGTTTGTAATGCCCTGGAGACCCTTTTAGTGGACGCTGCAGTCGCCGAGACTTTCGTCCCTCGCATCGCTCAGGCACTCGCCGCCAGCGGGGTCGAGGTCCGCGGAGACGAGCGCTTTCGCGAACTAGCTGATGATCCTGATGTTCGGCTGGCTGAGCCTGATGACTGGAAGGCTGAATACCTCGACTACATTATCGCGGCAAAAGTCGTCGATGACCTAGACGGTGCGATCTCTCACATTAATCACTATGGCTCCCGCCATTCCGACTGCATCGTCACAGCGGATGAGGCAGCCGCTTCCCAGTTTCAGCTAGAGGTGGACTCCGCCTGTGTTTTCTGGAACAGCTCCACCCGCTTCTCCGATGGGGCCGAGTTCGGCTTCGGGGCTGAGATCGGCATCAGCACGGATAAGCTCCACGCTCGCGGCCCGATGGCTCTGGAGGAGCTGACCAGCTATAAGTATCTCCTGTTTGGAGACGGCCAGATCAAATAACCCTGCGCAACTCCAGGTATGACACTCTTCGAAAAAATCATCGCTCGCGAGATCCCTGCAGACATCATCTACGAAGATGAGCACTGCCTTGCGTTCAACGATATCTCACATCAAGCGCCGACTCATTTTCTGGTCATCCCCAAAAAGGTGATCCCGAGGATTGGGGAGGCAGAGGCAAGCGATCAGGAACTGCTCGGGCATCTGCTTCTGACCGTCGGAGCGATCGCCCGCGAGCAGGGCTTCGCAGATACCGAGGCAGCAGGCTTCCGTGTCATCATGAATCACGGCAAGGCAGGCGGCGAGACCGTGCCTCATCTGCACATCCATGTGCTGGCAGGCCGGCCGCTGCAGTGGCCTCCTGGTTAGGGCTTTCTTCACAGCAGCACGAGAGACGGTTTTCCTTCCGTCTCGTTCTCTCGCGCGGGCTTTCCCCTTAGTAGGGCCGGTAGACCTTGCCTCCCTATCACGCTGCGATGCGAAGCACCGTGTGCATCACGCAAACGAATTCTTGCGTCGTGCATCCTTCCACCTAACCCGGCCGGCGTGCTACTCTCGGTAACCGCCAGCATTAGGGGATCTGAGCGTCAGCGGCATGATGGCATCAGCGCTGCATGGTTTAATGGTGTCGAAAGACGTCAACCATAACCAATAGAACTATGAAAAGAGAAATTCTAACTACCCTCGTCATCGGCGGCATGGTCGCTGTCGCTCATGCTGATCCTTACGGCAAAGATATCACCAACAACAAAGAGAATTTTGAGAACTATCTTCAGGAAACTGATGATGGCATGAAGAAACGCTCCTTCGCCGGAATGATCGATTCAGAGGAAATGCTGGATGCTGAGATTTTTAACATGAATGACGAAGAGATCGGCCAGGTCGATCGTTTGGTCATTAATGCTAAGACCAGACAAATCGAGCACGTGATCGTCAGCGTCGGCGGTTTCCTCGGTATCTCGGAGCGCCTCATCGCGATTCCTTTCGATCAGTTTCAGGCGAAGCAAGTTTGGGATCCTGAGGATATCGAACGCGCCCACCTCGATACGGAAACGGTAAACGTGTCGGAGCTGGATTACGATTCTCCCGCAGCAGGCAACACGCCCGACATTGAGACAGAGTCACAGGCCGAAATCGTTCGCTATAAACTCGACACTCCAGAGGAAACCCCACAGGAGCAGATCCGCGATGAGGCTGAAATTCGCCTTTACGTCGATGCGACAAGAGAGCGCCTCATGGATGCTCCTCGTTTCAATCCAGAGAATGACACAAGCCAGCTTGATTCCGTAGATGCACGCCGGGCAGTGAGCGACTTCTGGCGTGGCGAAGATGACGTAGCTGCACTGTAATTAGTGAGACGCATTACGAAGCCAAACTTAGCAAGGAGGAGGAGCTTTCGAGCTCCCCCTCCCCGTTCATACACAAACCAAGGGTCTTTTGGCATCCGAGAGAGGAAAAAAGCGCCCATCGAAACGACCGGTAATTTCTGGAGGTTCATTCTTCGTCGCGTATTGGGTATCCGCAATTAACTCACGTCCATGCAAGGCCTAGTCGATGCCCTTCCTCCTGGGCCCGTCGAAATACCGATCGAGGCATCAAGAGCGAATTCGCCCCTTCCGGCAACTGGGTTCCACAGCGTAGAATGCCCCCCCTTGCCCTCAGCGCTAAAACCAGCTGAAAGATAGCTACGTGACACAAATTTCTGCCGGTCGCTTTAAGGCTAGACTCAAAATGATATGGACCTCGCTTGATGGAGCGAATCGGCACCCAAGATAAAGGACGTCACAGGCCTCTGGACACCGCGATCATCTCAATGAGTCCTTCAATCGTGGATTTTGACGATTCTTCGAGAAAGTCGATGTCTTATTATCCACGCCGAACCTTTTTGATGCGCTTTGACAGAAAGCCTGCTGAGTGCTTCACCTCATTGAAAAAGGCGGCCCCTTCTTCACCAGGCTCGCTCAAATACTCGATATGCAGGCTGATGGCACCATTGAAGTTGAGTCTATTTACCAGGTCGTAATATCGGTCAGAAACCATCCCTTTCCCGAGTCTAACCCATTCATGTGAGCTACCTTTCATGACCGGGTCTTTGAGATACAAGCTGTCAATATATCGGCTCACGCGTGACCATGATATTTGCCACGAATAAGTATTCTCAATAAGAGCATGGCCGATGTCGAAACAAACCCCTATTTCTTCTGGTGAATGACTATCGAGCGCATGAGCGAGATCCCAGATTGGTCCTCCAAAAAAGTCTTTTCCAGAATGGTTTTGGTAAACGGGCTTCACGCCGAACTCTTTTCCCAATTGAACAACCCGATCGAGCTTTTCAGCGAAGCGCTCCCGCTGGCCAGCGATAGGTTTCCGCAAATCATAGCGAAAATAGCCCATCCTGAATCTCTGAAAGCCAGCAGCGCTACCGGCTTCCAGGACCCTTTTCTCCATGCTGGACTCGGCTTCCCCCGTAATCGATGTTGTCAAAATATCTGGATCAAGCCCGTGAGCCCTCATCACCTTGGCAAATTTCGGCAGCTCCAGTGTAGCATCCTCTGGCAGTATATAGCCCTTTGGACGCACCGGCACCTCTAATCCCGTTAGCCCAGATTCGGCTGCCTGCCTACATAGGCTCTCCCAGGACAGGTGTTGAACGGGTTTAATGAAAGTGCAGAGCGGAGCTGTGGCATCCCCCTCGGAAGCTATTCCAATCTTAGAAAAAGCAGCTAACCCAGAGAGAGCCGACAAGGCAGCCCTCCTAGACAGATGGGGAGAAGTCGTCAGAATATTAGTGTTCAGATTAGTTCGTTTCATACGCTGGCTGAGGTAGCTCCCTATCGATTTCGTCGATACGATAGCCGAAACCATCTCCTCTCAATGAGCTCCCATCTAGCATGCCTGATCTTCTGCGAAACAATCCTGGGTGGATGCACTCCTCAGGACGGCTGGCTGCCGGATAGTATTGCATTCCGTTGCTCTCGACACCCATTATCGTCCCACTGTGAGCACCCAACAGGAAATGGGGAATTTGAGCGATCATCGGATTCGTAAGATCCTGAACCATCACCCCCATCCCATGAGTCTTTGCCCAAGCTAGGCTCAACATAGCACCGGTGAGTGTCTTGCAGGTTTTGAGAGCGACCCCCGTCCAACCCAACCCTTTCCCGAGATCAACATAGCTCCAATCATGAGCGCTCTCATCCATGAACAATGGTTTGCGAGAGCTCACACTATGGACATCGATTTGGTTCGCCTTCAAGTCGTATGGAAAAGGCTGCTCGATATATAAAATCCTCTGATAGGTTTCTGGGTCAGTCCACTTTAGCTCGTCCAAGACTGCACAAATGTAGGCAGGATCCCTGACAGTGCAGTTGAAATCTGCTGTCAGCCAAGTCACTGCATGTTCTCGACAGATTGCCCCGATTGCCTTTAGTCTGGCGACATCCCAATCATAGTCAAATCCTCGCAGTTTGATCTTCAGAGCATCTAATCCGTCAGTTTTGATCCACTCAACTAAGCTACGTGGATACCCATCGTCAGGAAATGTAGTATCATCGACATCTTCCGGCTTCAAAGGATCAAGCCCACCTACCAAGTGCCACACTTTCTGAGTCTTAGCCGGCTTCTTGTCGAAAAACTCATCCAAGCTTCGTCCATGAAACGGTTTACCGAAAGACGACTGGCTCCCAAAAAACCTGGATAGTTCGCAAGGCATAAAAGACTTTTCAAAACTCTCAAAGACGGATACCTGCAAGGACTTTGCATACGCATCATGAATTGCGATATCAAAAAGGGAAAAGCACACCAATCTCGCAAGATGCGGAATTGGCTCGGTTTGTTCTAGCTCTTCGCAGACGGACTCTCTCAGCGCAGACAAACTATTCTTTGAGTAGTCGTGGAGGAAGGCGAATGCGGTCGCACCTAATGAACGCCCTTCCAGGTCTTGTGCTAAGGAAACACAAAACTCTCGTAAGCGTCGGCCTCTATCTTCATAGCTCACCGCATCGGTGGGCCACACCCACGAGACCGACAAGGGAGTTTCCCCCCAACCCTGAAAAACCTTTCCTCTGCTACCAACCAGGTTGATACAAACTCGCGCGCAAGCCACTTCACTCACTACCTGATCACCGAACTTGAGGGGGGTTCGCGTTTCAACATCGATGAAAAATAAACTAACCTTTTCAATGATCATAAAAATGTCTAGTGAGTTTTCCCTTTGACTGGTTTCTAGCCCGTCCGCTGCTATGCGAGAATATCCTTCACTAAGTGACCGTGGACATCCGTTAGACGAAAGTCACGCCCTTGATATCGATAAGTTAGTTTCGTGTGATCGATCCCCATCAGATGCAGGATTGTCGCGTGCAGGTCATGAATATGCACCGGCTTATCGACGACGTTCATTCCCAGTTCATCTGTCTCACCGACCGTGACACCAGGTTTGATTCCACCACCTGCCATAAACATGGTAAAACAGCCCGGATGATGATCACGCCCACCATCACGCCCAAGAGCGGCACTGGACTCGACCATCGGGGTTCGGCCAAACTCTCCCCCCCAGACCACCAGCGTGTCCTCCAGCATCCCGCGAGACTTCAGATCCTTGATGAGGCCCGCTGTCGCCTGGTCGATTTCGCGCGCCTTATTCGTCACTCCTCTTTCCACACCACTGTGGTGGTCCCATCCTGAATTATACAGCTGCACCACACGAGAACCTCGCTCCAGCAGACGACGAGCCAGCAGGCAGTTATTGGCATAAGAGGCCTTCTTATCACCAATCTTTGCCCCATAAAGATCGAGCGTAGCCTGTGATTCATCCGAAAAATCCATCAATTCCGGAGCAGCCGACTGCATCCGCCAGGCCATTTCGTAAGCCTCGATGCGAGTGCGGATGTCAGGATCCTGTGTCGTCTGCAGCTCATTTCGGTTGAGACTACGGATGAGATCCAGTGAATCCCTCTGCGCTTTTGCATCATAGCCCTGCGGTGTAGCCACGTGCAGGATCGGGTCACCGCTCTCACGGAACGGCACACCGGCATGACTGCCGGGGAGAAAACCAGGGCTCCAGAGAGCAGCACCTCCACTGAGGTTACCGCCGGATTTCAGAACCACGAAACTCGGTAGATCATCCGCCTCTGTGCCGATGCCGTAGCTCAGCCAGGATCCCATGGACGGACGCCCCGGCAGTGGGTGTCCACTGTTCAGGAAAAGCTGGGCTGGGCTGTGGTTGAACTGATCCGTATGCATCGACTTCACGATCGCCAACTCATCCGCCACCGTAGCCAAGTGTGGAAGCCGGTCAGACAGCTCAGCCCCGGACTGACCATGTCTGGAAAACCCGAATCGCGGTGCCATCACCGCCGCATCTGGCTGAATGAAGGCCAGTTGGAGATCTTTGGTGACGGAGGGAGGTAGCGGCTTGCCTTCAAAGGCCTGCAGCTTCGGCTTGTTGTCAAAAAGCTCCAGCTGGCTGGGGCCTCCTGCCATGAACAGGTAGATGACCCTCTTAGCCTTTGGGGCATAATACCCGCCTTTGGGCGCTAGTGGGCTCGTCGGGGCAGCTTTCAGCAGATTCCCGAATCCGCCAGCCATCGCTGAGGCAAGCCCCAGTTTCCCTAACCCTAGTCCACAGTTTTCGAAAAAGTGACGTCTTGTGATTCCCTGTAGGTGCTGATTCATAGGTTTATCCTTTCGTGATGGTTTCGTTGAGGTTCATGATGGCACGTGCCACCATCGTCAGTGCCGCTACCTGAGGCGATTTTTTCTCGGCTATCGTTAGAGTTTCTTCATAGGCCAGCTGTCCGTTCTGGAAGCGTTCAAGCTGGCTCGAATAAAAAGCGGTACTGCACCTGGCTTTCGTTAGGCGGACGGGTGACAAAGCTCTGGTAGAGCTCAGCAACCATCTCCTCCGGCCGAGCGGTCTCCGACCTCGTGAGCAGATTCTCAGCTGCTTTCTCAGCGATCTCATGATACATGCCGTCATTCAGCAGAGTCAGGGCCTGCAGCGGCGTGTTACTCCGGTCGCGACGAGGGATGCAGGCCTCACCTGTCGGCGCATCGAAAGTGGTGTAGGCCGCGAAGGGTGCTGTTCGCTTCGCATAGGTGTAGAGAGAACGGCGGAACCGATCAGGCCCCTCTGACGCAGTCCACTTTGTCTTACCATAAGCTAGATCGGTTACGCTCTGAGGCTGCGGTGGGAACACACTCGGCCCGCCGACCTTCTCCGTCAGGACGCCTGCGCTCTGCAGCATGGCATCACGGATCATCTCGCCATTCAGTCGATGCCGTGGCCCGCGTGTCAGCCAGATATTTTTCGTATCACGTTCGATCGTTTGCTCCGTCCACTCCGAAGAACGCTTGTAGGCCTCCGTCGAGACGATGCGCTTGTGGAACGTTTTGAATGACTGACCGTCCTCTATGAATTTCACGGCCAGATAATCGAGGAGCTCCGGATGAGATGGCAACTCTGACTGATACCCAAAGTCGGCAGAGGTGAACACGATCCCACGTCCGAAGAAAGATCGCCAGGCTCGATTGGCAGCCACCCGAGCGAAGAGCGGATTGCGCTCGCTCACCAGCCACTTCGCGAAATTCAGGCGATTAGCTTCCTCGCCCTCCTCGAATGCTCCAAAAATCTCAGGAATCGCTGGGAGCACTTCATGACGAGCATTGCGATACTCGCCACGATGACGATGCAGGGTGGAGCGTGGATTGTCGGCCGAGCGCTCCTGCATGACCATAGTAGTCGGATATTGAGGAACCGCTTTCTCCAGGCGGCTGATCGCGGCTGCAGCCCCTTTCAGAGAAGCTTCCGTTTGAACGTAGGCCAGGCGTAGATCGCGGCCATCTGCCTCAGCTGGGTAAAGCAGCTTGTGGTCTAACGCACGGCTGCTTCCCTGCTTGTTGGTGAAAGAGACTCGAAATTTCCCGAGAGCTGACGAGAAATGGCGCTCAAACAAAAGCTGCAGGTCGAATTCATCTCCCAATTTTGTGCCCGGCTTGAGATTGAGCACGAGTTCCTGCTTCTCACGGGAGGCCCCAACAGACCAGCCGGATGAGCCGTTACCATCAAGCACATTCTCGGCATCGGCGGTTCCCCTACCAAGAGAAATCTTTCCGAAGCTATGGCTGGGGTCAATGAAATCGACCACTTTGTCACCCGACTTCGCGTCTACTTCACTCAGAAAGAAATCCCCTTTCCTGCCCTCATAGGTGGTAAGACCGGCAGCCTCTGATGGTAAGCGCAGATCCGGGATGACCTCCAGGCGCAGAGCGGTGATCTCACTCGATGGGAACGGCAGAGATGTCAGATCGAAGGTAATATCGTAGACTTCCCTCTTTGTCGTGTCCCCCGAAACGAAGATGCTGCGATCTGCCTCCTGCTTCAGCATGGGAGTCGTGGCCGACAGCTCAGTCGCCTCAGGAGCATGCCATTCGCTGACTCGAGCTGTCAAAGCGGCCAACCATTCAGCATAAGAATCCTCGTCGATCTCGGCCAGTGCTTTGTTCTCCGCTTCTATGACCCGCGCAAGGGCGAGCTTGCGCTTCTCCGTGATCTCCGGCACCGGCACGCGGATCTCCGGCTCATCGGCATTGTCGAGCAGCGCCATCATGGCGAAGTAATCTTTGTGTGTGAAGGGGTCGAACTTATGAGTGTGACACTGGGCGCAGCCAGTCGTCAGGCCCATCCAGACGGAACCCGTCGTGGCGACTCGATCGACCATTGCGTGATAACGAAACTCCAGCGGATCGATGCCCCCCTCCTCGTTGATCATGGTATTTCGGTGAAAGCCTGTCGCGACCTTTTGATCGATGGTCGCATTGGGGAGCATGTCGCCGGC
>JAHDFZ010000098.1:0-11152 GCA_020627905.1 Verrucomicrobiota bacterium
GTTCGAACCACAAGGCGATCAGGGTCAGGCGATCGCGAAGCTCTCGAAGTCGCTGCTGGCAGGGAATGATCACCAGACGCTACTTGGTGTCACAGGCTCGGGAAAGACCTTCACGGTGGCGAATGTGATTGAGCAGGTATCGAAGCCTACGCTCATCATCTCGCATAACAAGACCCTGGCGGCGCAGCTTTACAGTGAGTTTAAGGCCTTCTTCCCCGATAACGCGGTGGAGTATTTCGTCTCTTATTTCGACTACTATCAGCCGGAGGCCTACATCCCGCGCACGGATACCTACATCGAGAAGGATTCCTCCATCAACGACGAGATCGAGCGCTTGCGCCTTTCAGCCATGAGCTCTCTCATGATGAGGAAGGACGTCATTGTCGTCTCCAGCGTCTCCTGCATTTACGGTTTGGGTTCACCGGATGATTATCAGAATATGATGGTGCCCGTGCGGGTGGGGCTGGAAAAAGATCGCGATGAGTTTCTGCGAGGCCTCGTCGCCATCCAGTATGAGCGCAATGACATAGACTTCTCGCGAGGGAAGTTTCGCGTCCGTGGAGATGTTGTTGAGGTCTTCCCTGCCTACTTGGAGGATCGGTGTATCCGCGTCGAGTTTTTCGGCGATGAAGTTGATCGCATGTCAGAGGTGGATCCTCTTACCGGGACGGTCACCTCGCGACTGGAGGAATACACCTTTTATCCCGCGAAACAATTCGTGACGCCGAAAGAAAAAATCGCCACGGCGATCCGCGAAATTCGCGCTGAGCTGAAGGACCGCGTCGAGCTCTTCGAGAAAAATCAGCAATATCTGGAAGCGCAGCGCATCAAGCAGCGGACCGAATATGATATCGAGATGATGCAGGAAATCGGGTTCTGTCAGGGGATTGAGAACTACTCTCGACATCTCACCGGACGCCCGCCGGGCAGCAAGCCGGGGACGCTGCTGGACTTCTTCCCGAAAGATTTTTTTCTCGTTATCGATGAGAGTCATGTGTCGATCCCCCAGATCGGTGGGATGTATGAGGGCGATCGCTCGCGGAAGACGACGCTGGTCGATCATGGCTTCCGTCTCCCCAGCGCTCTCGATAACCGTCCTCTCCAGTTTGAGGAGTTTATGGGCTCGACTCGCCAACGGCTCTATGTCAGTGCGACTCCTGCGAAATTCGAGATCCAGAACTCCCGCGTCGGAGTCGAGGGCTACATTCCGCATCAGAGGGCGAAGATCGGGGAGGAGGAACTCAGCCCGGAGCGCCTGCCGAGGATCTCCGGCTCTCAGCAACCGATCTCTTCCTTCACGCCGGAGAAAAACGGCACTGACCTCATCGTCGAGCAGATCATCCGGCCTACCGGGCTGCTCGATCCCATTCTGACGATCAAGCCTCTCAAAGGGCAGATCGATGAAACCATAGCGCTCTGTCAGGATCGGATCGAGAAAGGGGAGCGGGTTCTTATCACCACTCTCACCAAGCGGACGGCGGAGGACCTCACCGATTATCTGCGCAAGCTCGATCTGCGCGTGCGCTACATTCATGCTGATGTCGATGCGATCGAGCGGGTGGAGATACTCCGCAGTCTGAGAGCCGGCGAGATCGACATTCTCATCGGTATCAACCTTCTGCGAGAGGGGCTCGACCTGCCGGAGGTTTCACTCGTCTGCATACTCGATGCCGATAAGGAAGGCTTCCTCCGGAGTGAGACCAGTCTCATCCAGACAGTCGGACGTGCTGCCCGTCATGTGAAAGGGGAGGCCGTTCTTTTTGCTGATAAAATGACTGACTCCATTGAACGACTGGTCTCCATCACGAACTATCGCCGCGAAGTGCAGCAGGCTTATAATGAGAAGCATGGCATCACCCCGCAGAGCGCCAAGCGCAATGAGCAGGAAACCCTGAAACTCTATCAGGGTGGCAAAGCAGTCGATGATGCCCTGGTCGCCGAGAGTGGAGGCGATGGGGACGTGCTCGCTGTCATCAAGGAGCTGGAGGAGGAAATGCAGGAGGCGGCTAAGAAACTGGAATTCGAGCGCGCTGCTCTCATTCGGGATCAGATCAAAGAGCTGAAACAGAAAGCGGATGGTGGAAGCAAATCGACCGGGAAAAAACCGCGTCAGCAGAAGCAAGTCCCCTACACCCGACAGAAATGAATCGAGAGGAAAATTGGCAGCGTGTTAGTAAAGGCGAGTCCTTCGATCTGATTGTTATCGGTGGAGGTGCCACGGGTGCTGGCGTGGCCTGGGATGCAGCAACACGTGGGCTGAAGGTGGCGCTCTTTGAGGCGAACGATTTTGCCGAAGGCACGTCTTCCCGCAGCACGAAGCTGGTCCATGGCGGAGTGCGCTACCTCCAGAGCGGACAGGTGGATCTGGTGCGTGAGGCCTTGCGCGAGCGGGGGAATCTCGTCCAGCAGGCAGAGGATTTCGTCGAGCCGCTGGCGTTTCTCGTGCCAGCCTACCGGTGGTATGAGCGGTTTTTTTATGGAGTCGGGCTGACCATCTATGATTTTCTTGCTGGTAAACTGGGGATCAAAAAAACTGAACACTGGGGGCGCCAGAAGGCCACGGAGGCATTTCCTAATCTGAAATCCGATGGGCTGCGTGGCGGGACGCTTTACTGGGACGCGCAGTTTGATGACGCTCGACTAGTCATCGCTGTTCTGCAGAAAGCGAGCGAAGCTGGAGCCTGCGTCATCAACCACTGCCGGGTGACTGACCTGCTGAAAGAAGACGACTGCTGCATCGGGGTGGAAGTCGCTGATGAATCTTCAGACGAGCGGGCACAGGTGAATGCCAAAGTCGTGGTCAACTGCACCGGGGTGTTCTCCGACGAAATCAGGGAGAAAGATCAGGCAGACACGGCGGGGATCATTCTCTCCAGTCGCGGGTCTCACATCGTGCTGGATCGGAAGTTCCTGCCCGGTTCGCGGGCGATCATGATTCCCAAGACAGACGACGGGCGCGTGCTCTTTGCCATTCCCTGGAAAAATCGCCTGGTCGTCGGCACCACCGACATTGGCGAGGCCCCCATCACCACATCACCTGAAGCGAGCGAAGAGGAAATTACGTATTTGATAGAGCATGCTGCGCGCTATCTGACCGAGAAGCCGACGCGAGAGGATGTGAAAGCAACGTTTGCGGGTCTGCGGCCACTCGTTCGTCCAGCTGATAGCAAGGGGAGTAGCGCTGAGGTATCGCGGACACATCACGTCGAAGTTTCCCCATCGAAGCTCATCACCATTGCTGGTGGGAAGTGGACCACCTTTCGGCAGATGGCCGAGGATGTCGTCGAGCGGGCGATCGAAGTAGGTAAGCTAACGGGAGCCGGTCCTTGCCGGACTTTGGGAGATAGGATTAAGGATAGGCCCGCAGCATCGGACGGTGGCTCGATTCACCCCGACCTCCCCTACCAGTGGGAGGATGTTGAAAGAGCAGTGCGTGAGGAAATGGCACTGACGCTAGGCGATGTGCTGAGTCGCCGTCTGCGTTGCACCTTTCTCGATGAAGCTGCATCAATAGCCGTTGCGCCTGAAGTAGCGCGCAGAATGGCCGAATGGCTAGGCGAGAGCGAGGAGTGGATCGCTGACGAGCTTGCTCGATTCCAGAAGCGATGAGACTACCCGGGAGCAGCTGTCTCCTAGGGTTCAAGCACCACGACAATCGGGCGATGGTCACTTCCCTTCCACCAATCGGGCCGGTGGTAGATATAGGACTCATCGCGCTCAATATGGCGGGAGAGGGCCCGACTGTAGAGAGCGAAGTCAAATCGGGAATAGGCATCGGCATACGACCAGTGGTGCGTCCATCTCGCGCCTCGGTCATCTGTCAGGGTGAGCGCTCTCAAGTAGTCCGGGCGTTGTGAAATGCCCTGGATCATCCGCACGGCCGGCTCATGACGGAGGGCGTTGAGATCACCGAGCAGAAGCACCTTTGCATCCGGATCCGTCCGAAAGAGCTCATCCAGGTGCTCCCGTGTCAGGCGGGCCTCGTTCCGCCGCATCTCCTGTTGATCGCCCTCGGTGACTTCCCGCTTGGATTTCAAATGCAGGCCGAGAATCCGAAGGCTCTCATCTGTCGAAAGTTTCAGAGACACGTCCAGAATGCCGCGCTGGTGTGGGATGAGAGTTCCGCCCAGTCGGTAGCTGAGCCGGTCTCTGCTGTGAATCGATTGAAAGGGAAGGGATGAGAGAATGGCCAGGTTTCTCTCATGTCCGGCCGCATCGGTGATCGAGTGGCTATGCGGCAGCAGGACCCCACGTTGCTCAAGCTGAGCCTGAAAGGCTGATATCGTTCTCTCATCGCCAATCTCGCAGACAACGAGCACATCCGGCTGAATCTCAGCGATCGACTTGAGGACCACTTCTAGCTCCTCCTCCGGTTTCGGCAGACGTTCTGATCCACCGCCGCTCACTCGGCGGTCCATCAGGAGATGATTCTTGAGATTGTAGAAGGCGACGGTGATCTTCCGCTGCTCGGCTGAATCGGCAGGATCCAGACACAAAAAAACTGCTGCCAGCAGAGTGGCAACAGTCTTGAGGCGAGATCGGTTGGGTATTGTCAAAAGACCGATCGTTCGGGGAGGTCGGAAACGCTTACGCTTTTTCTTCCGTCTGTGCTGGCTGGGTAGAGCTGGGCTTCGTCTCGTCCCACTCGCGTTCCGCCTGCACTTCGCCTTCGTGGATTTCGCGTTCGAATTCTTTTTTGGCTTTTTTGAATTCTCCCATGCCCTTGCCGACCCCACGGGCGAGATCAGGAATCTTTTTGGCACCAAAAAGAAGAAGAACGATCAGAAAGATGACGATCATCTCCTGGATGCCGGGAGCGCCGAATGCGAGTATTTCCATCATGATTACAAGTTAACGTCGCGCAGAAGACTGCGCAAACGCAAAGTTCTCGCACGAGCTACCGCGAAAAAGCCCAGAAAAATGGGCGAAACATTGATTTCAAAGCCAGCGTAATCAGTAGGAAAGCCATGGAAATTCTCCCGCCACGAGGCAGGGTATGGCTCTAGAACCTAGTAAAACGACGACCCACATGACAAATCCTACGCAAGCTCCCGCCAGCAGCCAAACAGCGCCACAGGGTTTGGACACGTCCCCATTCGAGTTCCTCCGCCCCGACCTCGACCAGGTGGAGGAGCTGATCCGGGCACAGGCCAACGATTTTGACCCGGCCGTGGAGCCCTACATCGCCTACATTCTCAATACTTCCGGGAAGCGCATCCGCCCTGCCCTGACCTTTCTATCCGGCGGTGCCACTGGCCAGATCGGACCGGATCACCACAAGCTCGCCGTCATCCTTGAGCTGATCCACGTGGCCACGCTCGTGCACGATGACATCATCGACGGAGCAGAAATCCGCCGCCAGGCCCCCACCGCAAACGCGAAATGGGGGGATGCTCTCAGCGTTCTTCTGGGAGATTGCCTCTTTGCCCACGCTTTGATGCTCAGCAGTGAGTTTGATGAGGCAGCCATCAGCCGGAAGGTGGCGATGGCAGCTAACCGAGTCTGCTCTGGTGAAATCATCCAGACCCAGCGCCGATTCGACATGCAGCTGACGAAGGAGGACTACTACGACATCATCGCCAAAAAAACGGCCGAGCTTTTCGGGGCTGCTATGGAACTGGGCGCCCAGCTCAACGGTCAACCGGAGGAGACCTTCAGCGCTTTGCGCGATTTCGGCATGAAACTCGGCACAGCCTATCAGATCTATGATGACTGTATCGACCTCGTCGGCGAAGAGGCGGAATACGGCAAGACTCTCCGGACCGACTTGAATCGAGGTAAGCTCACGCTGCCGATCCTAAATCTTCTTGAAACAGCGACTGAGCAGCAGCGCGTAAAGCTTCATCGCCTGCTTATCCAGAAAGAGCCCATCGACATTAGTGCCCTCGCGAATCTCGCTGATTACGAGGGAGCGATCGAGTCCGCGATCGAGACCGGTCTCCAACTCGTCGAAGAAGCAGAAGATTGCCTGAGCGTTCTTCCCGATTCAGACCACAAAGATGCGCTGATCGGGATCGGAGCTTTCCTGGTGACCCTCTTCGCGAAGTGCCGGGTTTGAGGGGTTGGCGCTTCGTTCCAAAAATGGCCTGATTTTCTCATTGGCCGGGATTTCTGTTTATGGGTAAATTTTGAGCATGACGGAAAACCCAGCTGAAGACTCTCGCTACACCCTCGACGAATTTCTCAAATCCTCTGCCCAGGTAAATCGTGGGCATGGGCTCTTTGAACTCGAAACGGAACGCCTGCTCGAACTAAACCTCGATGGATGCGTCTGGATCAAGATGGGGGCGATGGTTGCCTATTGTGGTGCTGTAAAATTCACGCGGGAACGAGCACTCGAGCGTGGAGTGGGAAACCTCCTCAAGAAAGCGGTCACGGGAGAGGGAGCGGCTCTTACGAAGGCGGAGGGAAACGGCAAAGTTTACGTCGCTGACAAAGGGAAAAAGATCTCTATCATCCAGATGCAGGGAGAAGAGATCGTAGTCAATGGTAGCGATCTGCTCGCCTGCGAGGAGAGTATCAGCTACGATATTTCACTCATGAAAAAGATGGGCGCCATGCTGGCTGGAGGGCTCTTCAATGTTCGCCTTCAGGGGCATGGATTGATCGCCATCACGACTCACTTCGACCCGCTCGTTCTCGAGGTGACTCCGGACCAGCCCGTTTTCACGGATCCATCGGCTACCGTTGCCTGGTCTGGGAGTCTCACCCCCGAGTTCAAGACTGATGTGTCCCTGCGCACCTTCATCGGGCGCGGTAGTGGAGAGTCTATTCAGATGGCCTTTCAGGGGAACGGCTTTGTTGTCGTTCAGCCCTATGAAGAGACCATCATGAACCCTCAGCAGGCGGGTGGGTGATGGCAGGTGCCGTCGCTCTCCTAGGGGCGGCGGATTACTCAACAATCATTTCTCCCTTCATGATCATCCAATGACCCGGGAAGGTGCAGAGGTAAGGGTAAGTCCCCGGTTTCTCAGGAGCTTTGATATGCAGGGTGTATGATTCGTTGCGTTCCAGCATGGGTGTAAAGTGGAGCACCTCACTCATTTCCGGCACGTAGTGGAGCTTGTCTGCTTCCGGGTTTGTCATCATGACGTTCGAGGCGGCACCTATCGTTTCCAGTGATCCGATGTCTCCCAGCACCCAGTTGTGCGGGATGGAGTCGCGATTCATGACCCGGATGCTGAGATCCTCTCCCGCTTTCACCGTTAGCTTTTTCTGTTGGTAGAGCAGACCAGCGATAGCCGTGACGTTGATTCCTCGCCCTTCATGCTGCTGCGGGACTTTTGGTGTGAAGGCGGTTGGCCATTTGATGCGGAGTGTGAGGTCCGTCTCTTTCTCAGCGGAGCTAGCTGCATAATCATCGAATCCTGTGAAATCGTCACGAAGGGAAATCAGCGTCGGGTAGATGTCGAGAGTGACGTTCGAACCATCAGCTGCTTTCAGTTTTCCGTAGAGATGCATTTGCATGGCGGGTAGCAGATCCCTCATTTCGACAAAAATGCGCTTACCCGAGTCGTCGATAAGATTCACCGAGTCGACCGGTATCGGATCGTGACCCGGTGCCTGAGGATTTTTGATAGACCATTCGAGAGACCCGTAAGCAGCCATATGCTGGTAGTTCCACATTTGGGCGAAGAACTGATCAGCGACCAGAGAAGCGGGGTCCAGTGCCGATGCAAACTCCAGCAAAATACCGTTCCTGTAGGCTTGGAAACTGATGGGGAGATTGTTGTTCGCCCCTGTGTAGCGGATGCGAGCAAAGTCACCATCGGTCACGGCATAGTTCCCCCAGCCATCAGACCCGCTCACGTAGAGTTGACCATCTAGCGGGTGGAAGCGACCGCGGTGGGTGCCGGACTCGAAGTCGCCGGGGAGTGGGACGACCGCTCCCTGAGTTCGTTTTCCCTCCTGCTCATCGCGTAAGACCATCATCCAGGTGCCGGCTCCAAACGAGAAATGGAAAAGCTTATCCTGCAGCGGGCCCCACGATTCGGAGTGACAGAACACCTGGCCGCCGGAGCTGTTGTCCAGTCCCCGTGGGATATAGGCCAATGGCGGGGCGATGGGTGCTCCATCTTTTTTTGCTTTTCGTCCGTAGAAGTCGCCCTCCACGACTTCGTAAACTGCAGAGGTCGGGGTCCAATCTCCTTCGTTATTGCTCGTGGTGACAAGCGCTCCGTTGGGGTCGGCCCCGACCCCGTTTGCATTGCGTAGGCCAGTTGCAATGACCTTGCTTGTAGATCCATCGGGTGAAACTTGCACCAGCCCATCTTCTGCAGCCACGAAGTAAAAGTTTCCGGCAGCATCGCGCTGCAACCCTGTGTGGAAGCTGTGGCCACCTGGGTTCGGGCGGAAGGTGTCGTTGAAGTTTTCGTAGTAGTCGATTTCCCTGTCGCCGTTCAAGTCATGCAGGCGGGAGATACGATCTCTCCCGACGACGTAAAGTTCATCGGTTTCCCCCCGCTCGACATAGACGCCAAGCGCCTGATTGAGACCAGTGGCGATCCGGTGCCATCGCACTTCCTGGAGGCTGGCATCGAGCCCGCTCACGCGCCAGACATCGCCAAACATGGTGCATACTGCAGCGTCACCGTTAGAGAAAAAGTCGTGCCCTCCGATAAGCATTACGGATCCAAACTCATTCTGCAGAGGCACGGGAATGCGGTCGATAGCAAAAGGGGAGCCTGGTAGCTGCGATCCGGCCTCGCCAGTGAGCGTGATCACTTTCTCGTCGAACCTGGCAGGTGCTCCCGAGTTGACGTGGGGAGGAGGTGTTTCTGAGAGCTGCCGTAGGAACTGCCCGTTTTCGTCCAGTCCCGGTGTGTCGTAGTAGACGACCCCGTCGATTTCATAGTGAAATGTCACACCTTCTTCGGACAGGTAATATCCATGATAGCGAAAGTCCTGATTTTTCTTAGCCTCTGGAGTCAGGTTGGTCTGTAAGACATCACCACCTGGTTCGATACCCTTTCCGATGCCCCATCTGCCGGCGCTGAAATTCCCTAACTTGCCCTCCCACAGGTGAGTGTAGCTAAGGGTTTCGGTATCGAAAAGAACGTTCCGGTCTGGAGAGAGCCGGATGGTGATTCCTCTCACCTTTTCGGCCTTGGTCTCTTTATGGCGAAAGATGTTGGCGAACACATGTCCGATATCCATGATTTCCCAACGGCGGTCAGCGTAGCCATTTTTGCTGAAGGCACCCCAGTGGCCGAATGTTCCCGCATCAAGCCCTGGGTAACCAGGCAGGATCTCAGGGACTTCCTCCTGCCCAAGGTAATACTCAGCCTGCCGAGCGTAGAAATCATAGAGGCGGTGTCGATTCACGGGATGCTCATGATAGGCCAGTGCCTCACCTCTGCCCTCGGTGACGTCGAAGTAGGGTTTCAGGGGTTCTCCCTGAGCTGCCTTCGGATCGTTGGCCACGGGGTGCTCGGGAGCGAGGTCGGAGATCCGAATGGCCTGGTCTCGCCAGTGTTCCACTGACTTGTAGTTTTTGAAGCGGCTGGGATTGTATTCGTCCACAAAGGAAACATCTGCCGTGGGAGATATTCTCAGGCCGAGCGCCCAATAGGCTGCATTAACGACCATCCGCCGACTACCCTCCGCAATAAAATCCTCGGAAGAGCCTAGGGTTGTCGAAAAGACGCGCCCGCGCTTTCCGCCCTCTAACTGATAGCTCATGGTCCAGGCAAGCGCCTGCATGGGATCGTTCTTGTCGTTCGACCCCTCTGAGAGGTATTTTTGCACACCTCGATGATCGTAAGGGCCCGGGCCGACGGGTGGATCGTCCATGTTCATTCCTGCGAGCACTTGACCGCGCAGCAAAATCTCGACGTCGTCACCCTGAATCGGCTCCTTAACGCCATAGACGTCAGATGTTCCCCATACCCCGCCATCAGAGATGCCCTCGAGGATGCTATGGGGTTTCACTTTGATCCCTCGCGTGCTTTCCTTCCCATGCCAGCCGTGGTGAGAGAAAAACCAGGAGCCTAATACTTTTCCGCCGAAACCGTTTTTCCAGTCTTCTTTTTCTCCGTCATATCGGAATCCATAGTGCGCCCATTTGGAGTCTTTCGGGAAACGGAAACCGTGGTTTGCTGTTCTGAGGCCGATGACAGGTCTCCCGGATCGCAGGTAATTATCAATTTCCTGCATCTGATCATCAGGAAGTGTCCGGAATCGCGTTTTGATGATGAGAAGATCGGCAGTCCGCAGCTCTTCGAGTCCGGGTATATTATCAAGAACGTTGGGGTTTACGATTCCCGGATGTTCTTTTTCCTGCGAGAACAGGACAGTGCATTTGAATCCGTGATGTTTGGCGAGGATTTTTGCCAGCATCGGCATCGTTTCTTCACTGCGGTATTCGTCATCGCCAGCTACCAGAACGACATGGCGGCCGAGTCCGGGATTTTCATATCCTTCGATGACGAGTCGGTCCATCACAGGCTCTGCCGAGATGGACCCCGCCAAAAGGATGAGGCTGGCTAAGATAGTTGTAAAAGCTTTCATGTGAGACAGGGGTTTCTAGTTGCGGTGAGGGGCGGTTATTAGGTGAGGATGTCTTTTAAAACATGACCGTGAACGTCTGTCAGCCTGAAGCGTCTGCCCTGATGGAAGAAGGTCTGCTTCTCATGGTCAACGCCTGCCAGATGCAGGATTGTCGCCTGCAGGTCATGAACGGAGACTGGGTTTTCGGTGACGTTGTAGCAGAAGTCATCCGTTTGGCCGTAGCTCATGCCCGGCTTGATGCCTGCTCCTGCCATCCACATGCTGAAACAGCGGGGGTGATGGTCGCGTCCGTAGGTGGTGTCTGTCAGCTTACCCTGGCTATAGATCGTCCTGCCGAACTCTCCGCCCCAGATCACGAGGGTGTCCTCTAGAAGCCCGCGCTCCTCCAGGTCTGCTAGAAGCCCAGCAGTCCCCTGATCGGTCTCCTGACAGCGCAGGGCCAGTTGCTCAGGCAGCTTCGAGTGCTGATCCCACCCTGTATGGTAAAGCTGAATAAAGCGGACATCACGCTCGGCTAGCCTCCGGGCGAGGAGGCAGTTCGAGGCGTACGAGCCATCACCGGGGGTGGCCCCGTAGAGATCGAGGACGTGTTGGGGCTCGTCGGACACATCCATCAGCTCGGGCACGGAGGCCTGCATCCGAA
>JAHDFZ010000098.1:11162-12533 GCA_020627905.1 Verrucomicrobiota bacterium
CGCATATGTTCCCGGTGTGCGAGCATCTTCTCCATATCTTTTGAAAGTGGACTCTGGCTCATCAGATAAATCGGTTACATCGGGAACGGACATCTGCATTCGATAGGCCATCTCATACTGAGAGATCCGTGTCTGAACCTCCGCATCTCCTGTCTTGTCGAAATGCAGCTGGTTGAGCTTGCTTAATCCATCTAGAATGCCCCTCGAGCGATCTCGTGGTGCTCCGGACGGGTCTTGCAAATAAAGAACGGCATCGCCTGAGGAGCGTAGTCGAACTCCCTGGTGAGATGTGGGCAGAAATCCACTCCCCCATAGGCGGGAATAGATAGGTTGGGCTGCGCCGAAGTTTCCGTTTGAAACGAGGACAATGAACCCCGGAAGATTCTCATTTTCGGAGCCGATTCCATAACTCATCCATGAGCCCATGGATGGCCGGCCGGGTTGCTCGTGACCCGTCTGGAGGAACGTGATGCCAGGATCGTGGTTGATGGCGTTGGTGTAGACGGATTTGAGAAAGCACACTTTGTCTGCCTGCTTGGCCAGGTTCGGCATAAGTTCTGAGATCCATGCCCCACTCTGCCCATGTTGCTTGAAGTCAAAGATCGAGCTGGCGATAGGAAGGGAGTCCTGTTTGGATGTCATACCGGTTAGCCGCTGACCCTGCCTAACCGATTCTGGCAATTCCTCCCCACGCATTTTCGCCATCTGTGGTTTGTGGTCGAAGAGGTCCATTTGTGAGGGGCCGCCGCTCTGGAATAGATAGATGATCCGTTTTGCCTTCGGAGCATGGTGAAAGCCTGTTGCTCCCGCCGGTGTCTTGGCAGAGAGCAGGTTGCCTAACCCGAGCGCTCCGAGGCTGAGGCCTGAAGTTCGACCAAAGAATTGGCGACGATTGATTTGAGAGAGGGGTATATTCATTCGCGTGATTAGGGTTAGGGCTTTTAGTGGCGGGAGACGGTTTCGCTGAGGTTAAAGATCATGCGATTCACCATGGTGAACGCGGTGAGCCGAACCGGATCGCTGCCCGGTGATAATTCTGCACGACCAACGGATAGAACGCTCTGGTTCTCTTTTGACGTAGCAGCTTCGAGTTCGGATTTCAGCGTCGCTGTTAGGATCTGCATTTCCTGCTGAGAAGGAGAACGCTGCAGGATCGTCGAGAAGGCCCGCCTGAGGATATCGCTATCATCTGCGTCGCCGGCGAGCAGCTCCTGAGCTAGGACTCTCGATGACTCAATGATTTCCGGTCCGTTGAGCAGAGCAAGCGCTTGGAGCGGAGTGTTGGTCGATTCCCGGCGAACAGTGCAGATCTCGCGACTTGGCGCGTCAAAGACCGACATCATGGCGGACGGGGCCGCGCGCTTCCAGAAG
>JAHDFZ010000099.1 GCA_020627905.1 Verrucomicrobiota bacterium
GCTCAGAATAGATGAGAGCCAGATCCAGGCGATCGATGTTGGGATTTTTGATCCCACAGGCGACAGCAGCCGCCTGGAATCCCCTGGGAGAGCAGACGTTTCCGCCCTTTAACTGATTGACCTTTGCCATGATGATTCGTTGCGTGTGGCAAGCGGACGATTCGCCGCGCTCGCATAGGCAGAGAAATAGCCTGAATACTTAAAAGTGCAGCAGTCCCTCTGTTTCGGGAAAGCCGTAGATGACGTTGAAGCTCTGGACGCCTTGGCTACCGGCACCCTTCCCGAGATTGTCCTCGGCGCTGCTGAGGATGAGTCGATTCGTCCGGTCATCGATGACCCAACCGATGTCTACGAAGTTGGTGCGCGCTACATTCTTCGTATCGCCGAAAACACCCTCGCCAAGAACCCTGACAAAACTGCTATTTTCATACGCTTCCTGATAGGCGGCGGCGATGAGCGCCGACACGTGCTGCGGATCCGTTTTTAAATCCGCAAAGATCGTCGTAGCGATCCCGGCATTGGTCGGGAGCAGGTGGGGCACGAAGCTGATCTTCACCTCCTGCTGAGATGCCAGGCTGAGCTCCTGCTCGATCTCGCTGAGGTGGCGATGTTTCGGAGCCCCATATGCGCGAACGCTCTCGTTCACCTCGCAAAACAGGAGACTGGGGTCCGTTTTCTTCCCTGCCCCGCTGGCGCTGCTCATGCTGGACACACAGATGGTCTCGGGATTGATCAATCCTTCTTTGAGAATCGGTAGCAAGGGGAGAAGCACACTTGTCGGGTAGCAGCCTGGAGAGGCGATGAGACGCGCCTTTTCTATCTGCTCGCCGTAAACCTCGGGCAGTCCATAAACGGCCTCCTCCAGCAGGTGAGGCGCGGGATGCGGTGCCCCATAGAATTCTTCGTAAATCTCTGGCGAACGCAGCCGAAAGTCAGCGCTCAGGTCGATCACGCGGATGCCGGCATCGATAAGCGGCTCAGCAAAACTGGCTGCCACTCCGTGCGGTAGGGCCAGAAAAGCAGCCTCAACACCCAGCTGCTTCATCTTCTCCACATCCGGAGCGATGAACGGCAGGTCATTGACCTTCGGCGATCCTTTGAAGCGTGGAAAAACATCGGTAACCAGCCGCCCAGCCTCGGATCGGGAGGTCACACAGGCGATCTCGATGCGCGGGTGTTGCAGAAGAAGACGCACCAGCTCCTGTCCGGTATATCCGCTCGCCCCTACGACAGCCACTTTTACATTCTCACCCATACTCATCTCTTTGTGCCTTCCCCACTCAGCGGTAGATCCGCAAATCGGGGTGCGCACAGAAGCATGGCCATCGCTTTCACGTCAATGAGAACTCTTCCGATAGTTGTCTTTTTTAGCGATGATTTTCATACCATGGCGAAATCGCTCGCGCTGGTTAAGGAATGCTAAGCAATTCTGCAGCACGACACCCGATGAAGCTTTGGATTTCCAAAGTTTTTCGGTTGCTTCCGATGGCGAAAGAAGGCACAAAGAGAGAGGCCAATTCTCTCCCAGGTTGGCTCCTTCTCGACGGATCCCCCTACGTGGCATGCTTCAGTTATCGGTTCTCTCCAGCGGCAGTAAAGGCAACTGCGCTGTCGTGCAGACGGAGGGAGCGACCATCCTCGTCGATGCGGGGATCTCCTGTCGCCAGATCTGCACACGACTGGAAACGATCGGGCTTTCAGCGGAGAGCCTGGACGCCATCGTCATCACCCACGAGCATGGTGACCATACAAAGGGTCTTGATGTTTTCTGTCGAAAACACGAGCTGCCGGTCTACGCAACAGCCCACACGGCAAAGATGGTGGACGAGAAAGTGGCTGGGCAGATCAACTGGCTGCGATTCGACAGCTCGTCCAGCTTTGAGGTCCTCGATCTCGAAGTGCAGGCGTTTCCGGTGCCGCACGATGCGGTAGATCCCGTAGGTTTCGTCATTGCAGCGCAGTCGGGCATCCGATTGGGCATCGTCAGCGATGTCGGACATGTCACTCATCTCATGGTCGACCGCCTGAAGGATCTCGACATCCTCTTCACCGAGTCCAACTATGACGAGGAACTGCTCATGAATGATACCGTCAGACCGTGGTCGACAAAGCAGCGCATCGCCAACCGCCACGGCCATCTGTCGAATGTGCAGACAGCAGAACTCATCGACCGCGTGGCATCTGAGCGTCTGCAGCACATCATCCTCGGTCACCTGAGTTCTGACTGCAATACAGCAGAGATCGCGGCAGAGTCTGCTCGTGCTGCCATCACGAAACGGGGGCTCGACGCGGGAGAAATCACCGTCGCCTGCGCATCTCCAGAGGCACCCACTGACTTTTTCCAGGTGAAGCCTACTCCCGTGAAAATGACGTCTCCCGCTGGGCAGAACGGCCCAAATGAAAGCCCCATGGCCTGCGAGCCAAATGTATCGTGGGAACAGGGAGAGTTGGCCTTTTAGCCAAATACGAGAACTCTCTCCTCCGGCAGAATCGCAGAAAATGCTTCTTGCGCGTCGAGCATTCCCCGGAAAGTTGCCGATTCTCAGGAGAGACCCCTTTCCCCACCTGGTATGACACCGCTAAAGCCTGATTTCGAAACCTTCTCCACACAGACGCAGTCGGGTAATGTCGTCTCTGTCTGGACGGAGCTGGCGGCTGATTACGAGACACCGATCGCCGTCTACCAGAAACTGAGCGAGGGGTCCCATACACCCAGCTTCCTTCTGGAATCTGCTGAAAAGTCCGATCAGATCGGACGTTATTCTTTTATCGGCACCCACCCGCGCCTAGAGATACGGGCGAGCGGAAGGACGATCTCGACTCGTCACAAAGGAGAAGAAGCATTTCAAACACACGAGCTGCCGGAGGCAGACGGCGATCCCCTACATGAACTGGAGCGGCTGATGGCTGGCTATCGTCCGGTGGCGAATGACCAGCTACCGGTTTTTGCCGGCGGTGCTGTGGGGTTCATCGGGTATGAGATGGTGACGTTCTTCGAGACGACCGTCCCCCGGCCGAAAGACGACGGTCTAGGCCTGCCGGACATGGCCTTTGTCATCACAGATACTCTTATCATCTTTGATCACCGCTTCCGCAAGCTACAGGTCGTGGCGAATGTGTGCATCGATGACTTCCCCTCTCCAGAGGACGCCTACGAGGCAGGTCGCCAGCAGGTAGCTGCGCTGGTCGACGCTATGAAAGGCCCTCACCCGGGAGCGCCATTCTCCCTCATGGAGGAGCCTGCCGAAGTGCCGCTTCGCAGCAATACCACACAGGAGGAATATGAATCCATGGTGAGTGAGGCGAAGGAATACATCTACGCCGGCGATATCTTTCAGGTCGTGCCCTCGCAGCGCTTCGAGACGGAATTCACCGGTCGACCTATCGACCTGTATCGATCCTTGCGCCATGTGAACCCCTCTCCCTACATGTTCTGCCTGGAGTTCGGCGAAGAATTCTCCCTCGTAGGAAGTTCTCCAGAGGTGCATGTGCAATCGATCAACGGCGACATCAAAATCCGTCCGATCGCCGGGACTCGATGGAGAGGCAAAACACCGGAGGAAGATGACGCTCTCGCAGCTGAGCTGCTCGCTGACCCGAAGGAACGGGCAGAGCATGTCATGCTCATCGATCTCGCGCGCAACGACGTGGGACGCGTCTCCGAATACGATACCGTCTGTGTGAGCGAGCAGATGATCATCGAGCGCTACAGCCATGTCATGCACATCGTGTCGAATGTGCGCGGAAGACTGCGCGACGGCCAGAGCGCCTACGACGTCCTCCGGGCGACCTTCCCCGCCGGCACCGTGAGCGGCAGCCCAAAGGTGCGTGCGATGCAGATCATTCACCAACTGGAGAAATCGAAGCGCGGCGCTTACTCCGGCGCGGTGGGTTATTTCGGCTTCGATGGGAATCATGACTCCTGCATCGCCCTCCGCACGGTCGTGCTGAAGGGTGGGAAAGCCTACGTGCAGGCAGGGGCCGGCGTCGTGGCGGACTCCGTGCCAACCAGCGAATACCAGGAAACCGTCAACAAAGCCAAAGGCATGCTGCGGGCGATCGAGCATGCGAAACTGCTCGCACCGGACGCCTGAAGCCACCGTTTGCCTACGACACAATCAGCGCTCGTTTTGCCATAGAGATTTCCTTGCAGAGAGAACCAGTCAGCGGTTTGATCTAGCTATCTAATCACGACATCAGATCTTTCGAATCCTATGCCACGTTATCCGATCTCTATGCCCCAGCTTGGTGAATCCATCGCTGAGGCGACTATCCGTGACATTCAGATCGCCGTTGGCGAGGACATCCAGGCTGACCAGGATATCTTCCAGGTCGAGACCGATAAGGCGATGATGGAAGTGACCACCCCGGCCACTGGCACCATTGTCGAGATCGTCGCCGAAGATGGCACCAGCTACGCCGTGGGTGCCACCCTCGCCTACGTGGAGACGACTGAGGAGGAGGCCCAGCGTGCCGGACTCATCCAAAGAACCGAGGAAGCGCCAGACTCTGACAAATCAGATGAGGAAACCAGCTCAGAGGCAAAACCACATTTCGCGATCAAAGATGAAGACGTCATCTCAGAGACCGAACAGCCGACTGTAAAACCCACTGTCGAGGGTGGCCTGCCCGTTCCCGTGCGCTCGACCGCCTATCTGAATCCCCGCCTACGCCATCGAATGGAAGAGCTCGGGCTCAACCAGGCAGACCTCGCCGGGGTGCAGGGTAGTGGCCGTGCCGGGCGTGTGACGGTGGAGGACTTCGAGAAGTTCATCGCCGAGCTGGAGCGCAACAAAATGACAGATGCCTCGCCCATGCGGATCGCGGTGGCCGACAGCATGCGGCGCAGCTGGACTCGTCCTTTGGCTACCGTGACCGTGCCGATCATTATGGATCGGGTGCTAGCCCACCGGAAAACTCTGACGGACAAACCCGGAGTGACCCTCTACGCCGTGCGAGCGCTCGCCATTGCCATTGCTGAAAACACGGCTGTCGCTGGTCGCCTGATCGGGCAGAAGATTGTTCACCCCTCAGCGATCGATATCGGCTTCGCAGTAGAGGTAGAAGACGGCGTGCTGGTCCCTGTCCTGAAGAATGCCGATCAGCATGATTTGTCGACCATGCAGGACGACTACACCAAGCTTGTGCAACTCGGACAGGAGCGGCGCCTGCCGCCTGAAAGCGCCGGCACCGGAGTTGCGACGGTGACCAACGTAGGACCGTTCGGCATTACAGACGCGATGCCCATTCCTCTGCCGGAGCAGAACCTCGTGCTTGGACTGATGGCTGGGCGGAAAATGCCACACTGGGATCGTGAAAAGGAAACTTTCGTGCCGAAGATGGAGTGCAATTTTATTCTCAGCTTCGACCACCGAATCCTCGATGGAGGAGCTGCTGGGCGGCTACTGCAGAGAGTCGGGCAGCTGCTTGCCGAGCCTGAGCAGCTGTGATCCAGAGGCAGGATGCAGGCTCGCCATTGTTTTACTTCCAGGCGGGGTAGGCTCGCCCTGATCGTGTTTTAGAGTGGGGACGATACGGAGGATTGGAGAAAGCACTTGTTCCTTGCGCTTTCCCCTTTCTCATTTAGACATGAAAACATGCGCAAACCTATACAGATCCTGCTTTTACCTTTGTTTTTCAGTTTCAACGTAACAGCTGAGGAGACGCCCCTGTTCGAAGACGATTTCGAGCGTTCCGAAGCAGATCCACAAAAAGAGAATGTTGGCGAGGGCTGGAATACAAATAGCTCCTACCGTGCGAATGGAAACAAGCAGGCGTCGCTGATCGATGGACGCCTGAGAGTTGTAACTCACCCAACCGCTGACCATGCCGCCTCAGTGAAACGCCCTTTGGGTTTCACCGACGGAATGATCGAGATGGATTTCATGCTGCCAAGCGTGAAAGATTCCATCGGCATCAATATAGCTGATACGAACCGAAAAGACCTTCATGCGGGACATCTGGCGATGATCCAGTTTTACACTGACAAGGTCCATATTGAAGATATGGCAGGCTGGAGGATGAATAAAACCATTCGTGGTGAGAGATTCCAGAAACAGCCTAAAACTGAAGCTGAAAAAGCTGAAGCAGCTCCGTTCAAAGTGCAGGAAGACCTGCGTCGAGATATCGAAGGAAAATGGTCGCGTCTAAAAGTCGTGTTTGAGGGGGATCAGGTGACAGCCTTCGTGAATGGAAAAAAGGTTCTTTCACTCACGTCTCCCGGCCTCTCTCACCCTGACAAATCACAGTTGCGCCTGCATATACCGAATGAGGTCTTTATCGACAACGTGACGCTCACGAGAACGAAGCAGGATTGAATGGTTTTTACAGACTGTTCATTACCGATCCAACCATCCCCGAATCTCCTCCAGCGACTTCGTATTCAGCACATCCTCACGTCGCAGCCACCCCTTGCGCGCCTGCTTGACGCCGAACCAGAGATACTCGAGCTGCTGGACCCGGTGAGCATCGGGATTGATCGCGCAGAGCACGCCCTTATCTCGGGCGGTCTTCCACCAGCGCCAGTCCATGTCGAGTCTCCAGGGGTTGGCATTCAGCTCGATCACCGTCCCATTGGCCGCACAGGCATCGATGATTTTTCCGACATTCACTGCGTAGGCCTCCCGTTTGAGCAAAAGTCGTCCAGTGAGGTGCCCCAGCATCGTCACGTGCTCATTTTCAATGGCCTTAACCAGCCGCTTCGTCATAGCGGCCTCGTCCAGGGTCATGGCGTTGTGGACGCTGGCCACCACGTAGTCTAACTGCGCGAGGATCGAGTCATCGAAATCGAGACTGCCGTCCTTGAGAATGTCGACCTCACTTCCTGACAGAAGTCGAAATTTCTCCCCATCAGCTTCGTAGTTTTGATTGATCTTCTCGATCTCTGCGACCTGCGCCACTAAGCGCTCTTCATCGAGGCCATTTGCCTGAAAGGAACTCTTCGAATGATCGGCGATCCCCAGATACTCCAGTCCCAGCTCGATAGCAGCAGCGCCCATTTCCTCCAGCGAGTTCCGGCCATCACTGGCAGTGGTGTGGTTGTGGAAGGTGCCCCGCAGATTCTCCAGCTCGATCAGCCGAGGCAGGGTGCCATCTGCAGCGGCCTCAAACTCGCCCGTATTCTCGCGTAGTTCCGGCTCGACATAATCAAGACCAAGAAACTCATAAAGCCCTCGCTCCTCTTCAATCTTCGGCACGTCGACGCCCTCTTTCCCCTCGATCGGCGTCAGGCCATATTCGTTGAGGGAGAGACCTCGGTCCCGCATCCGCCCCCGCATCTCGACGTTGTGCGCCTTGCTACCCGTGAAATAACTGAGAGCAAAGGGAAAGGCGGCATTCTCGACCACTCGCAGATCCGCCTGCAGGCCATTACCGAGGCGGACACTCGCCTTGGTATCGCCCCTCAGCTCGACTTTCTCTACGGGCTCCGCTTTCGTGAAGTGCTCAATGACTGACTCGGGATCTCCGGAGCTGACGAGAAAGTCCAGATCATGGAGCGTCTCTTTTCCACGGCGATAGCTACCTGCGATCTCCACCTGATTCGCCTCTGGGTGCAGTCGCAGAAAGTCCCTTAGCTCGCGAGCAACCGCGACGACGTCGCCAAGCCGGAACCGCTCTGCGTGAGAGGCCTGAAATTCGATGCTTTCGAGGATTTTCTCCACTGACTTTTTGCCGAAGCCCGGCAGATCCCCCACTTTGCCGCTCTCGCAGGCTTTTTTCAGGCTTGGAAGATCTCCTACTTCGAGAGCTTCATAGAGCACCTTTACCTTTTTCGGCCCCAGTCCCGATAGACCGAGCAGATCGAAAATCCCATCGGGGAACTCGGCTCGCACCTTCTCATAAAGGGGCATTTTCCCCGTTGTCGCCAGTGCCTGGAGCTTCTCCTGAAGGGCCGACCCGATCCCTTTAATCCCGCTCAGATCCCCTGCCCTAGCGCGCTCGACGATATCTCCCGAAAACTCGCGCACCACGTCAGCACCATTCTTGTAGGCCCTGATTTTGAAGGCGTTCTCTCCTTTCAGCTCAAGGAGCATAGCTAATCGGTCCAGCGTATCCGCTAGAAAGTCACGAGTGATCGGTGGGTCAGACGGCATGAATAGAAGACGGCATGAATAGAAAAAGGGCGAAACAGTGCGTAAGAGAATTGACCCTGCGGTAATGCGCCAATTTGCGAAAGGAGAAATTCCTTGAAAAGCGTTGCTGCTTCAGGCATCACTCTTGCCATCTCGGCCTCAACCAATCACTTTATGTCCAAACGAGCCTTTTTTCTCTCATCCCTTGCCTTTTCCGCTATGGCGACCGCGCAGGCGGAAACGAAGGTAGACTTCGTCACCCAGATCAAACCCCTGTTCGAAGGCACCTGTGTTAGCTGCCACAATGAGGATAAGGCAAAAGGTGAATACCGGATGGATACCAAAGAGTTTGCCTTCGCCGGTGGTGATCTCTACCCGGACGAGACCATCATCCCCGGAAAACCGGACGACAGCTCCGTCTACTGGATGACGACAGAGCCAGCCGACAGCGAGGACGTCATGCCACCGAAAAAGCAGCTGACCGTCGAGCAGCAGGATCTCATCAAAGAATGGATCGCTCAGGGCGCAGACTGGCCTGATGGGGTAACCCTCACCGAGCAGCCTCGCATGGATTTCACCGTGAACATCGAGCCGCTCCTGGAAAAAGGTGGTCCATTCTCGCAAAAAGAGCAGCGCCTCCTGAACCTCTGGGTCGCCCAGGGCGCCGTCTGGCCAGAGGGGATAACCTTTGCCTCGGTCAAAGCTGGCGAAGAACCAAAGAAAGACGACGGCCCAGCGCTCCCTGCTGATGATCTGGCTCTCGTCGAGCGCATGCGTGCTGACATTACCGCTGCCTCCACGGAGGAGAATGAGAGTGACATGAAGGACTACACCACCAACATCCCGGTGGCCGGTGCAGACCTCGAGATGCTCGCCATCAAGGGCGGAGAGTTCACGATGGGCAGCCCTGAAGGTGAGTCCGGCCGCTTCGATGACGAAGGCGCGCAGCACAAAGTGAAAGTCGCTCCATTCTGGATGGGGAAATTTGAGATCACCTGGGATCAATACGAGCCATTCATGATCACCTCCGTCGCCCGTCAGAAGAACGGTGCGCCCGTGACGATCGAGCCCGATGCAGCCCCCATTGATGTTGTTTCCAGCCCCACCACTCCTTACGTGGAGATGTCTTTCGGCATGGGGACCAGTGGCTATCCAGCTATCTCGATGACCCAGCACGCAGCTCTGAAATACTGCCAGTGGCTCAGTGCCCAGACCGGTCACTTCTATCGCCTGCCGACCGAGGCTGAGTGGGAATATGCCTGCCGTGCCGGCACGACAGGAGCCTTTCATTGCGCCCCGGAGCAGCTTGCAGAGTATGCCGTCTTTGACCCGGATCAGACACGCTCCGGCTACGAGCCTGTCGGCACGAAGAA
Organism: Verrucomicrobiota bacterium; assembly: GCA_020627905.1. Classification (GTDB taxonomy): domain Bacteria; phylum Verrucomicrobiota; class Verrucomicrobiia; order Verrucomicrobiales; family DEV007; genus Arctic95D-9. The sequence continues at coordinate 9,446 of JAHDFZ010000099.1, forward strand.
GCCGAACCCATGGGGCCTGCACGACATGCACGGTAACGTCATGGAGTGGGTGCTCGACCAGTATCTCCCGAACATCTACGCTGATCGGAAAGGTGGCGCTGAAAACCCATTGGCTATCCCTGAAACACTGTATCCGCGCGTCGCTCGTGGTGGCTCCTGGTATGACCCGCCGGAAGAGCTGCGTTCGGCTCGTCGCATTTTTTCCGATGCGGAATGGAAGATCCAGGATCCCCAGCTCCCGAAATCCATCTGGTATCACACGGATGCTCACTGGCTGGGTTTCCGGGTCGTCCGCCCGCTGGAGACACCATCAGCTGAGGAAATGCATCGCATCTGGAATCAGGGGCTGGGTGAAGAGTAGATCCATTTGAGCGACAAAGCGATCAGATCGATGGGCCACCATCGCATTTTCAGGAAACCCGCGACATATCTCGCGGGTTTTTTGTCGTTTGCCATCTGTGCCACCAGTCTGGGAGGCTCTGGTGATTGGCGCCTCCTCAGGCAAGAGGAGCCTCACATGGGCACGCTATTCACCATCTACGTCTGGTCACCCTCTGACCAAGTCAGCGAAGCCGAAAAGGCACTGAAAGATGCCTTCAATCGCGTGCAGGAGATCAACCGTGTCGCGTCGGATTACCTGCCGGACTCCGAGATCAACCAGCTGGTCAAGCATCCTGTGAATACCCCTTTTCCAGCGAGCGCTGACTTGATCGCCCTTTTCAGCGCATCGCAGAGACTTCACGGGGAGAGCAAGGGGGCCTTCGACATCACCTGCGGCTCCCTCGTCAGGCTCTGGCGACAGAGCAAGCGGACGAAACGGCTACCGACTGAAGAAGCCCGCCAGCGCGCACTCGCGCGAGTCGGCATGGATCAGCTCTCGATCGATAAGGCCAACTCAACAATAACCAAAACGGGAGGTCCTATGCTGCTGGACTTGGGCGGCATCGGCAAAGGCTACGCGGCCGATCAGGCCCTGCAGACTCTGGTCGACGCAGGATTCACACGGGTGCTCGTGGCAGCCAGTGGTGACATCCGCGCGGGCGATGCCCCACCTGATGAACCACGCGGCTGGAAGGTAGCCGTGCAGACTCGGCGCAAGGATGGAGACCTGCCCCAGCTCTACCTGCTGAATGCGGCTCTCTCCACCTCGGGAGATGCCCGCCAATTCTTAGAGATCGATGGCGTGCGCTTTTCGCACATTGTCTCCCCCTTCACCGGGCTTGGCCTGACTGAGCAGATAGCTGCCACCGTCTATGCTCCTACGAGCACGGAGGCGGACTCCCTGGCGACCACCGTGTGCATTTTAGGACAAAAGGAAGGCTTGAATTTCATCGAGAATCGACGAGGGGTCGAGGCTCGCGCCGCCACTGCCCGACCAGGGTCTCCTGAGGGTGTTTTCATTGAAAAAACCAGCGGCTTCCCCGAACTTTTTCTCCCATCCCCACTTTCTACCGATGCCGAAAAACGGAAAGAAACCCTCCCCTCGCCGTGATGGACGGGAGGCAGCTGTTCAGTTCCTCTACGCCTGCGATATGCAGAGCGAAATCGCCACGGACGAAACCGGAATGCAGCAGTTCTGGGAGGTGCGCCAGATCAAAACGGATCTAGCCAGAGAATTCGCCACGATGCTGGTGACGGGGATTGATAAGCAGCTGTCCGAGGTAGACGGACGAATCCGGGACACGGCTGACAACTTCGCCCTCCACAAGCTGAACCCAGTCGACCGAAATATTCTACGGGTGGCGGTCTATGAGATCTGCTTCTGCGATCACATCCCGCGCGAGGCAGCGATTAATGAAGCCATCGAGATCGCCAAGAGAATGGGCTCCGATGAGTCCCCGGGCTTTATCAACGGCGTGCTCGATGGCCTGCCGGAAGTTTTCTAACCAATTGCTATGGGCCTATTCTCAAAAATCGTCGACCGGTTCAAGGGCAAACCAGAGATCGATTGGGATGATCTCGAGGAAACTCTCGTAACCTCTGACCTGGGGATCCGCCTCACGACGGAGCTGGTGGACGAGCTGCAATCCCTCGGGCGCAAAGCCGACGTAGGCGCGGTCAATGAGGCCTGTCGGGCGAAGATGGTCGAGATCCTTGGCGATTCCCCGCCCAGCCTCCCTCCCCTGCGCGAGGATGGCAAGCCTACCGTCATCCTCGTGGCTGGTGTCAATGGAGTCGGTAAGACCACATCGGTAGCAAAACTCGCCCACTACATCAAGAGCCAGGGGAAGTCGGTCGTCCTGGCGGCTGCAGATACCTTTCGCGCCGCTGCCATTGAGCAGCTGACGATCTGGGGAGAGCGGATCGATGTCCCTGTCGTCACGACTCGCTACCAGGGGGATCCCTCGGGCGTTTGCTTTGAGGCGCATCAGCAGGCTATCGCGACCGGAGCAGATTACCTCATCTGCGACACCGCAGGTCGCCTGCACACCCGCCACAACCTCATGGAGGAGCTGAAGAAGATTACCCGGACTCTCGCGAAACAGGACTCCTCAGCCCCGCATGAGCGCTGGATCGTCGTCGATGCCACGACCGGCTCCAATGCCGTCAACCAGGCACGGGAGTTTCACCCCGCTATGGACCTGAACGGTCTAATCGTCACCAAACTCGATGGATCAGGAAAGGGCGGGAGCGTTGTCGCCATCCAGCACGAGCTAGGGATCCCCACCCGCTACATCGGAACCGGGGAGACAGCAGACGATTTTGCCCCATTCGATACAAAGCACTTCGTCGAGAGTATCCTCTAGACGAGAGCTGATCAGGTCTCGAAAGCCCGACATTTCGGGCGCTTTTGTCGATATCCACCGCCCATGAGCCTGTGGATACCGAACACGGCTAGCGCAATCAGATATTGATCCCGCACCGAAATTCTGCCAGTCTTGCCGCATCTTTCCCGAACCCTAATTATTCGGGACCTATCAACCCAAACAACAACATCCAAAGAACATGGCTGATCTCGACGGCACTAATGCAGAAAAGAAGGAGAAGAACTACTTCACTGAGGT
>JAHDFZ010000100.1 GCA_020627905.1 Verrucomicrobiota bacterium
AAGTATTTGTCTAAATATTACTTGCACGCAACCCAGAAACTTCGTAGGAATTTTAGCTCCGGAGCCTCTGAAGCCCGATCCCATCAGGGTTTCGAGACAGATACATCCAATTTCCCATCGCCATCTGCGATGGAACACCAACGAAAAAAGACCACTCTACTATGAATAAAGGAGAACTCATCGAATCCGTGCAGGAAGCCCTTGGCGAAGACACATCCAAGAAAGCCGCTGAAGAAGCTGTAAAGGCAGTCCTCGACAGCATTTCCGCAGGCGTCCAGAAGGATGGCTCTGTTCAGCTGCTTGGCTTCGGAACTTTCGAAGTCCGCTCACGCGCCGCCCGCACCGGCCGCAACCCTAAGACTGGTGAAGCCATCAAGATCGCTGCTTCCAAGACTGTTGGCTTCAAGCCAAGCTCAGCTCTCAAGAAGTCGCTCTAAGATTTCGCGCAATAGCTGCTGAGCTTGGGGCTTTCGAAGCTCCACCCTTCAGGTAGCCGTTGCTCCAGCCTCCCTTCGCTCCGGCGTCGGGAGGTTTTTTTGTGCCTGGGTCCCTCTTGCGCGAGGATCGGCAACTGAAATACGATTTTCCAAGCTAATGGCCGGACTAGCTCACAGAGCTAGTGAAACAGCGGTAGGAAACCGCCGCTCCTGTGAGACCGCGCTTCCCACGGATGGTAGGTTACCGTTCACCCTCCTCGACTGGCCTGGCGACGGCTTCGCATTTCTCCCGCCAACCCTTGAAATTCCATCGATTGGGGAAAGCGGCGCACTGCTCGGGCTTCACGGGATTGATGCGACAGGCATCTCCATCGAGCAAAACACACGCTCCACCCTCCTTCTCCTGGAGGGTTAAGCCCGCTCTGTTGGCACGCAAATCTGTGTATTCGGCAATGAACTCGTAGACCGTCATCCCCAGGTATTTCGCAATGGAATCGATCTCATGATCTTCCAACACGACCTCTCCCGGCCATTTGCAGCACTCAGTGCAGCGCTGGCAGTGATACTTCATACCAGGCTCCATGTCGTAAAGGCTCATAAGTGGTTTTCGAATGCAAACGGTGCAAGTTCTCAAGCCATCTTGATCGGTTTTCGCAGGCGAGCAAGTATGGGTGAGCGATTTATCATGTTTTTCCCACTCATCGTGAAGACCGATTGGCATTTTGGACGGTGAATGCTAGCGTCAGCTGGTCCGGGAGACCGCACGCATCACATGTTTTCTTTTTCCTCAAACCGCTTCGCTATTGATCTGGGGACGGCTCGTCTCCGAGTCGCTAAATCAGGAAGTGACACCATCGTTGATGAAGCTTCCAGCGTCGTCCTGCAGAAACGAACGGGAGCGTTGCTACTGGCTGGAGATGAGGCTCTTGCAGCTGTTGAACGGACCCCCCGTCATGCGGAAGTCGTCTTTCCCGTGAAGGATGGGGTGATGGCTGATGCTGAAGCTGCCGCCCTGCTCATCCAGCACATTCTGAAAAAAGGGAACAAAGACCGCACGCCGGCTCGGTTTCATCTGACTCTCGGGGTGCCGACCGGCCTGACACGCGTCGAGCGGAACGCCTATCTGGAGGCAGGCGCGCGATCAGGAGCCGCAGAAGTCGAACTGGTAGAAACGACACTGGCGGCTGCAGCCGGTCTACGCCTGCCCAGAAAGGATCCTAAGGCTCACCTGATTTGCGAAATCGGAGCAGGTCAGTGCCAGGTAGCGCTCCTCTCTATGGGCGGCGTAGCCCAGGCCTGCCGCATCCGGGGAGGGGGCGAAGAATGGACCAGGGCGATCCGGGCATACGTGCGTTCCGCTCATCATCTGCTGATCGGGACACCTACCGCGACAGAGGTGAAACACCATCTGGCTGACCTCAACCCTCTCAATGAAGCTGAGCAGGCCCCGAGACTACTCGTCCAGGGGCGCGACCTCATCACCTCCATACCCCGCAGCCTCAAGCTCCATGCAGAGGAACTCGGCGCAGCCATCCTCCCACAGGCCGAGAAAATCGGGCAAACCATCCGCCAGACGCTTCAAGGCTGCTCGGCGGAACTGACCGGCGACCTCGTCGATCGGGGGATCCTCCTCTGCGGATCGGGAGCTCATCTAAGAGGTCTGACAGAATGGCTTGCCAGTCACTTAGACTGCCCGGTGCATCTTGCTGAGGATCCGCATCAGGCTGTCATTCGTGGTCTTTCGCATTTCATGAACGAGCCGAGCGACCTACCCCAGGCTGGAGACTGATTTTCGTTTTGGAATGAGCCGACTGAACCTTCTTTTACTAGGCGTATTTCTCATCATCGTCATCGGGCTGATGGTGTGGGATTCCACTGCCTTGCAGAGAGGGCTTTCCTCCATCTTCAACCCGGTAACGCAGACGGCAGCCAAAGCGCATGAGACCCTGTCCATCGGCGTGCTGGAGGAAGATTTCACGAATCTCAGTCTCTCGGAACTGCAGGCAGAATACCGCGATCTGCAGCGTAGCCGGGATGCCCTGCTTGTGCGGGCTCGCGAGTTTGACGCGATCGTGAGCGAGAACGCCCGCCTTCGCGAGGCTCTTAGCTTCGAAGAGCGCACCCCCTACGAACTGGTGGTGGCGCAGATCATCAGCCGTAAAGGGAGCTCCTGGTATGAAACGGCCATCCTCAACCGAGGCTCCGCCCACGGCATCCAGCCAGATAGCCCTGTCGTCGTTGCCATGGGGAAAGAAGTCGCTCTCGTCGGACGAGTGACTCAACTGGTCGGCGAAACGAGCGCCACGATGCTGCTGCTCAGCGATGAGATGTGCCAGGTGGCAGCCGTCGTCGAGGAAACTCAGGAACAGGGAATCCTCTCCGGGACTCCCGATTTTCATGACGAAGGACTGCTGCAGCTAGGCTTCCTTCCCCGGGAGACAACCATCCGCCCACAGCAGCAGGTCTTCACATCAGGAGACGGCGGTCTATTCCCGGCAGGCCTCGTCCTGGGCACTGTCCTGCGAATCGAAAACGGGATCCTCGACTCGCAGGCATTAGTAGAGCCAGCTGTCCCGCTTCACAAACTAGAGGAAGTGTTCATCCTGCGACCGCAGGTCAATACCGCGCAAAATATCCGAGACGGAAACTCCTCCCCCGAGGAAACGGATACAAGCACCGAACAGGAGAATGCTGGCGATCTATGACACGCTACCTGCTCTGCCTGCTCGCCATGACTGTCCTGGCCTTTGTGGTGCAGGAGTTTTCCCCCAGATGGCCTCTCTTGTGGAACGCTGAACTGCTGATCGTCCATGCTCTGTTTTGCGCCATCGCCATTGCCACACCGTTCCCCGTCATGCTGGCGTTCGCACTGATCACAGGATTCCTGTGGGATGCCCGATATCAGATCCCTCTGGAGGCCTCCACGGCCCTGGCGTCCAGCGTTGCCCAGAATGAATTGCCCTTCGGCTTCGCTGTCTTTTCCTTTGGTCTGAGCGGACTGATCCTCCAGGGACTCCGCCCCACCTTTCGGGAGCAATCGATCGTGCTACCCGTGGTTTTCATTTCGGTCGTCACAGCGCTATCTCTTTTCGCTGAATACTGCGTGCTCCGATTTCACCGCGGAAGCTGGTTTTTTTCCTTGGGGATCGCCTGGCAGATCCTGCTCTCCAGCTTGTTCTGCTCGCTCATCTCGCCGGTTTTTCTCCTCTGCCTGAGCCGTCTGGCCAAGCGCTTCCGCTACCGGATCCGCCTCGATGGATGGTCGGAATATGAGGCGATCCAGAAACGTCGTGACGAAATCTCTGCATCGGCTGCGAATGCGGGGTAAAATGCACTAAAATGGAACTTTCAGGGAAACAATTACGCTTCCGGATCTATCTGGTGATGATGATCCTGCTCGCGGGTTTCTGTCTTCTCTTCTACCGCTTGTATCGCATCCAGATCGTCGAGCACGACTACTACGCATCGCGGGTGCCTGGGTCGCGCATCGAAACCATCCGTCTCCCCGGGATCCGCGGGGAAATTCGTGATCGCAACGGTGCTGTGCTGGCTGACAGCACTCCGAACTACGAGCTCCGACTGAACCTGCGCGAAATCGTCGCCGATTATCGAAAAAGGAAAGGGGCCGTGCCGACGCGCCTCTGGACACGCTATGATTCCTTCGGCCAGCCCGTCGAGCAGAAAGAGATCGATGTGGTGACGATTGTAGAAGAAACGGTGTTTCCCCAGCTGGGAGAGCTCGGCCTACTCGCTGACTACAGTGCCAGAGCGCTGCAGCGTCACTATCGGTCAAACCGGGGACTCGTGCCTTTCACCTACCGTCGGGACCTGAGCTTTCGCGAGTTTGCCAGCTTTGCTGAGCACAATCTGGGCGTGCCGGGGGTCAGTATCGCACGCACAGGACGGCGTCGCTATCTATACGACTCCCTCGCGGCTCACACGCTTGGCTACTTGAATCTCGCCAATCCATCCGCTGTTCCTGAAGAGCGAAAAAAGGACTTCAGTTATTACGTAGGTGATGATTTCGGGGTCATGGGCGTGGAGAAAACACTCGACCACCATCTGCAGGGACAGGCGGGGAAACTGATTGTCGAAAAGGACGCCAGACGGCGTTTCGTCGGGGTCGTCGCGCAGGAGGATCCCATGCCGGGGGCAGCCGTCGAGCTGACGCTCGATCTCGCGCTTCAGTTTCATACCGAGCAGGCACTGCGCGAGATCGGTCGAGGTGCAGCTGTCGCCATCGATCCCCAGACTGGTGGAATCCTCGCGATCGCCAGCGTTCCCTCCTTCAACCCCAACGTCTTTGTGCCCGAGATCAGCCAGACAGACTGGGATCGGTATACGGAGGACAGCACCAGCCCGATGTTCAACCGCGCGGTGAACAGCTATGCCCCGGGGTCGACCTTCAAAATCCCCATCGCTCTCGCCGGAGGCCTCACGCCCCACTTCGATCGCAAATTTCCCTGTGCCGGCGGAGCCCAGTATGGGAAAAAGTTCATGAAGTGCTGGTGCCACTCCAAAGGTTTTACCCACGGCACCATCGATGTCTCTCAGGCGATCAAAGTAAGCTGCAACGGCTTCTTCTACCGCTATGCCAATGAAACCGGCATCCGGAATATCGAAACCATGTCAGAGGTCCTGGGCCTCGGGCGTCGCACCCAGGTCCCCCTATCCGGAGAGGCCCCCGGTAGCGTGCCAAACCCCGATTGGCTGCGACTGCAGGGTCTGAACTGGAGTGATGCCTTCACCGCCCTTGTCAGCATCGGCCAGGGCGCTACCGAAGCCACTCCTCTGCAGATGGCCAGCGTCACTGCGACAGTGGCGAACGGCGGGAAGGTCTTTGACCCGCAACTGATTCAGAGAGTCGTCGCCCACGATGGGACCGTGATCGATGAACTCGACCCAAACCCGCGCACCACTCTTACGCAGGAGGGTCTGACTGCCGAACAAGTCGAGACGGTGAAGCGCGGCATGTGGCGCGTGGTGAACGAAGGCGGTGGCACCGCACGAAAAGCCGCCATCAGCGGGGTCGAAGTTTCGGGAAAGACCGGCACATCGCAAACGGGGAACCCCCGCCAACCGACAAACGCGTGGTTCGTATCCTTTGCTCCCTACGACGATCCACAAATCGCCGTAGCCGTCTTCGTAGAAAATGGGAAATCAGGGGGCTCTGCAGCTTCCCCCATCGCTCGGCAGATGATCAGATCCTATCTGCAGCCGGAAAATTTCGCGGACATCACTGTCAATCGTCTCCCGGAGGCCGTCGGCCATTTTGATCAGATCGCTTCCGTGAGTTTTGGGGGCGAAGGGACCGTTGCCGTCGCCGCATCATCTGTAAGTTCGAACAGCGTCGCGTCAAGCACCCCGAACACGTCAGTCGATGTGAGCGAATTTGAACCACCAGAGATTCGCAAACGCCGAATAAACCCTTTAGCTAAATTTCTTGCGCTTCCTACTCTCAAGCCTAAGAATGATTCCCGTGGAGCAGTCGGCGCGACAAACAAGCGCCCCAAGCCGAAATTCCGACCTTTTCGTAAAGTAGGAAAACGGCGTTGATCCACGCCCCTATTTTTTCTTTTCTAAAACTACCGTAAACCGTAGCCCCTCTCCTTTTCGACGCTCCCACACTGACAGCTACTATGAACTCTGATCCAGTAGGCAGACGTCGAAACCGCTGCGGTTTCACCACATCATCGAAACCATGTTTAGCCGTATTAAGAAGTTCTTCGTCAACAAACGTCTGGCCGAAGGCAACAAAATCATTGTTAACTGCGAAAAGCTAGAAACCCGCGTCGCCCTCCTGGAGGACGGCGTCCTCGAGGAATACTCCGTTGAGCGGACCAACGATGAGAACATCGTTGGCTCCATATTCAAAGGCATCGTCCGCAATATCGAGCCTGGCCTCAATGCCATGTTCGTGGATATCGGGCTGGAAAAAAACGCCTTCCTCCACTTCTGGGATGCCATCCCAGAAGCACTGGAATCTGGTGTCGAGGCGATCGAGCGAGGCGGCAAAAACAACCAGAAGGGCGGTAAAGGCCAGGGGGGCGGCAAGGGCAAAAAAGGCGGCAAAGGTAAGAAGAAAGGCCGCATCCAGGCAAAGGATATCCCGAATCTTTATCCCGTTGGTTCGGAAGTCCTCGTTCAGGTGACCAAAGGGCCCATCGGCACCAAAGGTCCGCGGATCACGACGAATATCTCTCTGCCCGGACGCTACATGGTCCTCACCCCGCGTAACGACCAACTCGGCATCTCCCGCAAAATCGAGGATCAGAAAGAGCGCCAGCGTCTGCGCCGGATCATGTCCGAGAAACTGACCATTCCCGAGGGAATGGGCATCATCCTGCGGACCGTTTCTCACGGACAGAAGGTGCGCTATTTCGTGCGCGATGTCGCCATCCTCGTCGAGACCTGGCGCGAGATCGAGGCCACTGCCGAAAACTCAAAAGCACCAGCCTGCGTCTTTCGTGAGCCGGACCTGATCGAAAGAACCGTCCGCGACTTCCTTACAGATGAAATCGGCGAGGTCCTTGTCGATGACAATGAAGCCGCCGAGCAGATGAAGGATCTCATCGGCAAGATCTCGCGTCGATCACGCAAACGCATCCAGTATCTGGACACGAGTGTCCCAATCTTTGATAAATTCGGCATTCAGCGTCAGATCGACGACGCCTTCTACCGTCAAGTCTGGCTGCCAAGCGGTGGCTACCTCGTCATCGACGAGACGGAGGCCCTCATCGCCATCGACGTCAATACCGGCCGCGCCAAGACCCAGGACAAGATGATCCTGCAGACCAACATCGAGGCTGCCGAGGTCGTCGCTCGTCAGCTGCGTCTGCGTAACATCGGCGGTCTCGTCGTCATCGACTTCATCGACATGAAGTCCCGTCGAGATCAGATGGCCGTCTACAAAGTCATGCGTGAGCGTGTGAAGAAGGACAAAGCGAAAACGCAGGTCCTGCAGATTTCGCAGCTCGGCCTCATGGAGATGACCCGCCAGCGCCTGGCGGAAAGCCTCAACGTCACCGTCAATGAACCCTGCCACCACTGTCAGGGACGCGGCCTGCTCAAGACCGCCGAGTCGATGAGCGTTGAGCTCCAGCGTAAGATCAACTCGATCCTAGCGCGGAAGGAAAACGTGCATGAATTGGTCATCATCGTTCACCCCGATGTGATGGAGCGCCTGCGCACTCATGATGGAGAACTCTTTGTCGAGCTAGAGCGCAAGCATAACGCCCGCCTCACCTTCCGCAGCGATGCCAGTTATCATCGCGAGCAGGTTGTGGTAGCTGATGCCAAGACTCAGAAGGAAATTCGGGATTAGGCGTCTCTTGCGACGATCGCGAAATGAGCGCTTTCGAGAGCTACCTTCCGATCGCCATAGGCCTTTTTGGAGCAGCCCATTTCGTCTACGGAATGAAGACCGAGAAGGTTTGGTCAGGATTTTTCACCTCCTACAAGAAAAGTGAACACCCGGCCCGTTACGCCTTCTACATGCTCACGACTGCCGCAGCGTCGATGATGCTTGTTGTTCTCGGTGTTTATGAGCTTTTTGCTGGTGATTCTCGATAACCTTTCTTCCCTGACAAAAGAGCGATGAGTGCTTGGAATTTCTTTCCGATCGTTATCGGCCTCCTGTGCGCCTATGTTTTCATAATGGGCATAAGGCAACGAAAAGTATTGTGGGCATTGAATGGCCTCCGCCCTCACTATTTTTCAAAAGCAAGTCAGCCTATTCGCTTCCACTGCATGATGGCATTAGCTGCTGCTTTAGCTCTTTACTGCCTCTACTTCGGCCTACAGGACATACTTGAGGAGGGCTAGCAACTTCACAATGTTCATAAAGTCGCGATCTTTGCTTGGCAAAGCGCCCTAAAGTGAGCTAATTCAGCTATTATGTGAGCTTTCAGCATGCGATTGTCTTCCACCACGCTGTTAAAATGTTTCCATGCAGGAGCATTTTGAAAACCATCTACCGAAAAGAGTTCTATTAGGCCGTGGACAGATCAGACGCCTTGGTGAACTTATCAAGCAGAACGGCTGGAAAAGTATTCTTTTAGCTAGCGACCGAGGGATTGAAAAAACAGGGCTGCTTAAGCCGATCCTTCAAGACCTCGAAGAGCAGCAGCTTCTCGCAGGGACCTTTTTTGACATATCACCCGAGCCTCCTTTCGAAGATATCGAGCAGCTCTCCGCAGCGCTTGTCGAAACAAGAGCAGAGGCCATTGTAGCTGTGGGAGGCGGGAGCGTAATGGATGCTGCGAAAGTAGCCAGCCTCTGTGCGCATTTTCGAAAACCTATCTCAGATTTTGTAGGGATCGGGAGGGCACCTGGCAGAGGCTTGGGCTCGATCATGATTCCTACGACTTCAGGAACGGGTTCCGAGATGACCTACGTAGCAATCCTCACCGATAACTCTACAGGTAACAAGGTAGGCGTAGTCGACCCGAGCATACTTGCCGACCTGGCTCTTGTTGACCCGGCTCTAACGGATGGGCTGCCTAAGCATGTCACAGCTGCCGCTGGTATGGATGCACTGGTCCACGCTCTTGAGGCCTACATCGCCCGCGTAGCTACCCCCATCGCCAGAGGACTCGCGCTGGAAGCTCTGAGACGCATAGGCCCGAATCTCAGAAAGGTCGTCGAAACGCCAACAGATACAGACGCGCGTGACCAGATGGCGATAGGATCGAATCTTGCGGGTATGGCATTCGCTAACTCGTCCTGCTGTGCAGTTCACGGGATGGCCTTGCCTCTCGGCGGTCGCTACCACATCCCTCATGGAGTGCTGACAGGCTGTTTCGTAGGTGCCTTGGTAGCTCATAACGCACCAGCCTGCGAGGAAGATCTTTTAGCTGTGGCAAAAGCACTGGGTTGGCAATGCCACTCGCCAGAGGATCTAGCTGATTCTCTCAACGAAACAGCTCGGGATATCGGTCTATTTGATCAGCTTCGTCAAACGACCGTAGACGTCAGAGACCTAAATCAAATGGCGACCGATGCTGTTTCGAATCGGCGGTTGATGGATCCTAACCCTCAACCTTTAGAGCACAGCGACGCCGTTTCCATCTACAAGAACGTTCTCGGACTATAAAATGAACGACACTCCACTCTGGTTCTCCCCAATGCCGTGGATCGACGGAAATTTTGTTCCAACCGACCACAAGCTGCCTGTCACCAACCCAGCTACAGGAAGTGCCATCACGCAAGTCCACTTGGGTGATCACCAACTCACTGAAAACGCCATCAAATCAGCAGCCGTAGCACAGAAAGAATGGGAATCGACATCGCCCTTACAACGGGGAGCATGTCTCAAAGCAGTAGCTAAACATCTAAAAGACCATATTGATCGCCTTGCGGGGCTCTTGACTGCGGAGCAAGGAAAGCCTCTGGCCCAGGCTCGTGGTGAAGTCGAATATGCTGCCTCATTCTTCGAATGGTTTGGCGAGGAAGCACGAAGGCTATCCGGTCGTATTTCGCCGCACCCGGAAAGATCACGGGAGTTTCACATTCTGCCGACAGCTCTTGGGGTGGCGGGCTTAATTACACCATGGAACTTCCCCCTTGCTCAGGGGGCTAAAAAGGCTGCCGCAGCCTTAGCCGCTGGTTGCAGCATCGTCTGGAAGCCATCAGAGTTTACTCCACTTGTAGCGCTAGCTATGGGACGCATCTTTCAAGAGTGCGGCTTACCTGATGGTGTTTGCCAAATCATTCCAGGCATTGGATCAGAAGTCGGCGAATCGATCACCTCTTCTGAAAAGATCAGTATCATCAGCCTGACAGGCTCTACCGAAACAGGCCGCCGCGTCATGGAAAATTCCAGCCGAACGCTAAAACATATGTCACTCGAACTCGGCGGGAATGCACCCTTTATCGTTCTGCCGGATGCCGAATTAGACAAAACCGCAGAAGATCTTCTTTCACTGAAGCTCCTCGTCTCAGGGCAAGTTTGCGTAACGGCGAACCGTGTTTTTGTTCATGAAGATTTGCTCGACAACTTTGTTGATTTGCTCTCGACAAAACTGGAAACCAAAATGATCGGTGACGGATCTGACCCGAGCAACCATGCCGGCCCAGTGATACACGACGACGCAAAAGAAGGTATCAACAGACTGGTGAATGATGCCCTGAGTAAAGGAGCAGAGATCGCCGCACAAAACTCGAACTTTGAAGACGATCCAAGATGTGAATCTGGTAGCTTTTCCCCCTTTATCATCATGACAGGAATTACTCCCGAGATGCGTATCGCAAACGAAGAAATCTTTGGCCCAGTGATAGCCATCCAGACTTTCAAGGAAACCAAAGAAGTGATCTCATCTGCTAACTCGACCCCTTACGGACTCGCTGCCTACGTTTATGGCGGCGATCTCGCCCAAGCAAGCCACGTCGCTCGATCAATAGACGCTGGAATCATCGGCGTAAATGAGTGGCGCCCCTTGAAAGCAGAAATACCGTTTGGGGGAAGCAAGCAAAGCGGGATAGGCGTCGAAGGTGGCGCGGAAGGAATCCAGGAATTCATGGAACTAAAGGTCATCTCCATCCCTGTCTGATACTCCACAAACATGACAACGGATCCGCTCGAGCAAGTCACTCTATTAACATCGGATTTTAAGCGATGATATCATAGGCCACCTTCCCGTGGACATCTGTCAGCCGGAAATTTCTGCCTTGAAATCGATAGGTGAGCTGCTCATGATTAATGCCAAATAGATGGAGGATCGTAGCGTCAAGGTCATGGACGTGCATAGGATTCTCAGCCACGGAATGCCAAAACTCATCGGAGGCTCCGTAGACGAACCCTTTTTTAATCCCGCCCCCGGCCATCCAGACGCTAAATGCCTTCGGCCAGTGATCCCGTCCTAGCCACTTTGCGCCCTCTCCGCCCTGCCCCATGGGCGTTCTACTATCAATCTTTGGGGACACTCCGAAACTTCCAACGAAGCGCGCGTGTATGCGATTCTTTAATCCCGCATCATTCGATTTGGAACCTCTGCTTATCTCACCTTCCACGCTCTGTAGCTTTGTCCGTAGGCTTGCCAAATTTGCTCGCTCAGAGTCAAGCTGAGTGTGCATTTCATCTAACCGTGCTCTCAAGGTCTTCCCGCGTGTCGAGACGAATGCCTCCTTTCAAATTTTCGGTATCGTTCCCATGACAAGCGAAGCAATTCTCTGAAAGGATGGGTAGCACTTCTTTTTCGTATGAGACTGGATCAGCGCCCGCAGCATTCTCTGCGTAGACGGCTAGACTGACTGCCAGCGTGCTCTTCACCGCGAGCCTTTTCACCATTTTGTAATCGGATATGAATCTGCCATTTGATTTCCACCATATCGCCCCAAAGAGATCAAGGCTGTAGCGAAATCCCCTTGTTTTGTTGAAAACGCGACAAACCCTCTTATCGCATCTTGAACGCAAGATTCCTTCGCCTTACGATTCTGTTGATGAAGACGACGCTCCCCCTCGGCTCCGAGCCTCTCCTTTCGGGTGATTTTTTTGACCAGTTTCACGCCCATGCTCCACTCCTGGCAATCTTGGAAGCTTCGGAAGGCTTAAACTTTTTCTTCAAAGACTTGGACGGAGCAATACAATACGCCTCATCGAAGACGGCACATCGATTTGACATGACGCCCGATCAAATGAAAGGCCTCACTGACTATGACCTTGTGCCAAAGGTATTTGCTGACAGCTATCTCCGTAAGGACCGGAGGATCATGAAAAGCGGAGAGCCAAGTCTGGCAGTGCTCGAACTCTGGAGAACTCCAGCGGGAAGCTTCGACTGGTATTGCACCACTAAATTTCCCGTTTTCAATACCGGAGGAAGTATGGTTGGAATTGTGGGTGTCATCCAAAGACAGGATATGAGTCGCAGTTGGGGGCAAAAATTCGACAAAGTCATTCCGGCTCTCGACGCCCTAACTAAGGAAGACGGACTAGGACTCTCTGTCTCCAATCT
>JAHDFZ010000101.1 GCA_020627905.1 Verrucomicrobiota bacterium
TCTTGCTAAGCCATTGTGGAATAGCCCCAATAAATGACCGTCACACGTTTCGCTCCCAGCCCTACCGGTCTGCTGCACCCGGGGCATGCTTTTTCAGCCTATCTGAACTGGCGCTTTGCCCGCGAAAGTGGTGGGAAGTTCCTCCTGCGTATCGAGGATATCGACCACACCCGTTGCCGTGCTGAGTGGACCGAGGCGATTTTTGAGGATCTCGCCTGGCTGGGCATCGACTGGGATGATGAGGTGCGCGTGCAGTCGCGGCACCTTGCGGAGTATCAGAGTGTTTGCAGGCAGCTATGGGAGCGGAAACTGGCTTACCCCTGCTTTTGCACGCGACGCCAGATCGCAGAGGCTCAGGAAGCCGCAGGGATGAGCGGCGCTGGGCTCTATCCCGGGACCTGTCGTGAATTAGGAGCCAGTGAAGCTGAAGAGCGAATCGCTGCAGGGGAAGCCTACGCACTTCGACTGAATGTGGCGGAGGCGTCTGCCGCTGTGCCTGATCATCGATTGAGCCAGCCGGTGGATCCGCAGCTGGATGATGTCGTGCTGCAGCGAAAAGACATCGGGGCTTCCTATCATATCGCTGTTACTCACGATGACCAGCTGCAGGGGGTCACCCATGTCATCCGTGGCGAGGATTTGCATGACTCTACCCCATGGCATGTCCTTCTACAGGAGCTTCTAGGCTATCGGCGAGTGCACTACCACCATCATCGGTTGATCCTTGACCAGGGGACAGGCCGTCGTTTTGCTAAGAGCGACCCGACCGTCACCCTGCGAGCCTTACGCGAGAGTGGCGTGAAGCCAGATTCTGTGCTTGGGGGCTTTGAAAAGCAGGTGGAAGAGGAAATGCTGGCCGCAGCCCAAAAATGAAACGCCAGGAGATCGAGGGCAAATATTCCTTCCCAGCTCGCCCTTCTACTCCCCAGCGATGCGCTGTGTGCGCAAGGTCAGCCCTTGGAGTTCCTCTGCAGTGGCCCGACGGAACGCGAGGCTCGCCAACCAGCCGATGCTTACGCAGCTGGCGATGCCGGTGAAGGCAAAAAACCAAGAGGAAACCAGGCCGTTGGTCGTGAGGAACCACTGAAGGGCGGCACTGGCGACCAGTCCGACCGCCGCTCCCGTAGCGTTGGCGCGCCTGGTGAAAATCCCCAGCACGAAGAGCCCGGCGAGTGCCCCGCCAAAGAGTCCGAGAAAGAAAGCGAACTGATCCCAGATCGATTGCACATCGGTATGCGCAAATAAGAGAGCGAGAGAGATCCCGAGGATTCCAACAGCAAAGGTGGCGATGCGGGCCACTCGCAGAGAAGACTGAGCCGTAGCGCTCGTGCGGAAGCGCTGATAGAAATCCGTCGTTACAGCGGCGGAAACGCTGTTCATGGCGCTATCGACAGATGACATAGAAGCCGCGAAAATGGCAGCGATCACCAGGCCTGACAAACCCACGGGAAGGTTCTCAACGAGGAAGAGCGGTAGGATGGCCTCCGGCTTTTCCATCATGGGATCCAAAAGAGTAGGGTTGAGAGAGTAGTAGGCATAGAGGGCTGCGCCCAGGCCGAAGAAGAGAAAGCTGGCAGGAATGGCGAGGATGGCGTTGGTCCAGATGCTGCGCCGAGACTCTTTTTCATCGGCCGTTGTCAGGTAACGCTGAATCACGGACTGGTCGGTGCCGTAGCTGATGAAATTCTGGGTAATCGTCCCTAGCACAACCACGAAGAAGGCGGTCGATGCAAAATCCAGGCGGAAATCAAAGAACTTGAACTTATCGGCTGCGTCGGCTGCCGCTACCATGGCATTCCATCCGCCATCGATCTTCATGGGCACAACGACGAGACAGGCGACCGCTCCCACAAGCAGAATGATCACCTGCGTGACATCGGTCCAGACGACTGCCTCCATACCACCTGAGGTGGAGTAAATGAGACAGAGGATCCCCATGAGAAGGATGCATGAAGTCACTCCCATGCCGGTGACAATGGAGAGGACTAGCGAGGGCAGAAAGAGCACGATGCCAATCCTTGCCAACTGCAGGCAGATGAACAAAACACTGCCGAAGCAGCGGGTCGCAACATGGAATCGTCTCTCCAGATATTCATAGGCAGTGGTGACGTTCAGGCGACGGTAAAACGGAAGAAACCATGCAATGATAAAGGGAGCTACGAGCAGAATCGAGAACTGTCCCACCAGAAGCGTCCAGTCGGTCGCGTAGGCTTTCGCAGGAACGGCAATGAAGGTCATGGCGCTGAGCTGCGTGCCGAAAATGCTGAGGCCAGCTGCCCACCAGGGGATGCGGCCACCTGCTTTGAAAAAGTCGTCGGTCGACTTCATCTTGCGGGCGAACCAGAAGCCGTTGATGAGGATGCCGATGAGATACAACCCCATCACCGCATAGTTCAAAAATCCGAAGGCTGCTCTCGTGTCGGGAAAGCTCAGCTGGAGCACTTGAGGTGTGCGGATCCCTGGTGATTTCTCGCCTGTCGAAAGGTAGAACTGCCCCTCGTGCTCAAAGGCTGCTGTGCAGGCGGGACAAATAAGATCAGAGGGGACCTCCCCCGCAGTCA
This sequence comes from Verrucomicrobiota bacterium, assembly GCA_020627905.1. Lineage (GTDB taxonomy): Bacteria > Verrucomicrobiota > Verrucomicrobiia > Verrucomicrobiales > DEV007 > Arctic95D-9. The sequence goes on from JAHDFZ010000101.1 coordinate 2,562, forward strand.
CCCATTGGTCCGTGATGGTGTGATAGGATAGGATGTCTCGAGAGAATCCCGGGTGAGTTTCTGTGAGGATCCTCAGTCGCTCCTGCTCCAGTTTTTGCTTCTCTTCGGAGGTGGAGGCCTTTTCGATCGCCTGGGGCAAGTCGTATTCAAGCTGTTGGAAAAGCACTCCATCATCGCCGCCGAATATGAGGACGTGGGCTGTGCCTGCTGGAGCTGCCGAGGCAGCCATGGCCACCCGTGGGAGGTCACGCTTCCGCTCCCAAATCCTGGTGCTGGGCGAGTAGCTCCAGGTGTCTGTCAGTAAGTCCACAGACTTTGGGCCCGGGGCTCGCCCTGAGAAGACATAAAGACGATTCTCTTTCCCATCGCTCTGCACGCTGGCGACGGGGAGCTGACGCGGAGATCCGGGAATTGGCGGTAGTTCCTGCCACACCAAATTCTCGCGATCCTCCGGGTCGCTGAGATCGAGCGAGTAGACCTGATTGGTGGAGCCTTGTTCTGTTCCTCCGCATACGGCATAGAGCATGTCACCATCGAGTGCAGCCGTCAGATTTGTCGTTGCGACAGGTAGCGGCGGGAAATCACTATCAATCGAGACTTTGCCATCTGGCTGAATGGAAATCGAAAAAACGTTTGCGCTCCGGTTGAGCTGCTGAGGTGTTTCCCTGGTAGGGGTTTTGTTTTCGCCACCGATGCAGATCAATCCTAAAGTCGGATGGCTGACGCTGCCGCCATAGCCGAGCGGAATCGGGAGCGTCGTTTTGCTGATTTGCCACGATTCTTCTCCGAAGGGTTTTGTGTAGATGTCGTCGTAATAGACCTTCGGCGAAGCGGAGCCATCGGAACGAGTTTCCCAGGGGAGGCCGTCCGGGAAGTTCGCTCCGCCAGCGAGGATGATGTGGCCTTTGTGATGGCCGAAGTAGGGACTCGCCAGCCCGAGGTTTTCCTCTGTCCCCGCTAGAGGGGGAAGATCAGGCAGTCTCGATATTTCCATCCTCTCGCTGGCAATTAGGGCAGAGCTGAAAGAGCAGAGAATGAGGAGGAAGTTAGGCAGCTTCATGCGACGGTGTTGATAGGGGCTGCGCTGATCCACGCTTCGAGATTTTTCACCGTCTGGTCGATCAGGCGAGCACGGGACTCTCTCGTCGCCCAGGCGATGTGTGGAGTGATGAGACAGTTTTGCAGACCAAGGAGGGTGTGGTCTTTTACCATTGGTTCCTGGCGTAGAACGTCGAGTCCAGCGGCTGCGATCGTGCCGTTTTTTAGGGCGTCTGCCAAGTCTATTTCGTTCACGAGCGGCCCGCGTGATGTATTGATGAGCCACGCATTCGGCTTCATGAGATCAAGACTTGCCGCGTCGATGAGATCAGCCGTGTCCGGCGTTAGAGGACAGTGCAGTGTTACGATGTCGCTTTGTTTTAGCAGATCTTCCAGGGGGGTGTAGATCTCCGCAGGCACCTTCGATTCCGTGCGGTTGTAGGCAATCACGTTTAATCCGAATGCCTTTCCGATCGCCGCGACCTGTTGACCGATCGTTCCGTAGCCCACGACGCCGAGCGTTTTTCCAGCGAGTTCTGTAAGAGGCGCAACCGTGAAGCAGAAATCCTCACATGTCTCCCACGCTCGGTTGTGGACGGCTTGACTGTGTGCAGCTGCATGGAAAGAAAGATCCAGAATCAGCCCGAAGGTCAGCTGAGCGACGGAATCCGTGCTGTAGCCAGGGACGTTCGAAACGGTGATGCCGCGTGCGGCCGCCGCCTCGAGATCGATGATGTTGTAACCGGTAGCCAGGACTCCGATGAACTTTAGATCTGGCAGCTGCGCGATCGTTTCTGCAGAGATGGGCACCTTATTCGTAAAGATGGCTGCGGCGCCCTGAGATCGCTCAATGATCTGATCTGAGGCCGTGCGGTCATATACCGTCACGTTACCGAGTGCCTCAAGTCCGGCCCAGCTGGTGTCTCCAGGGTTTGCCGTGAATCCATCGAGAATTGAAATTTTTAATTGCTCTTGCATATGAAATATTGCGATTATATTGGAAATATATAGAGGTTTCGAGTCAATCATAGGGTTAAATATCGGAGGGACAAAGTGTTCCATCTCGTTGTCAGAAAGTCCTGGCAAAGTGACTCAGCTCTGCTGGGTGCCGAGTGGGCCGCCAGAGGTAGTGATCGGTGATCTTTTTCATGCGATTGAGCCTCACCACGAGAGTATTGCTGCGGTAGGGATTTCGGTCGGAGGACCCCTGGATGCTGAGTTAGGAAAGATTCTTGATCCGCCCAATCTACCCGAATGGCATCACTTTGACATCGTGCAGGAGGTCGAGGAGCGACTCAAGGTGCAAGCCTTTTTGATGAATGACGCAAATGCGTCAGCTCTGGCAGAGTGGAAATACGGAGCTGGCCGCGGCGCATCCGATCTGGCGTTTTTGACTTGCGGGACTGGCATCGGTGCAGGCCTCATCCTAGGAGGGACATTGCACGAGGGAGCGTCAGGTCAGGCTGGCGAGATCGGCCACATCAAATTGACCAGAGACGGGCCTCTTGGCTATGGCGTGGTGGGCTCGGTCGAGGGCTGGTGCAGTGGAGCGGGGATTGCAGTGCAAGCCAACGGGCGCACAGCAAAGGATGTGGCAGAAAGCGCCCGCGCCAGGGTGCCTGAAGATGTGGCGCTGTGGCGTATCATAGGTGAGCGTCTCGGGCAGTCTCTGGCCATTCTTGTCGATTTGCTGAATGTAGAGCGCATTGTCATCGGAGGAATTTTTCCACGGTGCGAAGATTTGATTCGGCCCTCTATGGAAGCGGCTCTGAAGGCGGCAGCCCTTCCGTCAAACTTAGCCAGCTGTAAAGTGTGCGCAGCGCAGCTTGGTGACGGTATTGGCGACTATGCAGCTGTTTGCGTTGCCGAGTATTTTGAACAGAAACGTTAACAAACAGAAAGCATGACGATTATGAAAGATCTTTTCAAACGGACGCCTGCACTGCGTCAGGTAGAGCATTCATTTCAGGCTGCTGTGCAGTCTATGCTAAGAACCTATCGGGCTGGTGGGAAATTTCTCGCATGTGGCAATGGAGGTAGCGCGGCAGCCAGCACCGGATCTTACCGAATGATTTGAGATCAAAGCTCGGAGATGATCTCGGTGAGCAGTTGCATGCTGCCATTCCCTTCATTCCGCTGACTGGGTTTCAAGCCTTTCAAACCGCGTGGGAGAATGACTGCCGAGCTGAATACCGGTATGCTCAGCTCGTGCTGGCCCTGGGAAGGCCGGGGGACTCGCTTTTGGCGTTCAGCACATCTGGTGAGTCTAAGAGCGTAAATTATGCTGCTGACGCAGCGAGCCGTTTGGGATTAACGGTTATCAGTTTCACGGGGGAGAGAGATTCGACCTTGGCGCGTCATTCTGACATCAGCATCCAAGTGCCTGCGACAGAAACATTTCTGGTGCAGGAGCAGCACTTGCAGGTCTACCACGAGCTCGCCCTTCGATTAGAGCGGTCCTTGTTCACTGCTGCTTGAAACTGGAGCAGTGAGTTTAGATCAGTGGGATCGGCTCTATCGGGATGACGAGCTCGGTAACATTGCGGTCGGTCATCGGCTTCTCATTCTGCTGAACCAGCAATCTGGCGATCTCTGTCCCGATGCGACCTTGACCCCATGTCGGAGTGGGGAATGGGGCTGAGGTGTCGGCTCCTTCGGTGACATAACAGTCAGCCATGAAGACTTTGTGAGGATCGCGCGAACCCATCTCGCGCATGACTTGCTCGGCGAGGTAGGAGTTCTTGCACAGGAATGACAACTTTTGACCTTTGCCTGCTTTCAGGTGATCCGAAATGATCGCTCGGATGACTTTTTCGTCTGGTGGCAGGAGTTCCATTGCAATATCAGACAAGGCCACACCCGCTTCGCCCAAGCGATCGAGCAGGCTCCGAACGTAGGTGCGATCCCCGGGACCAAAGTCGCTCCGCATGAGGATGACGTGTTTCTGGCAGTCCGCGTGAATCGCCGACTCAGCGAGAGATTTGCCGATCGCCGTATGATCTCGATCAATCGAGCAGACGCCTGTGATGGATGGGTAGATCCCGCCCGAGATGACAGTAGGAAGGCCTGATAGCGAAAGGGCGCGCTGCACTTCTGCAGAGCTGCGGATGAGCACAAAGCCCGGGCGCTTGGCCTCCTTGAGCGTCTCGGCGATCAGTTGGTTGATGAAATCGAGGTGGTCCGTTTGCGGGAAAAATCGCTGCTGGAGGGTGATGCCGGGTAGCTCTTCCTGGATCCCCTGCAGGAAGTCGAACGAAAGGATCCCCTCCGTTTGAGCCGCTCGGGCAGACAGGACGATGTAGATCGAGTCCAGCGCGAGGGTTCCGTCAGTCGGGGCCGTCAGGCAGCCGATGCTCGCCCCTGAGCGCTGCTTTCGGACGATCAGGCCTTTCTTCGTTAAAAGCTGCAATGCCCGGTTGGCTGAGCTGGTGCTCACCCCAAAGCGACGAGCCGTCTCTGCCGTCGTGTCATAGGGGTCCCCCTCAGAGAATGAACGAGATTTGATGTCGTTCTCAATCCGGTTTGCCAACTCAATCACACCTAGGGACGCATTCATGTGATATAAATTTCGTGAAAAAAAGAAATATTGCAATATCTTTTGTTGCTATGAGAAAGATTTCGCACACTGAGATGCTCGATTTGAAACGCTGGAATACCCCGACTCTTGCTAATGGGTGGGAGCAGATCACCAGTCATCCTAATAATGCTCCTGTTTTTAATTGTGAGCCACTGACCGACTTCATGCCGCAGATGGGACCGATGGTCGGGCGGGCTGTCACCTTCACGATCGAGCCGAGCAACCCGGCCCACTGCGAGGCAAACCCAAATGCATGGGCTGAGTATCGTGAATACATCGCAGGGATCGAGGGACCGAAGATTGTTGTTGTTCAGGATCTCGATAAGCCGAATCAGAATTGCAGCTGTTGGGGAGAGGTGAACTCAAACATCCACAAGGCTCTTGGCGTGTTGGGGGTAATCGTGGACGGATGCGTTCGTGATATTGACGAGATGGCAAATGCTGGATTCAAAGCGATGGCTGAGCGCCTCTGCGTGACTCATGGATATGCCACACCCATAAGCTGGGGCACACCTGTAGAAGTATTCGGAACAAAGGTCGAGCCTGGTCAGCTCATCCACGCTGATAAGCATGGTTTCTTCGCAGTCCCGCCAGAGGACGAAGACAAACTGCTGGAGGCATCCGTCTTTATGGATCGCAATGAGACGGCCACCCTCATCCCTGCCGCGCGGGACATCGCAGGTCTCACCAAGCGTGAAATTCTCGATCAGATCAATGCCGGTGCTGCGGCTTTCAATGAACGCGCCGCTGCCGAGTATGGCGGCAAAGGGGAATTCTAAGATCTGAATCTAACAGAAACACAATGATGAAGAAAACACTACGCTTTATTCTGGCCCTGGCCTGCTTCACGTCTGCCGGTTCTCTTTTAGCTGAAAAGCCCTTCTGCGAGAAAACAGATATCTTTGTAGCAGGGAATGGTGGCTATCAGCTTTACCACATTCCGGGGATCACCGTGTCAGCTAAGGGCACAGTCCTCGCCTGGTGCGAGGCTCGTGAAAACGGCGGCGATTGGGACAAGATCGATTTGCTTCTGCGCCGGTCCGAAGATCATGGCAAAACATGGGGAACGCCGATTTCGATCGGTCATGTGCCGGAAGGAATGACGAAGAACCCCGTGGTATCAAAAAAGAAAGTCAGCGACAAAAAAGAGGGAAACATCACGGTAAATAACCCTGTCATCATTGCTGATCGTGATGGTTCGCTACACTTGCTTTACTGTGTCGAATACCTTCGCTGTTTTTACCGAAAGAGTAGTGATGACGGTTTAACTTGGTCAGAGCCGAAAGAGATCACTGAGATTTTTGAGAAATTCGGTGATTACAAAAATGTTATTGCTACCGGTCCTAACCATGGGATTCAGCTGACTTCTGGACGTTTGATTGCTCCTGCCTGGATCTCTAGCGGAACGGGGAAAAATGCGCACCGGCCATCGGAAGTGACGACGGTTTTTAGTGATGACGGAGGGAATACCTGGCAGGCTGGCGAAATTGCCGTCCGCAACTCAGAAGATGGTAAGTCAAACCCAAACGAGACGATCATTGTAGAGCTGTCTGACGGTCGTGTGCAGTTGAATGTGCGCAATGAAGCGGCCCATCATCGACGTCTCATTGTTACCAGTCCGGATGGAAGCTGTAACTGGACTGATCCAGTCCGGGATGATCAGCTGATTGAGCCGATCTGCATGGGAGGAATCGTGCGTGTGCCGGATACCGGCCGGGCTATCGCTCCGATCCTCTTCTCGAATCCTCATAACCTCTTTGACAGCAACGGTGAATCTGTGCAGGGAATTTCGCCAGCTGATTCCAAAAAGAAGCGAATCGGACGCGCGGTTCGGAAGAATCTCAGTGTGAAGCTCAGTCTCGATGACACGGATACGTGGTCATTTCACAAAGTCCTTGAACCGGGGATGTCGATGTATAGCGATCTAGCGGTTGCTGCTGACGGAACCATCCTGTGCTTCTACGGTCGCCAGCTGACTGAGAACGGGACACCTTTCGCAGGTGATCGCCTTACAGTGGCGCGCTTTAATGCTTCCTGGTTGACCGATGGCGCGATTCTAAGCTTCCGAGAAGAATAAATTTCGAAATCCGTGTTTTTGTGATGAGAGTTTCCATTTTCACACTGCTCGCCACACTCTTGTGTCATGTAGCACCAGCTTCTGACCAGACGGTGGAGAAAATTAATGAGTTGCTGTCGAATCATCACGAGAAGCACGGAACTTCGATCACGCCGATCTCGGACGAGCAATTTCTGCGTCGCGTCTATCTCGATCTTGCAGGGCGTATTCCGACCATTTCTGAGTCCGATGCTTTTCTCCGGAGCGAAAGTGCGGATCGACGCGAAAAGCTTGTCGAAGAGCTCCTCCAATCGGAGGCTTATGTGAGCCATTTTTACAACTGGTGGGCTGATATCCTCCGGATGGACCTGGGGCTTGCTGGTGCCTCTCAGCATCGCACCGTTGCTGCTTCCTATCGCTTGTGGCTCAAGGGCGCTTTGCGCACGAGCATGCCTTATGATCAGTTTGTCACGGCCCTTCTCTCAGCTTCAGGTCATCATTGGGAAAATGGGGCCGTCGCCTACTATTATCGCGATGCAGCGATGCCTCTTGATAATCTCGCGAACTCGACGCGTATTTTTCTGGCGACACGATTAGAGTGCGCCCAGTGTCACGATCACCCCTTCGAGGATTGGACCCAACAGGACTTCTATCAGCTGGCTGCCCTGACCAAGGTGGTTGACACAAAGGAACGGGCCCACCCCAGAGCCGCATCACAGGAGAGGCGTCACCTCAAGAGCGATCACCGGGCCTACAAACAAGCAGTCAAGCACGCCAGTTTCCCCATTTTTTTCAGCGAGAAACAGGTGGAGGATTACTTGGAAGGTGGGCGCCACGGAAATGTGGCTGAACCTTACCCGCCGTTCTCACATTATCAAAAATCGCTTGGCCTTGACAAAAGGAAATTCACGGAGCTCGCGACAAAAGGCATCAACGCGATTCAGAAGCAAAGGGAAAGGAACTTCATCGAGCGCCGTGCTCAACGGAGATCGCTCCTCCCGGGCTATCGCAACCTGACGGCAAAAAACTTTCATCTTCGTTACCCTCACGATTACCAGTATGATCATGCTGAGCCGTATGAGTTGGTCGAACCTCAAACGCCATTCGGCGATACCGTTTCACTCGATATCGATTTCTCTCCGAGCGACGGGCCGCGCGAGTTTGCGAAGTGGGTGACCTCGCCTACGAATCCTCAATTCGCCCGCACCATCGCCAACCGGATCTGGGCGAAGCTCTTTGGGCAGGGGCTCATTATCGAGATCGACGATTTTGCAATCGACCGGGGCGGATCGGTGCCGGGCTTGCTCGAATTCCTCGGTGAAACAGTAGTAGCTCTGGACTACGATCTCAAAGAATTTACACAGTTGGTCGTGGCCACCGATTCTTACCAGTCTCAGGCCTATGCGAAGAGTGTTCCGATGGGTGAGTCATACCCTTTCACAGGACCGCTCCTTCGTAGGTTAAGTGCCGAGCAGATCTGGGACTCGCTGGCGACTGCTGCGCTTGGAGACCTGGACTATTACATGCCATCCCTTACGCAGGATCTCGCTTACGTCGAGGCTGATATGCAGAAGTATCGGAGCCTTGATCTATATGATGCGCAGTCGTATCAGAAGATGATCGACGACGTCGCGGACATCCTCGAAGAGGAGGATGCCGTGACGAATTATCTCACAAGTCAGCTAGCGGTCGCACGCAAGCACGGATCCCCCGATCGGGTTGCTAATTTGGAGAAGGAGGGAAGGCGAGCGGAAGTCCATTTCCAGAACAGGATTGAGGAGCGGGCTTTCAGCCTTCTCAAGCCAGGCGCTAGATTAGGAGAGTTGTATGAAACTTTCAAGTTGCAAGACATTCGGGAGCGCATCTACAAAACTCACCAGTGGCCATCCCGTCAGTATCCATCTTCGAAGCTTGCGGAAGAAGAGCGGAAAAAGCGAATGCGCGAGTCTCTGGCTGATCGTGAAAGTTGGGCGGGGAAATTGAAAATTGTCGCGCGAGCCTCAGAAACCTACCGGCGGGGTGACTATCAGGATCTACGGCGAATGCTGGGGAATCTTGGCCAGTCAGATCGTTTGTCGATTGAATCCGCTTCTAAGCAGCCGGGCATTCCTCAGGGATTGGATCTCTTGAATGGTTTTTGGGCCGAAACCATTCCTCATCGCTTATCGCAGGTATTCATCGAAGCAAGAAAATTGGAAACGCCGGAGCAGAAATTCGCAAAGCTGTATCAGGGGCTTCTCGTGCGCAGTCCCAGCGATCAGGAGCTCGAAGCACTCCTGGAACTGGAAAGAGAGATGGGTCCGAAGAGCTACTATGCGGCGGCTCGGGCTCTCCTCTCAGGAACTGAAATTTTATTCCAACAGTAACATGACTACGATATCGGATTCACCACAAAGTAGACGAATGATTCTCAGTAGCCTACTGGGAGGGACACTCGGCGTTTCAGTCGGGAAAGCCTCTGAATCAGCATCCAATGAAAGCCTCGTGGTCGGGAAATCGGGAAAAGCGAAGCGACTCATCTACCTCTACATGTCTGGTGCGATGAGCCAGATTGATACCTTTGATCCGAAACCGGGGATCGAGGGGCAGGGGCCGGTTGGGAGCATTGATACCTCTGCTGATGGGATCATCTTCTCCGAGTTCCTTCCCAATCTCGCGCAGCAGGCGGACAAAATGACCATTTTGCGTGGATTGCACTCATCTACGGGAGCACATGATCCTGGTGACTATGTTATGCATACGGCCTATTCACCGCGCGGCAGCATACGGCACCCTGGGATGAATGCCTGGTTCCAGCATTTTCATGGAAAGCTCAATACGGAGCTTCCTGGGAGTGTCCACATCGGATCCAGTGGCCGCCTGAACGGCGTTGGTGGATTCCTTGGTTCTGCTTTTGACCCTCTACGGGTGATTGATCCATCGACGGGTCTGGCAAACCTTAGTCGATCAGAAAAATTGACGGCGGATCAGTTCAGCCGCGAGCGGAAGTTGGCGGCCCTCCTGGATCGTGGCTTCCGGACATCAGCACAGGAAAACACG
>JAHDFZ010000102.1 GCA_020627905.1 Verrucomicrobiota bacterium
GAGGAAATCGACAGGTTGCACAAGCTGGGGCAGCCGATTCTCGTTGGAACCCGGACGATTAAGGACAGCGAAGCGATCTCTGAAGTGATCGAGAGAAGAGCGATCCCTCATCAGGTGCTCACCGCCAAGCAGGATCAGGAGGAGGAGGATATTCTGAGCCGTGCTGGCGAGGTGGGGAGTGTGCTGATAGCCACCAATATGGCAGGTCGCGGCACCCATATTGGTCTCTCTGATGAAGCGAAAGAGCTGGGAGGGTTGCATGTGGTCGCTGTGGAAAGGAACGAGTCCTCGCGCATCGATCGTCAGTTGATCGGGCGAGGTGCCCGACAGGGGCAGCCAGGATCAGCCCAGTCCTTCGTTTCGGCTGATGATTACCTGTTAAAGACATACTCCCCGGAGGTCGCTAAGAAGCTCAAGCAATATCGAGCTAAGCCAAATGGCGAATTGTCCTCGCGCCATAGTCAGCTCTTTGATAAAGTGCAGGCGGCTGTCGAAAGGGAGCGCTACGAAGGGCGCCTGCGTATGGCGGAGCGTGACGAATGGATGGAAGACACCAAGGCGACGCTGGCGCGCTGACTTAACGAGATAGAAGAAATGAAGCAAAGATTGAAAACGGTTTTGATTTCAGCCCTTGTGGTCATTATGAATGCCCTTGTCCCGCAGAAGCTCGGGGCTCAGGGATCCGGCCAGGTGTTGGGCTATCTGGAGCCCATCCGGAGTATCGAGCTGGAGTTCCTGGATGCAGGCCGGATTCAGACGATTCACGTGGAGGAGGGAGCAATGGTGAACGCTGGTGACCCGCTGGTGTCGCTGGATAATCGTGTTCTCGAGGCCCAACTGTCGATCGCAAAGGTGCAGGCTGAGAGTGATGCGTCTATCGAAATGGCAAATGCTGAACTATCTGTTTCAAGTGAGCGTTACACGAAACTATCCCGACTCCGATCCAGCGGGACGGCGCACACATCTGAAGTAGCTCGAGCTAAGGCTGATCTCACCGCAGCGAAAGCACGTCTGCAGATCGCTGAGGAGGAGAAGCGAGTGGCTGAACTGCGACAGGAGGAAATTCAGGCTCAGATCGATCGCCGTATTCTTACCAGTCCGATTTCCGGTGTCGTGCTCGAGATCAATCGGGACGTTGCAGAAAGCGCGAGCAATCCGCGACAAGGGGATCAGGAGAGTCTTGTTCGCATCGCGCAGATTGATCAGCTGGAACTGACTGTGCATGTCCCGGCAAGAAAGCTTGGGCTGGTGGAGTTGGGTCGAGTCCTACCGATCTCAATTTCTGCCCCTGATGACATCTCTGAGCCGATCGCTGCCGAGGGGACAGTCACTTTTGTGTCGCCCGTAATCGATCCCTCCAGCGAAACCGTTCGCATCAAGCTGCTCCTGGATAATTCAGAGGGGAACTTGAAAAGCGGAAGCCACGCGAAAATCTCGTTCGACTCATTCGCTGCTCGTTAGCCCGGTTATGGAATCGCGACTTCAGTCGCGAGCCGGAAGACCTGTGCGCAAACCTCCGAGTTTGCCTGCTGCCAGCGGCGCCTTCAGCTATCGATCAGCGGCTGGGAGCCGATAAGCGATCGCTTCGCGATCATTTCTGACCAGCAGGATGCGTCCAGCCAGTGAAGGAGCATTCCATGTCATGGAGGAAAGAGCGGTGCCAATTCGGCCGGTTTCACTGAAGCCGCTTGATGAAAGGCTGCCGACAACGACGTCTCCGTTTTCTGCCTGCACCAGAAGGCTATCAGCAATCAGGAGGTTCTGACCGAATCCGAACTTCTCTTTTTTCCAAACCTTACTGCCAGTCTGCAGATCGATAGCGGCAAGCCGGCCTTCGTCGAGACCTACGGCCAGATTGTTCCAGATCTGGGCGGTGCTGAATTTCGTTTTCATACGGTTCGATTGCCAAAGCTCTTCTTCGGAGAAACTCCCGGAATCTGATCTGGTGATCGAAAGCCTCAGGCTTTGCATGCCATAGCTTGCAGTGACGAGGATGTCCGTATCGCTGATCTGCTGGGGTTGACCCACTTTGGGGAACCGACTCTTCCATGGGTGGCTCCATAGGATGGAGCCGTCTGCTGGGTTTGCGCCGATTACCTCTGTAGCGCAGATGAGAATCAGCTGATCAATACCTGCGATGGTGCGCCGCACAGGGGAACTGTAGCTGGCACCGGAGGCGCTGATACTCCATTTCAACTTTCCGGATTCTAAATCGAGCGCAAAGAAACACGGTCCTTCAGACTCCTGACCCGCGACGAGCACATAGCCATGATCCTCGACGATGAGCGGAGCTGCGGAAATCCCCCAGCGAGGGACTTCACTACCGAAATCCTGCTTGAGATCTTTTGCCCAGATAGAGTCGCCGCTTTCAAGCTGGAGGCAGTCGACTTTCCCCGTCGAGCCGATGGCGTAGACTTTCCCCTCATGAATTGTGGGAGTTGATCTTGGTCCATCGCCGCCCATACGAGCACCAGCATTTTCTCTTCGCTCCAGCAGCAAACGTGTATTGGGGTTTCGGTGAGTCCAGATGATCGATCCGTCTGTGAGAGAGAGCGCCGTCACACTTTCGGCGTCGCTCACCTGCTCTTGCGTGATCGCTCGCCCTTTAGGACCGACCACAAAGGAGGACCAGCCACGGCCGATCGGGCTGCGCCAGATTTCCTCGGGCGGTGCCTTCGCCCAGTCGATGCGGAACTTTCGTTCGGGAAACTTGCCGTCTCTGCCTGGCCCGAGGAAGTCAGTCACCGCTTCGCCGCCTTCAAGTGAGAAGTCCGTGGATGAAATGGCAGGGGCATCGGGCTTCGCACTGCGCCCCTTGAGCGCCAGAGCCAAATCTTCATTCTGTTGTGACCAGCGCCAGACATATTTCGGCATTGAGCTGCCGGATTGGGAGCCTTCATACCGGAAGAGGCTGAAGAAACATACAGTGAGAGCCAGAAGACCGAGATAGATTCGGAATGCCACCCGCGAGCGGGTAGCTCGGTCTTTCAAGGTGAAAACCAGCAGTATCAGATGCACCCAGATGATGAGCCACAGAGGCAGGGACCACCGATACATAGTGGTCTCGATCTGCCAGATCGCGAGCGCAACAAGAGGGCCGAGCGCCAGGATGATCCAGAACAGCGCTCTCATAGATTCAGGAGCTTAATCAAGATAGGCGATGCGGGGTCAATCACCCCCGCGATCAGTCCCGTTGATGTCTTGATCTACACTAGGACAGGCTCGGGGTTTCCGACTTCGAGCGTAGCGAGAACTTTCTCCACCCCTGCCTCCACGGTGATACCATGTTTGGCTCTCAGGATCTCAGGCTTGCCATGCTCGATGAACTCGTCAGGCCATCCGATGCGCTGCACGGGGGTGTTGAGACCGACATCATGGAGATGCTCGATGATCGCTGCTCCGAAGCCGTTGTGGAGGACGTGATCTTCGAGAGTCAGGATAACCTTGCAGCGCTTGGCGTATTTCTCGAGGCATAGGATATCGAGAGGTTTGATGAAGCGCGGATTGATGACAGCCACTGACAGGCCCTGAGCGCGAAGCTGTTCGGCGACGCTTTCTCCCATCTCGAACATATTCCCCAATCCAATGATCGCGACGTCGTCGCCATCTTCTACCACTTCAAACTTTCCGATTTCGATGGCCTCAGGGGTTGCCTTTGGAGTCGCGCCAGTGCCAGCTCCACGAGGGTAACGAATGGCGATCGGACCCTCGTCGAAGGTCGACATCGTGTAGAGCATATCGGCAAACTCTTCCTCGTCTTTCGCCTGCATGAGCACCCAGTTCGGGATGTGCCGCATATAGCCAATGTCGAAGAGGCCATGGTGGGTGGGGCCGTCATCACCGCTCAGGCCGGCACGATCCATACAGAGGCGCACAGGCAGGCGCTGGATGCCCATGTCATGGACTGCCATGTCGTAGGCCCGCTGGAAAAAGGTCGAGTAGATCGTCAGAAATGGTCGCAGCCCCTTCTCCGCCATGCCGCAGGCGAAGAGGGCAGCATGCTCCTCGGCGATACCCACGTCGTAGTAGCGATCAGGGACTTGCTTTTGAAACTCGACTAAGCCGGTGCCGCTTGGCATCGCGGCTGTGATAGCGGTGATTTTTTCATCCTGGAGGGCGATTTTGCCCAGCTCGGTTCCGTAAATCTGAGAGTAGGTCGGCAGGTCTGAGGATGGCGTCTCTCCGGTCTGGCTCTTATAGGGACCGAGACCGTGGAACTTCATCGGATTGGCTTTCGCCGGCTCGTAGCCACGGCCCTTTTCAGTGATGATATGCAGAACGACCGGCTCATCCTGTTCCTTCAGGAAATCAAAGGTCTTAACGAGGAGTTCGGTATCGTGCCCATCGATAGGCCCGTAGTAGTGCATGCCGAACTTCTCAAAGAGCGAGTTGGGGAAAAGAAGATTCTTCGCTCCGGTCTCGACCTTCTGTGCGATGTTACGGGCACCTTTGCCGACTAGTTTTTCGATGAAGTCAGCTGCTTTTTCGTGGAGGTGGGAATAGGTGGAGCTGGTCTGCAGCGCGTGAAAATACTTGGCGATCGCCCCTACGTTTCGGTCGATCGACCATTCGTTGTCGTTTAGGACAAGGATGAACTTCTTGGTGGTAGTGGCGATGTTGTTGAGAGCCTCGAATGTTGGGCCGCAGGTGAAGGCAGCGTCTCCTGCGACGGCTACCACGTGTTCGTCGGAGCCCGCTAGATCGCGAGCAGCTGCCATACCCAGAGCAGCTGAAACGGCGGTGCCTGCATGTCCGGCTCCATAGCAATCATGCTCGCTCTCCGTGCGCAGGAGGAAGCCGTTTAGGCCCTCATACTGACGGATGGTGTGGATTTCGTCCCAGCGTCCGGTGAGCATCTTGTGGACATAGCCCTGATGGCTGACATCAAAGACAAACTTGTCTTTCGGTGTGGAGAAGACGCGATGCAGAGCGATGGAGAGTTCGACCACCCCCAAGTTGGGACCGAGGTGTCCTCCGGTTTTTGCCAGAGATCCGATCAGCGTGCGCCGTATGCGCTCCGCCAGTTTAGGCAGGTCCTCAATGGGCAGACTCTTCAGAGCCTCTCCGTTGTCGACTTTCGGCAGATCCTCTGTCGCAATTTCAGGGAAGTTAGAATAATTCTCCATTTTCGGTAAAGTCGTCTGAATCTCCGGATTTGTCGAGCGATGTCTCAACGTTGTTAGACGCAGTTTGGTCATGGTTACGTCGCTCGCGTATGATGGTGATACGCTCCGTTGCATCCTCTAGCAAGCGGTTGCAGTGATCGTAAAGAGCCATCCCGCGATCAAAATTCTCGACGAGAGTTTCAAGGTCGCTTCGTTCAGACTCGACCTTCGCCACGAGGTTCTCCAATTCGTTACTCGCCTCTTCGAAACTGAGGTCGAGCCCTTCTGATGGCTTTTTCGGGGTAGGCGTTGTCTTTTTCGGCATGAACGAGAGGGAGTATACAAGCGGTGAAAGGCTGCTTTTTCAACCCATGAATTCAACTTAGACAAAAGTGGTTCAAGACGGCTGCGGTTTCATGCTTTCCTTCTCTCCATTTTGCGAAAAAAGTAGGCTTTCTCTGCTTCCTAAAGGAACAATGGCTGCTAGGCTCATGGCATGTTAACTAAGCGAATCATCCCCTGCCTCGATGTGACCGATGGTCGAGTCGTCAAAGGCACCAATTTTGTTGACCTGCGGGATGCCGGCGACCCGGTGGAGTGCGCTGTCGAGTATGACCGGCAGGGCGCTGATGAGCTGGTCTTCCTCGATATCACGGCCTCATCGGACGGGCGCGGCACGATGGTAGATGTGGTGGAGCGGACAGCGGAGAGATGCTTCATGCCGGTGACGGTCGGTGGAGGGATACGGGAGGTCAAAGACATGCATGTCATGCTGCGCGCTGGCGCCGACAAGGTTGGGGTGAATACTGCCGCCACTCAGCGACCAGAGCTGGTATCTGAAGGGGCTAAGGCTTTCGGAGCGCAGTGCATCGTCGTCGCCATCGATGCAAAACGCCGTCCGGATGGCAATGGATGGGAAGTTTACACGCACGGTGGACGAACCCCCATCGGCCGCGATGCCATCGAATGGGCTCGCGAGGTGGCGGATCGCGGTGCAGGAGAGATCCTCCTCACCAGCATGGACGCGGATGGGACGAAAGCTGGCTACGATCTGGAGCTGACAGCTGCTGTCAGCTCGAACGTCTCAATACCCGTGATCGCCAGTGGAGGAGCCGGCGAGCTGGCCCATCTTACCGACGTCCTTGATGAGGGTAAGGCAGACGCGGTTCTCGCTGCCAGCATTTTCCACTTCGGTGACTACACGGTCGCGGACGTGAAGGATTATCTGGCTTCGCAGAACATCCCCGTTCGGAGGATCTAGGAGACCGCTGAGAAGCTATGCAAACGATGGTGAGAGACGGTATCACTTACGATTGTGACACAATTGAGAGCGTAGTGACTGCCCTCACCCTTCGGGCTGCAGCCCTGATTCCGTCTGGCGGCGTTCCTCGTCGCTCAGGTAGCTATGGCTACCATCGCTCCTCGCGCCTTGCCAGCCGAAACCAGGACAGCAGCCATCGCTCACCTAGTTTCTCAGCGGTCTCCTAGTCTGCCGAGTCGCTATGGATCCACCAGTTACGGAAATTCTCCCTCAGTCTCTCTTCAAGCCCTTCTTCTGAGATGTCCCAGAGGTCGCATGCCCGGGTAAAGAGTTGAGGGAGAGTCTCGGGGCCCTGAAGCGGCTGGCTTCGTTGTTCTGCGTCAAACAAGTTGCAGCCCCAGCTGAGCGGCGGTGCCATGTCGGGGGCGTCTGTCTCCAGCAGGCAGCGTGAGAGTGGAATGTTGCGAAAGGCTTGAAGTTGCCGAGCCTTCCTTTCGTGGAAGAAATAAGGGGAGAGGGAAAAATAGGCACCAAGTTCAACGAAATCAGGGATCAGTTCTTCCGGGCCACCGAAGGAATGGAGAAGAAAGGGCGTGGAAGGCGGATTGTCTTTAAGGATCTCTAGCAAATGCCCCCAAGCCTGCAGGCAGTGGATGGTCAGCGAGCGCTTATGCTTGTCAGCGAGGGCTAGCTGAGCGCGGAAGGCAACTTTCTGGCGCTCCAACTGAGGATCTCGGATCCATTTGTCGAGGCCGATCTCGCCGACTCCCGCCGCCGGGGTGTCTTGCAGCAGGGCATCCAGCTCTCGCAGGGCAGCCTCCGCATCAGCTTCAGTCTGTTGCGGAATCTGCCACGGGTGAAGGCCGAAAGAGGGATGTATTCCCGGCACCTCCGTCGATAGCTCTTCGACATCTGGCCAATCCGCTGGCGAGGTGCCATTGCACACCCAGTCCGTGACACCGTTCCGTCTGGCTAGATCAAGGCGCGCCGAGTAGTCTTCTCGCCCTAACAGTCGTGGATCCTGCAGGTGGATGTGCGCATCTACGAGACGGGGCATCTGCGCAGTGATATGATCAATGGGCCGATAGGATTCACGAGTCCGCCGTGATCGGCAGGCGCATCGGGATCATGTGAGAGTGCTGGAAGCCGAAGTGCTCGAAAAAGCTCTGTGACTCCTCGCTGATCTTGTCCGTCAGCAGCGTAATCCTTTTGAAATTTTTCCTCTTCGCAAATGCGATGACATACTCCAGTAGTCGGCTGCCATAGCCCTGACGGCGGAAGTCGGGATGAATGATGGCATCCTCCAGTAGGATGACGAAACCACCCATTGCCGTGCTGATCGTGAACTGAACGTTCACCATACCGATAATGGCGTAATCCGTGCGAATGACGAAAACGCGACCTCGCCCCGGCTGCTCGAGGATGCAGCGCAAACCTTCCTCCTGCTTCTGGCGATCCGGCTCGAAGTCTGCCTCCAGCTCAAAAAGGGCGAAAGTCAGATCAATGAGTTCCTCCAGATCCTCCAGCGAGGCCGGCTCAATTCGAGCGCTCTGGTTCAGAGGCTGAATCGGCGCAGTGTGGGTGAAATCCATGGGGTGAAAAGGTCAGAAATAGATCGAATAGCTGACGCTGTTGGCGCCCCGCTCAACGATCGTAGCAGGAATGAAGATTTTTGGAAACCCCTGTTTCGCCGCGATAACGCTTCAGGAATTTGCATCCTTCCACCAGTCAGACGAGCGCTCCCAGGGCTCGGACTTGTCCTTGGATTCCGACTTTTCGCCGAGAGTTTCGGTATCCTCCTCGAAGGCCTTATCCATCTCCTGCTCCAGAGACTCGCGCAGTGCTACCTCCGCGATCAATTGCTCAACAGCCACCTCATCAGAAGACAGGTTCTTCTCGCGATGGGCGAGGTAAAAGAAAAATCCAACGATGCCTCCCACTAGTCCAAAAACGAGACCGAGCAGAAAAACGGCGGCCATGCTTTCAGCACTCGCCTGACGACTGACTCCCATCCCGAAACTCTCCATCGCATTCGAGTTCAGCTTGAGTAGGGCATCGACCGCTAAAAGAGAAACGATCAGAACTCCAAGACTGACGATCAAACGGCGCAATTTCATAGGGCTTTATGGAAATTATAAGGCTTTTCTCCTCAACTCTGCGGGATCGCAGATTCACGACTCATTCGCGGTGCACCGTAAGAGGAAAGCTGAGAGATGCCAAACACTTCCTGCATCTTCTTAGTTAAGAGAGCTTAAGCATTATCGCATTTCTGCGACGACGATCGCGCTTTGGAGGCAAATCCTGTAAGAATCTCTCAAGGGGATCTCACAGTAGAGCCCTGAGGATCAGCGGTAGGGCCGCCTGAAGAATGCCTAAGCAAACGGCGGCAATCAGCGCACCGGATAGCACGACCACAAGACCTTCGAAAAGCGTTAGACCGATGCGATCTTCTTTCGAGACACCGATCAGAGCCAGGTTGGCGAACTCATCTCGACGAGCCTGAAGGGACAGGCGAAAAATTAGCAGGGCGAGCATCAGCATGATGACCGCGAGGGCGGAGAAGATCAGGAGGAAAAACCTTTCCAGCTGGAAAACGGTAGCGAAAAATGTGCTCATCACTTCGGCTGGGACGATCGTCTGCAGGCTGGGATCTTTCGCTATTTCGGCCCGAGTGAGTGCTCTCTCCCGTGCATCTTTCGGGAAAAGGAGAAAGGCGGAAATCGGATAGTCCCGTTTATCTCCATGAAAGTGAAAACTGGCTGCCGTCTCAGGGGTGATTTCCTGATACTCCTGCACGGAGGCGTTGAGCTGAATCGAGCCCTCATCGCCTTCCGGTGCCGACAGTCTGGCCGATGCCTCGGTGCTGGAGGCCTCTACATGACCGTGACCGAGCCCGGCGATGATCCAGGTCGTTTTCAAGTCCGTGAAAATAGCTCGATCATCAGCCTCACCTGTTTTCTCCAGGACGCCGACGATGTGCATCTTGAGCGGGTAGACTCCCGTCAGGTCGAACAGGGTCTCGGGTGATGAGAACAGACTGTCGCCCACTCCGAGGCCTGTCTCTTCAGCCACCTGAGCTCCCAGCACGCATTCGCCCAGCAGAGCAAAGGACCGCCCCGCATCAAGGTCGATACCTCGGTGTTTCAGATAGTTCAGCGTCGTGCCGACGATGGGGTGTCCCTGTGCCTCAAAACAACTGAGAGTGGGGAGGATGGTCGCCCTAGAGGTAGCATCCATCCCATCGATGGCGCCATAGCGGGTCAGCGGAAGGTCTGCCGCCGAAAAATATAGCCCAGCGAAGGCCAGCTCCAGTTCGCTACCAGCCGCGCCAATGAGCAGCGGTGTCAAGGCAGCCCGCGATTTCAGCTGTGTTTCTAAGAAGGAGAGGGAAGAGCGGAGCGCAAAGGGGAGGAAAAAAACCAGTCCGAGTGCCAGGGTCAGTAAAGCCGTCTTGAAGCGGTGTTTTTTGAGGTGGCGGATACCCAGAAAGGCGACTGCGGAGAGATTCATGCATCCCCCTTTCCAGACCATTTGCTGACATCGATCACCTGATCGAACTCGCTCAGTAGTGAGTGATCGTGAGTGATCATCAGCAGAGTCGCGGCGAGGCGTCGTGACTCGTCGATGAGCATGGACGTGATGTTTCTCTGCGTCTCAGGATCCAGATTTCCCGTCGGCTCGTCGGCAAGGATTAATCTGGGCGCATGAGCCAAACCTCGGCAAATGGCGACTCTTTGACGCTCTCCCTGAGACAGAGAATCCTGGTAGGAGGATGCCATCTCTACAAGTCCCGAGCGCTCTAACAGAGAGTCTGCTTTCTGTTCGGTTTTTGTCAGGTCTCTGCCGCGTAGAAATTTCCCCGGCATGAGAACTTGCTCCCTGACAGTCAGGTAATCCAGAAGAGCAAAATTCTGAGGGATGAAACCGATGTTCTCGAGGCGCCACGATGACCGGGCGCTTTCCCGCCTGCCGTAGAGATCTTCGCCGAGGATGCGAATTGTTCCGCCGAAGTTCGGCTGAAGCCCCATGAGAAGATCGAACAGGGTCGATTTACCAGAGCCGCTGGGACCGATCACAGCGACTTGAGAGGATTTGTCCAAGGAGAGGTCTGGGATTGCTAGTCGGAACCGCGCCTCACCATAAGAAAAGGTCAGGTCCTCGATCCTGACCGCAGGAGTAGCTGTTGGGGATTCTGCCGATTCCATTATCGACTAAGGAGTGTCAGGGCTCTCGGTTAATTGGCGACGTGTGGCTTTCTGGAAAAGCCTCTTTTCCTCCTCCACCATGAAATCAGCAAGTTTCCACACGCCCGATTCCTCAGCGTATTCTAGCTGCGCCTGGTATCGATTGCTTCGAGTGTGCTCGTGTCCCCAGTGAGTGACCGAGCCAACCGTGATCCAGTCCGCAGATACTCGAAGACGAGAGTCGTCCGTGTCCAGCAAATCAGCTCTGCGCAGATCGACGTCAAGGATGCGGATGCGTGGTCCACCGTTCGATGCCGCCCTTAGTGAACTCTCAAACTCCAGAAAGAGGCGCTCCAGTATTGGTCCTTCTGCTGCTTCTGCCAGGGCGTCGTAGATGCCGGCCGGTCTACGAAACTCGAAGGCACGATAGATGTTCCTCAAGTTTGCATAAACGGTTTCATCCAGCTGGGCGGGCGGTAACGGCTCACCTTCGTCTTTCGCCAGGCGAAAGCTCAATCCAAATGCGAGACCGATGGCAATGACGATCAGGCCTCTCACGATCCGTTGCTTAGCCACAGTTATAAAGCCCAGTAGCAAGCAGATGAGGCAAGCGGTTAGGAGGGCGAGCTGGAACTTTGAGAGAAATGTTTCCTTGTAGGTGACGCGTGAGGGGGGCGACAAGGGGGTGAGAGAGAGGGGCGGTAGATTGGTGAATGAAACGGACTGTGTGTCAGAATTTACGATGCGTGAGGCCTGAAAGTCTTCAGCGCTCAGCTCGATGATGACTCGCTGCTGGTTGCTCGGGAACCAGGCCCACGTCACTTCGAGAGAATCAACATGCGATCGCTCAGCCGTGATGCTGATTCCAAGTAAGGGCGGAGGATCAGCAAGCAGGGGATCTCCCTCGATCGGGACGTAGCCGAGAGCTGGATCCAGACTCACCCAGCGCGCCGAAAGGCTTCCGTCAGCAAATGAGAGAGCGCCATCTTCTCCCTCCGGACCAGAGACGGAGAGCTGTGTTTTCGTAAGAAATGCATCAGAGAGACGGCTTTTGATCTCGTTGGCGAGCCGCGTTCTCTCTGAATCGCTAAGGCTGCCTCGTTGATCCCATTCTGGAAACTCATCCGCAGCCAAGCGTTCCACGCGAATCATAGATTCCCAGCGCAGCGATACTGAATCAACTGTCACAAACGCTCTGACGACGTCGGGGGAGCCTGCTTCGTCCTGACTTTTCGCGACATCGGGAGCCCCGATGAACAAAAGCGCCATAAAGCAGGCAACTAGGTGGAGGTTCTGGTTCAAGGATAAAAGAAAAGGGGAAGATGAATGTTCGTCAAGTCATGGCCTGACCGCGATGAGCTCAAATCAACGAAGGCGCGCCTAGAGGCGACGAAGTGAGTTGGAAGTTCACCTTCACGCGAAAGCCCTGACGCCGCGCGCGCAACAAGCCCTGGGCGCCCAGGAGAAGGCTGCGACTCCTCAGCCCTCCTGAGGCCATGCATCGGCGACAACAAACAGGCGTAAACATTCATCCGCCCTAGAATCTGTCTGCCAGGATGTGAGCTGCGGAAAAGAGGAATTCGAAAAATGCTGCGCCAGTTTTGCGCGAAGGCCTTCGGCAGAGGTCGTCGCAGGACGGCTGGCGAGCCAGAATGGCTTGGAAAGAATGCTCCCTTGCGTCAGTCTGTGCTCC
>JAHDFZ010000103.1:0-10221 GCA_020627905.1 Verrucomicrobiota bacterium
GGGCTGCTCTTCGCCCACATGTTTCAGAATATCGGTATGAACCTCCTTATCACGCCGATCACCGGTATCCCTTTACCGTTCATTTCCTACGGCGGGACCTTCCTGGTCGTCACACTCTTTCTCTGCGGGATGGCCCAGAGCGTCTGGGTTCGGAGGAATCAAGGCGGCGATTCCTAACCATCTTTCCGGAACAGCATGAGCACTCCAATGCTGATCATGGCGATGGCGAAAATTTTCGTCAGCGTCTGATTTGAGAGGTCTTTCAGCCAGTCCGTGGCGAAATAAGTGGTAAGGATCGATCCGATCATCACAGGCACCGCGATCTGCCAGTGCACGAGCCCCGCTCCGGCAAACTTCGAAATCGCCAGTAACGCGGTCGGGGCGATGACAGCCATACTGGTCGCGACTGCCGCCTTCTGATCCATTCCCAGCAGGAAGGTAAAGGCCGGCACCATGACGATTCCTCCGCCCACCCCACAGAGGCCCGCCAAAACACCGGCGAGACATCCGATAGACAGCGCGATGAGGATCGTTTTCATGCGGTTGCTTATGCTGCCAGCCTATCTGCCCGTGAGGATGCGCGTCACCAGCTGCTGGAGGACGACTTTTTCATCGAGAGACGAGGTGACCAGTCGGCGGTTTGCCTCCAGGCAAGACTCCAGGGCTCCTGCCAGTTCCTTCGCCGTAAAGCGCTCGACGGATTGAGCGGCCAGGAAGATCGGATAGGCTGAGATATTCCCGTCTTTCTTTCTTGGCAGATGAGCCGTCTCGCTATCGGGCAGCCCCTGAAGAGCCGCCTCGAAAGCCTTGTAATTGCGGCCGGCACGCAGTTTGTGGCGCTCGACGAGGTCGCGCGCATGGAGCATGCCCCGGATCTTGGGGATGATTGCCGCCAGGAGGATGCCCACAGCGCTTTCTCCGCGATTCAGCTGCTGGTCGATGAGCGCCAGAGCGCGGGTCAGCTGTTTGCGGGCGATGGCGTCTCCGATCTCAAAGATGATCCCTGCATGGCTGGAGGAGACCAGTTGCTCGACATCAGCCTCGGTGATGGAGCGATCAGGAGCGAAGAGGGAGACCTTTTCGATTTCACTCTTCAGCAGGCGGGTATCAGCTCCTACCAGCAGGACCAGTTTCTCGAGGGCGGCTGGTTCAAAGGACGCATTGATCTCCTTGGCGATCTTTCCCGCGAGCAGGATCGCCTTGTCCTCCCAGCCGCTTTTCGACACGTCGATTTTGTCGAAGGCTTCCACCGTCGCCAGTTTGGAGACTTTCTTGTAAAAGCTCCGTCTCTTATCCACCTCACTCGCGCTGAGCACAAAAACTACGTCGGGCGGGATGCCTTGCTCGAAGGTCGCAACTAGTCCCTCCACGGCATCCAGCGTTGTCTGTGAACGCCCGGTTATGTTGTCTGCGAAGAAATTCGCTCCCTGCAGCCACACCACCTTCTGCCCGCCGAAAAAAGGGAGCGTCGCGATCGCCTCCTGTGTCTGCGACATGATCTGGACAGCGTGATCGGAGTTATCAGCCTGGCCGGCCACCACTTCCAGTCCGAACTCATCATCCGGCGGTGCGAGCTGGCGGACTTTGCGCAGGGCAGCCTCTTTCACCTGCGCCTCATCAGAGCCGAAGAATGCGTAGAAATTCGTGGATGCTGCCATGGGAGTGTCGGTGAAAATCCGTAAGGGGAAATCGAAAGCTCTGCAAGATCGTTCTTCCCCTGCTTTCGCCGCCTACGGCTTCTCTGCTCTTGCGTTACGAGGGCTTTTCTCTACTTTCTGTCTCCATGGATCCCTCCCCCCGTATAGATGATCTTTTCTCCAGACTTGCGCAGCAGCGGGTGCTGGTCATCGGTGATGTCATGCTCGACTGGTTTATCTGGGGTGGGGTGAATCGGATCAGCCCCGAGGCTCCGGTGCCGGTCGTCGAGGTCCAGCGGGAGTCGCGTTATCCCGGCGGAGCGGCCAATGTGGCTCGAAATCTGGCGGCCCTCATTGGCGAGGTCGAGCTCGCAGGAGTCTATGGCGAAGATGCCAACGGCACGCTGCTTGAGGAGACGCTGGCCGAGCACGCCATCGGCATGGACCTGTGCTGCCGCATCCCGGATTTCACCACGATCTCCAAGACCCGAGTGATCGCCCGCCAGCAGCAGGTGGTCCGCATTGATCGGGAGAAGTGGTATGAGCTGTCGGAAGATGTCGCCTCCGCCCTCTTGTCAAAAGTGCAATCCGCGCTCCCTCATCTGAACGGCATTATTATCGAGGATTATGGAAAAGGCCTGCTCTCGCCCGCCTTTTACGAACGCCTGAAAGAAACAGTCGCAGAATTTCAAGGACCGATCACCGTCGATCCGAAGCCCTCGAATCCCATTCCCTGGAGCGGGGTTACCACGATGAAACCGAATCGCTCTGAGGCCTTTGACTGCGCCGGTGTCGCCGATCGTCATCGTGATGAAGGGCTGGACCCCATGGCGGACGGTCCATTGCTCGAAGTCGGCGAGATCCTCCTGGAACGCTGGGGCTGCCAGCATGTGCTTCTGACTCTCGGTGAACAGGGAATGATGATGTTCCAGCGGAGCCAGCCTCCGTTTCACATCCCCGCCTACGCCCGTGAGGTTTTTGATGTTTCCGGAGCGGGAGACACAGTGATCGCGGTGTATACCGCCGCTATCGCCGCCGGTGAAAGTCCGGTAGATGCTGCCCAGCTGGCCAATCGCGCCAGCAGTCTCGTGGTGGAAAAGCTGGGGACGGTCCCTATCGAAAAAGAAGAACTGATGCGGGCCCTCCTGGCCGATCAAAGCCAATAAATCTCTCCCCCCGAAATCAATGAATCAATCCTTTGAAACCTGCCTGACGGCGGCTCTCGATGAGCATGAACGTGTTGTCCAGGACTTTCGTCAGCAATGCACCGGGCAGCTCGAGCAGCTGGCTCAGGTCTGGCGGGATGCGCTTGCCAAAGGCAACAAAATTTGTTTTTTCGGCAACGGCGGCAGTGCGGCAGATGCCCAGCATCTGGCCGCTGAGCTGGTCGTTCGCTTCGTGAAAAATCGTCAGGGGCTGCCATCGATTGCCTTCACCACAGACAGCTCCATTCTCACGGCCTGTGCGAATGATTTCGGATATGAAGAAGTCTTCGCTCGCCAGGTAGAGGCCCTCTGTGTGCCGGGAGATGTCGTGGTCGGCATCAGCACATCCGGCACCAGTGCGAATGTCGTGCGTGCCCTCGCTCAGGCAGGGGGGCAGGGTGTCACCCGCATCGCCTTCACCGGTGCCGATGCCGCCCTATGCGGGGAGCATTCCGAGTATCAGCTGACCGTTCCCTCCTCTGTGACAGCCCGCATTCAGGAGTGCCACATCATCGCCGGGCACGTGCTCTGCGGTTGGGTAGAGGATGCCGCTGCGGCATCTGTGGAATAGTCTTTCATCAAAAGGCATGGCGGGAGATACGGTAGCTGACTGGGGGGAAGACCGGCTTGTCGCTGCCATCAGGCGCCTCATCGAGCAGGAGCAGGGGAAACCAGCTCCGCCGACCATCCACCTGGGCGATGACTGCGCGGTCCTGCCAATGGCCAAAACTGCGCAACAGCTGCACAAGACCGACTGCATCGTCCAGGATGTCCACTTCCTCCCTGACACAGAACCAGAGCTGATCGGGCGAAAGGCCGTAAATCGCGTTCTGAGTGATTTTGCAGCGATGGGGGGAGCCCCGCAGTCACTGCTCATGACTATCCTTGTTGGGAGAGACGTGTCGGTTGATCGGATTCTAGCCATGTATCAGGGAGCGCTCGCCGCTGCTCACGTTGGGGGCGCTTACATTGTAGGAGGCGAGACCAGCTCGCTTCCTTCACCGAACGGCCTGGCGATATCGATCTCCGGGACCGGGCGCTTGATCGGGGAGCAGGCCTTCCTCAGATCAGGTGCTCAGCCCGGCGATGGTGTCTGGGTAACGGGTGACCTGGGGAATTCATTCGAGACCGGCTGGCACCTTTCCTTTCAGCCTCGCCTACAGGAAGCGGCGTGGCTGAGCCAGCTGCCGCCAGACATCCGGCCAACAGCCATGATGGACTTGAGCGACGGCTTGGGGCAGGACCTGCCGCGCCTCGCGGCTGCCAGTGGGGTGGCTTACACCGTGGACGAGGCATCCCTTCCCCTGCGTGAGGGCGCATCCGTTCAGCGAGCCCTGGCCGATGGAGAAGACTACGAGCTCCTGTTCACTGCGCCAGCAGCGGCGGAGCCAAGCCTTGCCGAACAATGGAACGATGTCTTCCCGCAGATTCCCCTCACCAGGGTAGGAGCCATCATTTCCAATGACGGGGAGACGCCCGTATCGATGGCAGGAGGCTTCGAACACTTTGCCAATTCAGGAAGAACTTGAGTTATGACTGAGAGTAAGCTTTTCGCATCCACTCAATCACCGGACGAGATGATCGCAGCTGGTGAGCGCTTCGGCCAGAGCCTCGA
The DNA here is from genome assembly GCA_020627905.1 of Verrucomicrobiota bacterium. Taxonomy (GTDB): domain Bacteria; phylum Verrucomicrobiota; class Verrucomicrobiia; order Verrucomicrobiales; family DEV007; genus Arctic95D-9. The sequence continues at coordinate 4,458 of JAHDFZ010000103.1, forward strand.
AGCATACTCCTGCATTGCCCTCGTCGGCGATCTCGGGGCGGGCAAAACCCATTTTACGAAAGGAATTGCCCGAGCCATCGGAATCAGCGATTCGATCTCCAGCCCGACCTTCAGCCTTGTGCATGAGCTAGGCAGTGGGCGGCTCCCGCTTTTTCACCTCGACTTCTACCGATTGGAAAGCCCAGATGAGCTTGCCGCTATCGGATGGCACGAGCTACTGGGTGAGCCAGCGGTCGTCATCGTTGAATGGGCAGATAAATTCCCCGAAGCATGCCCGGCAGAAACTCGCTGGTTGCGCTTGAGCATTGCAGATTCGGGAGCACATGAAGTTCACGAAATTGCTGCGCCATGATTCTAGCGATCGAGACATCTACCCCGACAGCATCTCTGGCATTGTGGGACGAACAGAAATCCCAGCTGGTCTGGGAGGATTCCTTCGAAACCAGGCGTGCGCATAATGCAGTGATCTTTCATCCTCTGCAGGAGGTGATCAATTCTCATCGGGATGAGATATCGAAAATCGTCGTCGGGCTCGGTCCAGGGAGTTACAGCGGCGTGCGAGTGGGGATCGCTGTCGCGAATGGCCTGGCATTAGCTCTCGATTGTGAAAAGGCCGGGGTGAACTCCCTACTTGCCTACGGCAGCGAAGTCAGCCATTACGTCGTTGTCAGTGATGCCCGCCGCGGAACATATGCTCTGAGCGAGGTGAGAGACGGTAAGCTCACCATGGACACGCTCCTCCTGCCGAAAGACCAGGCTTTGGAAAAACTGAAAGAGTGGCAGGATCTGGACATCGCCTGCCTTACGGCAGAACACCCAGTGTGCTCTGCGATCGAGGGCCTGCATCTCGCCTCGCCGAAAGCATCGGCGCTGGTCCATCAGAGCCGGGGTGGCATGGATCAAGGCGGTGCTCTGGAGCCGATTTATCTGCGACCGCCTTTCATAACAGAAGCGCGGAAGGATTAGCTTCTCTTGGAGAGAGAGGATGAGGTGATTGTGATTTGCGGGAGACGCTGGCAGTTACCACATGCGCGGTCCTGCGCCGAGATGCGTTCGTTTTGCAGTCTCCATTCCCTTTTGCTTTGAGGGGGGCAGTTCAAAGGGAGTGTTCTTAAGGGCACTTTTTCGGGTTTGAAGCATCCCAGCAGGCTAGGCATTCGAGCCCTAACTGCAGCAGTGATCAATTCAGATATTTCCGGTTGCATAAAAGCATACAGGTGTATACGATTTGCGGGTAAGCTACTATATAGATGTGCATATGAAAATGTTGAACAATATTTCGAGACTTTTCCCGGTCTCCCCAAAGAAGAAACAGAGCCTTGAATTCCGGTTTGCCGCCGTTTGTTCTCTCTCTGGGGTGATTCTCGCATTTTCTCCGTGTAGTTTTGCACAAGCTCCTCCGGATAATGCAGGCCAGGATAGCGGCGTCATTGACGGCACAAATGCAGTCACCAATTACCCGAACGGTATTCAATACAATCCTACAAACGGCGGATTCGAGCTGACGAGTGATAATGCGGCTGTGACAATCTCAGACGGAACGGTGACGGGCAATGGGACGATTTATCTGAATGCGAATAGCAATTCTAATCAAACCGTGAATCTTGAGCGTTTTGACACAATCAATATCTCGAATGCGGGGGTTCGTGCTGTATACAGTCGCGTTGCCGGATTTACCGGGGATACCGTAGCTACCATGGGGGTAAACGCAGATGCTACATCGGGCGGGGTAATAACTGTCGCAGGGACAGGTGGTGCAGGGGGGCTTCAGGCTTCCCTTTTTGGAGCCTCTAGCGGGAACGCAACCACAGAACTTCACGCGGGATCCATTGAAGTGCAAAACGCCACGAATGGTTATGGCCTCAGGGCGACCGTGAGTGCCTCGGGCCCTGGTGCAGGTGATGCGCGAGTTGAGATGACCGGGGGCTCTGTCCTGATGAGCTCCGTCAACCAAAACGCTACTGCTGTTTTTGTGTCATCTGCGAACCAGGGCACGAGTGCTACGGGAACAGTCTCCGGCGGAGTGATAGAAACACGAGGTGTAGGCTCCTATGGCGTCAGGGTGCGGCATGACTCTGCGAACGGTATTGCGGGGACGGCTTCGGCGACAGCGAATATTTCAGGAGCTGCGCGAATCTTCACATCGTCCACTTCAGCGTCAGCCGCAGATGCATCTTACGCCGTTTATGTGACAGTGGGGATTAATGCCGAGGGCGATGCCGTTGCAAACCTTTCCGGCGGCGACCTGGATACGTCAGCTGCCGCGTCTCATGGTGTCTTCGTTTCGCACTCAAACTCCGGTGCTTCGGGGGCCTCTCTGATTAACACGTCGGTCGCTACGGCCCTCACTGTCGACACCGCTGGTGATGGAGCTAGGGCGGCATTTGTTCGGAACAGCGGAGCTGGCAATTCTGTCATCGACGCCCAGGCTGGAACATTTATGACTGGCGGGGGTAGTGCTGAGGGGCTCTTTGCGCTTTCTGATGGGGCAGGTTCCTCAACAGTGACGCTAGGGACTGCTGCGATAGCCAACACTTCGGGTGACAATTCTCATGGTGTGCTGTCGAGCGTGAATGGAGTCGGAAGCGCGTCTGTCCTCGCTTCGGGCCAGGTTTCGACGTCTGGTGCATCCGCTCATGCCTTGATGGCAGAGGTCGACTCTGCTCAAGCAGGCAATGCCACTGTGACTCTGACAGGTGGGACATACTCTGCTTCCGGAACTGATGCCTCTGGCATTGTTGCTTTGATGGGCTCAGGGACATACGATGTAAACGTTACAGGCGGCGCCTCTATCACGGCAACAGGTAGCGCCACCACGTCGACATCTCCAGAGGGCGGTTTCGCTGTTCATACCGCTGGAGTCGGTGGTGGAACAATTGATATTGATGCGTCATCTACCATATCGGCGAGTGGGACCGATGTCGCGATTCGCGACGGAGATCGCAATTTTTCTGGCGCAGATGATACTGTTCTAGGTGGCGGGAACGTGATTGTAACCACCCTTGGGACAATCAACGGTGGTGCCGTTTTGGGACTAGGCAACGATACCTTTAATCTGCAGGGCGGCACAATGACGGGGACAATCACGGGCGATGAGCTAAGTGGTCCAACGACTGACGATGGTGATGATATCTTTAACTGGACTGGTGGATCGCTTACCGGCGGTTTTGCTGGGCAGGGAGGTAGTGACCTGGTTAATATCTCAGGTGCTGCTGCCTACGACGGCACGCAGACCCTGGACGGGGGTGATGATCTCAATACAGTCGACACATTCACCGATGTTCTGACTCTAGACGGCATCAGTGTCGGCACTGCTGCTGCTCCAGCCGATCTGTCCTTGATCCAAAATTTCGAGACGTTCATCTTAGAGAATGGGGCTACACTCAACGCGACAGGCGATCTTGCTGTCGGTGAAATAGACCCTTCGACAGGCCTCGACCTGAGGGCGTCTACTTTGAACATCCTGTCCAACAGTTTCACTCTAAATGGGAATCTGGTTAATGACGGAGACAGCTTCGTGAATCTTCAAAGCGGTGGCGGATCAGGAAGCTTCTCGATTTCCGGTAACGTCAACAACGACGGAGCGATTTCTATGCAGGAGGGAAATGCTGGAGATGTATTGAATATTGGTGGAACCTTTGGAGGTGCTGGAACGATCGCGATTGACGTTGACTACAGCTCACCTACAACCGCAGCTGACACCGTGATCATCGCCGGCGCAGTGAGCGGGACGACGACACTGAACGTGCAGGTCACAGGAACCCCTGGGGCTGACGGGCAGGTTCTCCTTGTAAATTCCACAACTGATTCGATCACTGGGGGGCAGTTTGCAATTACGGGTGCCCCAGGAGGGGCTGTCTACAGTCTTGAGGTTCAGGGTGGAGACGTCTTTCTCGTCGTCGATGTGGAGGAGCCGCCAGCCATCCCTCCCGCGAATCCAGGGGCTCCTTCGGTGGTTCCTCCGGCAGCTCCGCTGGCATTTGTGGCGACTGCTGAGACGATCACGGCTGAGGGCCTTGTCAGTCAACTTGCGAGTATGGAGCGAATGAAGTCTCTGCGTCAGCGTCTTGGTGATATCGTAGGAAACGAGCAGGCATTACAGCGCGCCGCGGCGGGGAAACTCTGGGCCCAGTATCAGGGCAGTTTTAATGATAATCGTGGCTCATCGCAGGGAGCCTTCCACGATACAGAGTTAACTGAGTTCGATTTTGGTGGGAATGTTGGGGTGGGATCCTATGCTTCAGGGACTCTCCTGGTCGGACTCTCCGGGCACTACGCTCGAGCCCAAACTACATCGAACATGGTCAGCCTCCGTGGGCGTAGCGAAACGGATGGTGCGGGTCTGGGAGCCGAACTCGTCTGGGTGGGAGATACAGGATTCTACGCTGATGCGAAGATCAGAAACTTCTGGTTCGAGTCTGATGCTTATGCTGCAGGTGGTTCTCGCTTTGGGATGGATTCGACTCTCTTCCAGGTATCTGCGGAAGTGGGTCAGCGCTTCGAGCTTGGTGATAGGAACTGGATCACACCTCAGGTTCAGTTGCGTTATTCACATCTAAGTGCAGATAGCCAGGTTGTCTCAGGGAATACTGTCGCGCTTACGGATGGCTCAGCGTTGACCGGACGTATAGGATTTGATCTAGGTCACACCTCCGACAATGGCAAAACATCGATCTGGGTAACGACCAGCCTGATTGCAGAATTGAATAATGGGACAGAGTTCCGCTATGGGAATCAGACACTGAACCCGAATCCGGATGACCTTCTATTCGAGTTCGGTGTGGGTGGAAGCTATAACGTTAGCGAAGCGCTTCAGCTCTACGGGGAAATCATCGGAGGGACCGGTCTTGGTTCGAGCGGAGATGATGACTACATCGGCGGCAATGCGGGCGTGAAGGTAGCGTTTTAAGGATCGCACAGGGACCTTAATGGGTAGGCAGGATTCCGTTTAGAGATGTTTCGCCTTTTTTTGTGCGGGGTGGGGCTAATTTTGGGTAGTTCAGTTGTGCTTACTGCTGCAGCTCCCCAATCGCCCTCCGTGCATCCTTCGTGATCAGAAACACCTCCAACGCCAGCGGGGCATCGGCATCCTGAAACTCCTTTACAAAATCGGCTCCCTCCCGCTCCAGCGTGCGGCTGAGTGCAGGGACGAGGTAGAAGCGCGTCGTCTCGATGGGGATCAGGTAAAATTCATCTCCCAGATAATCGGCAAATTCCATGCGCAGGCTGGGCGCATAAAGGATAGAGCTGAAAAGCGGGTCCTTGGAGCGCAGCTCCAGGTGGGTGAGAACCTTTTTTTCGTTTCGGTGCTCGATCATCTCGGCGGCGAGAAGCAGCTGTTCCGCCAGTGTTTCGGTCTCTGCCCAGACATTCTCCTGCTTGAGTGAGCGACTCTCCCAGAGTTCCGGATCGATGGGACGCAGGCCATACTTCCATTCGCGCATGGGCACAGAATGGAGCTTCTGAGCGCCCTCGATCGGCTCGGAGAGGCCGGTTCCTTCGTAGGCGGGTCTGGGGAGGTAGACAATGCGCTTCGCTGCGGAGTCGTCGTCCGCCATGGCCATCCCTGAGGCAAGCGCGGCCAGAAACGCCAGCACGGCGATCCGCAGACTCGTTCGTGGACGATGACCGTTTCGTAGCGTTGGCATGGGCGGAATGAACTCGCATTTGACGAAAAGAAAAGCGTTGGAAATCCCCGATTTCACGGGGTAGGGGATGATTATGACCCGATCTGACGTGCTCCTTTCTGAAAGAACTCGCGCCG
>JAHDFZ010000103.1:10231-12223 GCA_020627905.1 Verrucomicrobiota bacterium
AGCTCTACAAGCCCTTTCTCAAGGAAGAGTGGGCACGTGCCAAGTCGATGCACCGGGCAGTAAAACTCGATGAATCGGCAGGAGAGGGGCACAAAATCGGCTGGGTGCGCGCCGCTACCCTGGATGTGCTGCTAGGCGATCTGCTGGAGGCGGTCCTCGATGAGCAGCAGGTGAAACGGAAGGTGGGCGTATCGCCGATCACCCTCATCGCCTGTGGTGGATATGGGCGTGCTGAGATGACTCCGGGGAGTGATATCGACTTGCAGCTGATGGTTCCCCACAGCACTCGCAAGATCTCGCCAGAGCTCAAGGCGGCAGTAAATCAGTTCGCAACAACGCTCTTTGATTTAGGGTTCAGTGTCAGTTATCCGGTCCGCTCGATCAAAGAGGCCTGTCAGTTTGCCAATACTGATCACCAGACAAAGACAACTCTGCTGGATGCCCGTTTGATCGCGGGAGATCAGGAGTTGTTCGATGAGTTTGAAGAAACCTTCTTCACGCAATGTCTGCGTGGCCGTGAGAAAAACTATCTCGCTGAGCGAGGAGTGGACATTCGCAAACGTCATGAGAAGCACGGTCGCACCATCCACCTGCAGGAGCCGAACGTGAAGGAAGGGTGCGGGGGGCTGCGAGACTATCACAATCTTATCTGGGTCATCTGGGTGCTTCGGAAAAACCGCAGCCTCAGCTCGCTCGTCGAGGAGGAAATTCTCTCACAGATCGCTCATGACGAAATCGAGGAGGCTTATGACTTCCTCCTGCGCGTGCGCACCGAGCTGCACTACAGCCAGAAGGGTAAGGCGGGCGACATCATGACCCTGCGCCTGCAGGGACTGATCGCCACCAATCTCAAATACCCTGGCAAAACCATTATTCGACGCAGTGAGACCTTCATGCGTGACTACTACCGTCACACGAGAAATCTATTCAATCATGGAACCTCGCTGATGCAGAGTTTCCGATTGGAGGTAGCTGGCTCGGAGACGACCCGGCTCCCGGTGCTGAACTTCCTCGCCCGTCAGAGCTCAGATAAGCAGGAGGTTTTCGACGGCTTCTATTCGAAGAAGGGGCTGATCTATCCAGAGAACGACGAGATCTTCGCCGAGGACCCGAAACGCATGATGCGTTTCTTTCTCCACACCCAGCGTCGACACCTCCGCACGAGTCCTGAGGTGCGCAAACTCTTTAAGGAGAACTGGGGACGTATCGATGGAAACTTCCGGCGCAACCGGGCGAACCGCGAAACCTTCGAGGAAATCCTCCAGAATCGCGGACAGGTAGCGCTCATCCTTCGCCGCATGCATCGCAATGGATTTCTCGGTCGCTACATTCCTGAATTTGGTCAGCTGACGGATCTTGTGCAGCACGAATTCTTTCACCGCTACTCTGCCGATGAGCATACGCTGCGCTGCATCGATGAGCTGGACAAAGTCCTCCTGGCGGATGACCCGAAGACGCAGCTCTTCCGGCGGATTTTTCAGGATCTGGAAGATCCCGTCGCTCTCTACGTAGCGCTCATCATGCATGACACGGGGCGTGCGGAGAACGTCAGGGTTCATGAAGATGCCAGCGCCATTCTCGCCAGTGCGGTCTGCAAGCGTCTTCACTATCGGGGCGATCGCCTGAAGCTCATCATGTTCCTCGTTGATCATCACCTGACCTTCTGGCGGACAGCCACGACGAAAGACATCAGCGATCCGCAGACGATTGCTGACTTCGCCAGCGCGGTGAAAAACCCGGCGTGGATGAAGATTCTTTACCTCTTCACCTATGTCGACTCCAACGGCACTAATGACGAGGCATGGAACGACTGGAAAGCCTCGCTGATGAAGCAGCTCTATCGGGCTACGCTCGCATACTTCGAGAATCGGGGGGAGTTCGAGCGGAAGTTTAACCGCGACCGCGCCGAGCAGCGTCAGCAGGTGAAAGAGAAGCTGGGGGAAGACTACGAGCAGGAGATTGAGGCCCACTTCTCCGGCCTGCCCAACCGTT
>JAHDFZ010000104.1:0-11687 GCA_020627905.1 Verrucomicrobiota bacterium
TGCTAATAAAGTAATCATACCAGCCCGATTACCCGCCACAATATCCCTCTCGGCATCACCCACATAAATACATTCCGTTGCCAGAACATCACACAAAGTAGCGGCGTGAAACAAAGGTTGTGGATGAGGCTTGCGATGAGCAGCCCCATGCCTATCTGGACAAGGTCTGCTCGCGAAAGAGCGATCGTAATCCCGATAATGGCGCAGATCGAGAGCATGGCGATCGTAGGAACCACCTTCGTCAACGCATCGGCTACGCCAGGTAGGTAGCGGCGAATCAGAAACCCGAGAATCAACGGGATGATTACCAGTTTCTGAATCTGCCAGAACTGCGTGAGAAAGGGGATGGTTACGAGCTCACCCGCCAGCAGTTTGATCAGTAGTGGTGTCAGAAAAGGAGAAAGCAATGTGGACACGAGCGTCATAGCCACGGAGAACGCAACGTTTCCTTTCGCAAGATAGACGAGCACATTTGACGAAACCCCACCGGGGCAGCAACCGATAAGGATGAGACCAAGTGCAATCTCGGCAGGGAAATTGAATATCCCGACAAGGATGAATGCACATACCGGCATGACCGTGTATTGGCAGGCCGCTCCCGCCAATACGGAAGCAGGCCGCTTCAATACTCCCTGACAGTCTGCCCAGGTGAGTGTCATGCCCATGCCGAGGAGGATGACCTGCACTAGAGGACCGATGATCTTTCTCAGCTCGAACGTGCCCCACTGCGTGAACAGTGATGGGTGGACAAACGCTCCTAGGCCGCATGCGATCACTAGGAGCGGGAAGGCAAGCGGTTTCAGGTTCGGTCTGAGGAGGGCAAAGACTCCGCAGGCGAAGAAGGCAAGGGCGAGAATCGTCAAGGGGGGGGCGTAAGACATGCTCTGGAAGTGGGGTGAGAGGTGGATCGTCGGGCTAGGCTCCACCGGAAGCTGCTTCGGGGAGACAGCTTTCCGGAGCATTCTGCCAGCAGACTGGACGAGAGAATCGATCAATCGCCAGGGTGCCTACTGACGTAGATACTCCATCTGATGTAGCCGGGAATGGCCCACCGTGGACGATGGCTGCGCATACTTCGACTCCGGTGGGGTATTGATTGAAGACGATTCTTCCCGCTTTCAGCAGGGCTTCGGTTCGGAGTTGTGACCCGGCTTCATCGACCAGATCCGATTCTTCTGCAAAGAAGTTCACGGTCAGCTGACCGCTGAGGTTGGATAGGATCGTCGCTGCTTCACTCGGGGTTGCTACCTCGACAAATAGAGTGGTAGGGCCGAAGATTTCTTCGGAGAGTTCGCTGAGATGATTGAGGAAGACCTCGCTGGAGCAGGTATAGCGGGACGGCTGCACCTCACGCTCTCCCGACGGTTTTTCGCCGAAGAAACGGGCGCCCACTCCGTCAATCTCTGCGCGTTCCGCCGTCTGTGCCTGATAACTGCGTGCGATCGTCTCCGTAAGCATGGTTCCGGGCTGAGCGTCTGATAGGGCTTCATCAAAGACTGAGTAGAATGCATCTGCAGTCTCGCGAGTGGCGCCGATTAAGAAAACCAACGCGGGTTTCGTGCAGAATTGTCCGTTGCCAAGAGTGATAGACCCTGCGAGGCCCGCTGCAAATGCGGCATCATCATCACGCCATTTCGAGGGGAAGGCGATGATCGGGTTAGAGCTACTCATCTCTGCGAATACGGGTATCGGCTCAGGGCGACTGCGAGCGATTTCCATCAGAGCCGTGCCGCCCCGCAGGGAGCCTGTGAACCCGACCGCTTTTACGTGGGGATTCTTCACAAGTTGAGCCCCCATCTCATAGCCCTCATCATAGAGCATGGAGAAGATCCCCTCTGGAAGCCCCTGCTCATTCGCTACATGAGCGATGATTGCTCCCGTGAGAAAGGAGGTGACTGGGTGGGCCGAATGCGCCTTAACGATCACAGGACAGCCGGCAGCAAGGGCGGAAGCGGTGTCACCGCCTGCTACGGAAAACGCTAGCGGGAAATTACTGGCTCCGAAAACGGCGACGGGACCGATCCCGACCCGCATGGATCGGAGTTCGGGGCGAGGGAGGGGTGCGCGGTCAGGCAAGGCCTCCACGGTCGTAGGCGATCGCCATTCTTCGTTCGTGATCAGATCGGCAAACATGCGGAGCTGTCCCGCAGTGCGCCCGAGCTCTCCGCGCACACGCGCCTCTGGCAAAGCTGTCTCAAAAGGGATGCATGCGACGAAATATTCGGCATGTTCCTCTAACGCATCAGCGATTCCTCGCAGGAAACCGACTCGCGAGTTAGCGGGTGCGATGACAAACGCTTTGAAAGCGTCGGCTGCAAGCTGAGTCGAGCGTGCCAGGTCATTCTCGCTAGCTTGTTTGAAAGTGGGCGAGGATTCAAGCAGTTGCTGAAATTCAGCAAGCGATGGGAGCGCAGGTGGTTTAGCTGCCCCGATGATGGAAGTGAGTTGTCCTTTCATTACTAATCTGGATGAAGCCGATCGGCTAGGAGAGTTTCTCCACGGTTTTCAGAACGGCTTCCAGCGCTGGCTTGATCCGCACCTTTTGCTCTTCGGTAGCGGGCCTCATAGGCATCCGCGGGACGCCTGCGTCTACTCCCTGGAGTTCCTGAGCATAGCGGATACATGCCGGTAGGTTGTAGATTTCCATCGCATTCCAAAGGTCGAGGATTACTTCGTGAAGTTCTAACGCGGCTTCATGATTTCCCTTCTCTACGCTATCGCGGAGGAGCGCGACTGCATGCGGAATGGCGGCTGGAGTGGCCGCAATGATGCCCGGCGTCTTGAGACAGAAGGATGGATACATGAGTGCATCAACCGCTGAGTAGATCTGACGTCCAGCAGGCGCGCGGCGCATTAGATCGGCAAATAGTTTGAGATCGCCAGCACTCTGTTTGATCCCCATGATGCCAGGCACCTTCTCCATCAGATCTATGGTCTCGTCTGGCGACAGATAGGACCAGGGAATGACGTTGTAGATGATGAGAGGGATGTCTGTAGCATCACTGATGATGCGAAAGTGCTCGACCATCATTTCATGGTCTGGCTTGAAAAGATAGTGCACAGGAGTCATCTGGATCGCATCTACTTCCAGGTCTGCGACTGCAGCTGTGACTTTCTGAGCCTGGTGTGTCGAGTCGACGATGGCGCTGGCCACGAGAGGCATGCCGTCGGTCATCTCCTCCTTTACCGTTGAGACAAGCGCGCGGACTTCGTCTGGATAGAGGGTGTGGCCCTCACCGGCAGAGCCGCCAACAGCAAGTGCATCGGCTCCATTTTCACAGAGAAAGCGAACCTGAGTTTTGAGCGATGTCAGGCAGATGCTGCCGTCAGATTTGAAAGGGGTTGTCAGTGGTGCGATGACGCCGTGGGGAGTTTTGTGCTTTGCCATAGCTCACCATAATCGACGGATCAGGGCGCTAAGGTAAAGCTCATCCGAACTTTCAGCGTGCTTTTGATCGATGTAGCTTATCGAACTGGGCTATATCGATCATCTCACCTGATGTGCGCCAATAGCTGCTGCCTCTATGCGACAGGGGAATGGAGTCGTAGGGCGTGACCAGGGCTCGAGGCTGTCTCTATGTAGCTTGAGAGTAGTAGGATGGACCCACGTCGAATTTCCTAGTGAAATGATGAGCAAATCGAGAGGGATCGCTATACCCAACCTGCTTAGAGACCGCGTTGACGCTCAGATTCGTCTGAGAGAGTAACTCTACCGCTTTCTCCAGCCGCAAATTTTGCAGATATTGCTGGAATGACATTCCCTCAAAGGTGCGAAACTGCCGAGACAGAGTCCCTGCACTGCAGAAAGCGACGTTTTTTGCTAGATCAGCAAGAATGATTTTCTGAGAATAGTGGACCGAGATGTAGGCTATCGCTCGGTCGATCGGGCGTTGTTGCTCTGGGCGTGTGCGCACAGGCGCTTCGCTTTCACCTTGCCGGATTTGCAACCACACAGCGTCGAGGTGCAGGAGCAGTCGTGCTTTTGCTGTGGTGAAGTCTCCGCTCACCAGGCTGTTGATGAGGAAGTCATGTTCATCATAGATAAAATTCAAGTCTGGCCAGCAATCCTGAAGAGTGCGGGATTGGAATGGTGCCAGCTCCTGCCACACGGTTTCCCACACGGATAGGAGCGAGGGGCAATCAGCAAGCTTTACGAGACCCTGGTGCAGGAGGTAATCAGCCTTGATGAAAGCGCTTCGGTCTGAACCCGCTACCGCCGACTTCATCATAAGCATGCTGTCGGAAAGTTGAGCAAATTGCGACGCAAAGGTCTGCTCCAGGTTATCGGGAGATTTTGATGCCTCCCGAGCAAAACTGTCTATGGCGAAGCTCTCCAGAACGACACGGAGTTTTGAGACTTTCGTCACCTCACTTCTGGTCCGATTTGCTTTCTGTTCGTCCATATTCAAAGGCGCCACAAGTCCGTCTGGTAAGTGTTAAGCGAAGCGAGTTAGCGAGAGCTGCTCTAATGTCTTGGACGTTACACCAGCTAAAGACGATAGGATCTGATCAGCCTCGCTGAAGTCAAGAAATCGCGTGATGTCATTCGGCACAACAGCGCAGGCACATCCTGCTGCTTGTGCTGCAATCAATCCATTCCGTGAATCCTCAAGGACCAGGCACTGCTGTGGCGGCACCTCCAGAGCTGCGGCTGCTGCCAGAAACACATCAGGTGCTGGCTTCGGTTTTTCAACATGATCGACACAGCGGATAGCGTCGACAAAGCCGGAGAGTCCGAGACGCTCCACGTGATGCCCTACCCACGATAGGGGAGAGCTGGAGGCGACTGCGACGGCTAGCCCGCTGTCTTTCGCCTCTTCCATAAGCTCCCGGACGCCGGGCAGTGCGGGAAGCTGGTCGGCCAAGTCGTGAGCACGGGCATCACGAGGCGGATCCAGCTGCGCCCAGTCAACGCTCTCGCCGAGTTGTGCCTCGAGGAATTGCTTCGGATCAAAGCCGCCGAACCCGCTGCCCACGCACTGCACGTAGGTTTCCAGCGGCAGCTCAACTCCGAACTGAGCGTAGTCTTCACACCAGGCCTGATAGACGACTCGCTCGGTGTCGAGGATGAGACCGTCACAGTCGAAAAGAATAGCGCTGAGCTTCATAAAAGGAATCCCAATCAGCCTCGCGGAAAGGTGTCGCCGTCGCAAGAGAAACCGGAGCAAAGCTCGTGGGGATCTCCATTTGCAGTTTGATGGGGCGACGCTAGAGTGTGCGCCCGAAAACCAGCTGGCATCGCCGAGATGCTGACAATCCCATTTCCTTCATGAGCGATATCACCACCAACCGAAAGGCACGACGCGATTACCACATCGCTGAGACCTTTGAGGCGGGTATCGAGCTGAAAGGGACGGAGGTGAAGTCCATCCGCCAGGGAAAGATCAACATCACAGAGGCATTTGCCCGCGTAGATCGCGGTCAGCTCTGGCTTTACAACTGCGACATTCGCCCTTTCGAGCAGGCCAGTCATGAGTTTCATGTGCCATTGCGGAATCGACGTCTGCTAATGCATAAGAAAGAGATCCGCAGGCTGGAGGCCGCCACTGAGCAGCAGGGGGCTACCCTCGTCCCGCTCAAGCTTTACTGGAAAAGCGGTCGCGTAAAAGTGATGCTGGGCTTAGGAAAGGGCAAGGACCAGCGCGACCGACGCGAGGATTTGAAGAAAAAAGCCCATAATCGCGAAGTGGAGCGTGAGCTGGCCCGCCGCCACAAATAGACCCCTTTTTCGACCCCTGACTTTCTCATATGACTGGATCAATCTTTGGTGAAGCCTTCCGTCTCTCGACTTTCGGTGAATCGCATGGTGGAGGAGTGGGTGTGGTGATCGACGGATGCCCACCGCTCGTCCCGCTGACCGAGGCGGATGTGCAGGAGGACCTGGATCGTCGCCGTCCCGGCCAGAGCAGTATCGTAACTCCCCGGAAGGAGGCTGATGAGGTAGAAATCCTCTCCGGCACGTATGAAGGGAAGACACTAGGCAGCCCGATCGCCATGCTGGTGCGCAACAAGGATGCCCGGTCGTCAGCTTATGATGAGATGGCGATCAAATACCGCCCGTCACATGCAGATTACACCTACGATGCGAAGTATGGCACCCGCAATCCCAATGGAGGCGGGCGCTCTTCGGCGCGGGAAACGATCGGACGAGTCGCTGCTGGCGCTGTTGCGAAGCAGGTGATCAGGACGATCTTCGCCCCTGAGCTGGAGATCGTGCCCTATGTCGCGTCTATCGGTGAACTGGATGCCAACGTTGATCAGGCGACCGTCACGCAGGAGCTGGTCGAGTCAAACATGGTGAGGGTGGGAGATCCGGAAATGGTCGAGCCAATGATCGAACTGATCAAGGCAACGCGGGCTGATGGGAACTCCATCGGCGGCACGGTGGGCTGCGTCATCCGCAACGTGCCAGCCGGGCTGGGAATGCCTGTGTTTGACCGGCTGGAGGCTGATCTGGCGAAAGCCATGCTCTCGCTGCCGGCCACCAAGGGCTTCGAAGTCGGCAGTGGATTCGCCGGCACTCGTATGACCGGGCGTGAGCACAATGATGAGTTTGAGATGAATGACGGGACCGTGCGCACCCGCACCAACCGATCCGGTGGGGTGCAGGGAGGCATCTCCAATGGCGAGAACATTTACTTCCGAGTCGCCTTCAAACCGACCGCGACCATCATGTCTGAGCAGCACACGGTGGATAACGAGGGGAACGACACGGTGCTCAAAGGGAAGGGGCGCCACGATGCCTGCGTGCTGCCGCGTGCGGTGCCGATGGTAGAGTCGATGGCCGCTCTGGTCCTCGTAGACCATTTCCTCCGCCAGCGCGCGCTGGTAGGTGAGGCATAAATGATCAGTAGGTCGAAGACCGCGCTGGATCATAGCGTGATCGATGCGGGCTATGGAAGTGGTGCTTCAGCCCCACACAAAAGCCCTGCCCGCTAGTTTCGCACCTCCGAACCAATCAGTAGTTCCTCCTACTTTTTGGCAGAGGAATTGCTTGCCAGGCTTGCTAGATTCGTTAGGTCTCCCAGACATCGCTGAGGGCTGTCTATGCCCACTCATCTATGGAACCCCTTTATGTCCTTCTGATCGCTTTCGTGATCATTCTGCTTTGGAACTTCATTCAGGCCTGGCGCTTTGGCGTCCTGCTGCAGATTGCCTGGTCGATCGGCCTGGCGCTGGGTTTGTGGGTTTTTTACACCGTTTGTCGGGGCCTCCCGGAGGTCATGGAAGCTTTGAATCTCTCGTTTGTCCTGAACTGGGCCTGGATGCTGGGCATCGCGTGCGGGGCTGCCGTTCTCGTGACCTACCTGTTTCGCCTCGGATGCTACTGGATTCAGCGCCGGCTTTATGGCTATGACATGGGTGGGACGATGATGAACGGTGGACCTTGCGGGGCGCTGATTTCCATATTTCCCACTCTTCTGGTCTTTGCCTGTCTGCTTTTTATGTTGAGGATGGCAGGCACCCTGACAGAGCTGAAATGGTATTCTCAGGAAGCGGTGCGAGTGCAGAATGCTGAGGAATCCAGGGCCGAGCCTTTTCCTTATCTCGCGAGAATGCGAGACGAGGTGGAGTCCAATCAATCCTGGGTGCGCTTCGCTGACTCGATTGATCCGTTCGGCAATCGGGCGAATCGAAATGCCGCTGGCCTGCTGCTCCTGCTCCGCTCTACGAGGCTGGAGCGCTATCTGCTCAGCGAGGATAAAATCGCCGCCATCGACCGCGTGGCCGATCTCGATCGGATCGCCAATCGCCCGACCATTCGCCAGAGCCTGGCGGGTGGCTACCTGATGAATGTCGCATTCCGCCCCGAGGTGTGGGACGAGGCGCAGGATGCCTCCGTGCGCCACCTCTTCCGCGATCTCCGGCTGCGGATGCATCTCGAGGCGCGCGGGATGTAAATCAGGGGTTTTCTCAGTCCTCGGAGACAGGAAAGTGGCCAACAAGCTCGCTTGCTTCGTGCCGATTCCTCTCTATACAGTGCCCGCATGGGCAGAGACAAGTTCATCGTAAGTATTGGCCTCGAGGTGCACGTGCAGCTCAAGACGCGCACGAAGATGTTTTGCGCCTGTGAGGTGCGTTTCGGTGCTGAGCCTAATACGCTGACCTGTCCTACGTGTCTGGGGCTGCCCGGTGCCCTGCCTGTCCTCAATGAGGAAGCCATCCGCCGCACGATCCTGGTCGGTCAGTTGCTGGGCTGTAGCACGCCGGAAGTCGTGAAATGGGACCGGAAAAACTATTTTTACCCGGATATGCCCAAGAACTATCAGATCTCCCAGTTTGATCTGCCGCTCTGCCTCGGTGGGGGAGTCCCGCTTTATGATCTGGCGTATCCTAAGGATTATCAGAAAGACATTCTCAACCCTGGAAAAACAGTCGGATTGACCCGTATCCATCTGGAGGAAGACGTGGCGAAGTCAACTCACCACGGTGCCTACTCCACGATCGACTACAACCGCGCCGGCACTCCTCTGATGGAGATCGTCTCCGAGCCGGAGATTGATACACCAGAGGAGGCGGCTGCCTACCTCAACTCCCTGCGCCAGATCCTCGTTTATTCAGGCGTGTCAGATGCTGATATGGAGAAGGGGCAGATGCGTTGCGATGTCAATGTCTCTGTGCGTCCCGTGGGAACCGATGAACTGGGAACGAAGATCGAGCTTAAGAACCTCAACTCTGTCTCCAACGTGCGTCGTGCGCTTCATTACGAGATCGATCGCCAGATCGCTGAGGTAGAGGCTGGCAATGAAATCCGCCAGGCCACTTGGCGGTGGAATGATGACATCGGTCAGACGGAGATCATGCGTCTGAAAGAAGATGCTCACGATTACCGCTATTTTCCCGACCCGGATCTTCTCCCGGTCAGGACTCCTGCCATTCTTGAGGATGTGCAGAAAGACCTGCCTGAGCTGCCGCATGTCAAAGTGGCTCGGTTCGAGGACGAGTTTGGTATCACTCACTACGACGCCTCTGTGCTCGCCGCCGATCGTGATCTGGCGGATTACTTTGAGAGTGCGGCGGATGGGGCGACCAATGCCAAAAAGGTGGCGAACTGGATCATCAACAACCTCCTGGGCGAGCTGAATGAGCGATCCCTGGAGATCGGAGAACTGGAGCTCAAACCCGCGACCTTTCGCGAGCTTGTCGACTCGGTGGAGAAGGGCGTCTTGTCTAACAATCAAGCGAGGGAGGTCTTTGTCTGTCTCATGGACGCTCCGGATCGAACGCTCAAAGAGATCATTGCTGAAAAAGGGTTTGAGCCGGCAGACTCCGGCGAGATCGATGGATTCATCACCCAGGCGATCGAGGCCAATCCTGGCCCGGCAGGCGAGGTGACGGAGGGGAATGACAAGGCGGCGAACTTCCTCACGGGGCAGGTGATGAAATTGTCCCGAGGTAAAGCCAATCCGAAAATGGTCACCGAGCAGATCCTCCAGAAGCTGCGCGGGTAGGTTTTTGATCTGCCGAGATCACGCTCATGCTCATCGCGCCCGACATCCTGCAGGTGCGATCTTTCGGGGTCAATTTTTACGTGATCCGATCAGGGGAACATTTGTGCCTGTTCGATACCGGTTTCCTCCGTGGTTCAGATGCTCTAGACCGAGCTCTCAGGTCAGTAGCCTGGCAGAATCTGCCCGTGCGTGCGATCATCCTTTCGCACGGGCATATTGACCATGTGTGGAATGCCGGGATCTTCTATCAACGATATGGTGCTGAGATCTTTGCCGATAAACGCGAAGCAGGTCGCCTCGATGGGGAAGTTTGCGGGCGTTCTATTGCGCGTCACCTGTCGAGGGCTGAGCAGGCGCTTTTAAGAAAGTGGCGCAAGCTCCCTCTACCCATTGCAGGCGAGTTGCGCCCTGGTGAACCGTTGAAGCAAGCGCCGGCTTTTCGGGTCATCCCGTTACCCGGGCACACCGCCGGCCACATTGGTTTATGGCGGGAGGAGGACCGGCTGCTGCTCTGCGCTGATGCTTTCGCCAGTTTTTTTATGGCGAGCCACTATCCGCCAGCTTGTTTTAACGAGGATCATGACGAAGCATTGCGCGTAGGGAGCCGGATCCTCGGCCTTCATCCAGAGGGCCTGCTCCCGAATCGATCCAGCGACGCCCCGAGAGCATCTTAAGAGGTTTGAAAGGCTTATCTCGCGTCAGCCGACGCTTCCTCGCGCATAAACGCGCCATAAATCCTAAGCACTTGATCGATTTTGCGTAGAAAATCAGTGAAATCAGTCGTTCATCCAGTGAAGAATGGATTTCCAGGCGCTTTCAGTCGATGCTGAAAAAGCGATTTTTGAGAATAGAGGATGAAAAAGAGGGGATTGAATAGAAGAAATTTTCTGCGTAGCGCGGGGATCATCATGGGGCTCCCAGCCCTTGATCTCCAGGCTAAAAGTGCGCCTCTGCGCCCGCAGCGATTTGTGGCATCCAGTGCCTTTTTCGGCATGAACCCGGAGTGGTTTTTCCCGAAACAGGACGGCAAGCTTTCAAATGCTATGGCTGCTCTGCAGCCACACCGGGATGATCTGACGATCTACAGCCAGCTTGATCACCCCGGCATCAAATCCGGCCATGCCGCGACGCACAGCTTTCTATCTGGAGTTCATTTCCAGAACGCTGCCAGTATGCCTGACGGAAACATCACTCTTGATCAGCGGATATCCGAGGTGGTGGGTTCAAAGACGCGGTTTCCTTCCCTGCAGCTCGGGCGCGCATCGACCGTGACTTCCTACCCCTCATGGACCAGATCGGGAGCTCCGCTCGCCCCGATGACATCGATTGTTGAAATTTACAATACACTCTTTGTAGAGCCCGATGCGAAATCGAAAGCTGAGGCGCGCGAGCGACTGGGCAGGGGAGGGTCCATCCTCGACCTCGTGAACAATCAGGCGAGACGCTTGCAGGGCGACCTCGGCTACGAGGATAAACAGAAACTGGAGGAATACTTCACGTCTGTCCGTGATGTCGAGAAGTCGATCACGCAGTCTCTGGAATGGAACGACCGACCACGGCCGGAAGTAAAGGTGACCTATGCGGACGAACCGGCTACGTTTCGTGAAGCTCTGCCCCTCTACTACAATCTGATGGCTCTGGCGCTGCAGACTGACTCAACCCGGGCAATCACGTTTGACATTGCTGATTTCGGAGGGCCCAGCGGGCTGGATGGCGTGTCGAGTGGCTATCACACTCTGACACACCATGGCAAAATGGAGGGGCGGTTGGAGCAGCTGAAAATCATTGAGACCTTTCTGATCGATGAATTTGCTTCGTTTCTGAAGAACTTATCTGAAAAGCCGGCAGCAAACGGGCGTCGTCTGCTAGATGACACGATCGTCATGTTTGGAAGTGGATTAGGAAATGCAAATTCTCACAGCAACCGGAATCTCCCCATCATCGTCGCTGGCGGTGGTGTGAACCACCCGGCGCTGCAGAAAGCTGCCAGCGAACAGAAGACGCCTAAACCTGCGTGTAATCTATTCCTCAGCATACTGCATCAGCTAGGGATAGAGGATGATGCATTCGGGACAAGCACGGGCACGCTGATCGACAGCTAGGAGACCTTCTTCATGAGAAACGAGCGATCTGCACTTCTTAGCTTTTCATGCGCCTCTCTGGCCGTGTGGTTTCTGCTTGCGGACTCACGCGCTGCGGAGAGGGAGGAAGCGCTCTTTGCCTTCCTGGATTCCT
>JAHDFZ010000104.1:11697-12194 GCA_020627905.1 Verrucomicrobiota bacterium
ATTCAGATTCAGAGAAGGGTGATCGGAACTTCGAGTTCACAGAGTTCGATCTCTCCGATGATTCACATCGAATCGATTTAGACGAGATCCTCGATCAGCTGAATCTTGGCGAGATGCCACCTCCAGAGCACGAGGACCAGCCTGATGCGGCAGAGGTAGCGGAGCTGGTAGCTCTGCTGACCGAGGCCTTTTCTGAGTATGAGGAAGCAGCGCGCGCAGCCAAGCCTCTGCCGAAGCTGCGTAAACTCAATTCTCGCGAATACGCAGCAGAGCTTAGAGCTCTCCTGCAGTTGGAGGGGGACACCTTCGATCCGGCTGAGCATCTCCCGCCGGATGAGCGTGTGGGCGGGATTGATACGATACGCTCGGGGCTGAAGATCTCTCAGGCCTCTCTCAGCGCCTATCTGAAAGCTGCTTCAGAGGCAGTAGAGCGTTCGCTCTTTTTCGGCGCTCGGCCGGAAACAATTGAGAAGGTCTTTCGGCCCGACGACTTGTCT
>JAHDFZ010000105.1 GCA_020627905.1 Verrucomicrobiota bacterium
CTCTCGCCGAAAACCTGGAAAAAGTAGAACCAATCTACCCAGAAGGACAAACGATCATCCGCCCACTCGATCAGCCGATCAAGAGCAACAGCCACCTCGTAGTCCTCTATGGCAATCTGGCTCCAGAGGGTGCCGTGGCTAAAATCAGCGGTAAAGAAGGTCTCCATTTCTCCGGGACAGCCCGCGTGTTCAATTCTGAGGAAGACGCCATGCAGGCGATCCTTGCTGGTAAAATCGTCAAAGGAGATGTCGTCGTCATCCGCATGGAGGGCCCGAAAGGCGGGCCCGGCATGCGGGAAATGCTCGGACCCACCGGTGCCATCATGGGCGCTGGACTCGGCAAGGACGTGGCACTCATCACCGATGGCCGCTTCTCCGGCGGAAGCCATGGCTTTGTCATCGGCCACATCACGCCCGAGGCATTCGTCGGTGGTCCACTCGCCCTCGTCGAGGACGGAGACGGCATCAGAATCGACGCCGAGGCTCATGCCATCACCCTCGAAATCAGCGAGGAGGAAATGGAATCCCGGCGTCAGAAGTGGACCCAGCCCGAGCCACGCTACCGCCGAGGCGTCCTCGCCAAATATGCTAAGCTCGTGAGCTCCGCCTCGACTGGAGCCGTCACCGACGGGGCCGACGCGCTGTCTTAAGAGAACGCCGACGTTCTGCCCACAGCTTTCCGAAACAGGCACAAAAGCCGCGAGTCCGCCGTGACTCCAGCTTGCCTGTCTCAGTGTTTTTCGACTATCCTGCCGGATAGTCGTTTTTCTTTTCAGCCACCTCTCAGTATCTATGCACCGCTCCTTTTTCGCCCTCCTCTGTCTCATCACCGGCAGCCTTATCGCCGCTGACCAGAAGCAGCCGAACATCGTCTTCTTCTTCACCGATGACCAGACCTGCAGCACGCTGGGCTGCTACGGCAACGAGATCATCCAGACACCGACCATCGATCAGCTCGCTGCCGAGGGCACACGCTACGAGAATTCATTCGTCAGCCACTCCATCTGCTGGGTGAGCCGCACCACCATTCTCTCCGGACTCACCGGTCGGACATACGGTGAACCCGGAAACCGGGAGCTGGCGCGTGCCGAAGCGGTAGAGGAGCTCTACTCCGACATCCTGCGAGAGAACGGCTACCGCACAGGTTATTTTGGCAAGTGGCACGCGAAAATGCCGAAGGGCTACAAGGCGGAAGACCACTTTGATGAATACGAAAAGATCGGCCGGAATCCGTTCTACAAAGAACAGGAAGACGGCACGCTACGTCACGCGACAGACCTCATCATCGACCGCGGGGTCGACTTCATCAAAAATCAGCCCAAGGACAAACCATTTTCCCTGAACCTCTGGTTTAACGCCGGTCACGCAGAAGATAAAGACCGCCGTCCCGGCATCGGTCACTTTCCCTGGCCACGCAGCGTCGATGGACTTTACGAGGACATCGAGATTCCCGCGCCTAAGCTCAACCAACGCGCCACCTTCGACGCACTCCCCGATTTTCTGAAGACAACGATCAACCGTGAGCGCTTCTTCTGGCGCTGGAATACGCCGGAGAAATACCAGGCTAACATTCGTGCCTACTACCGCATGATCACCGGCATCGACAACGGTGTCGCCCGTATCCAGAAGATACTAGAGGAGCAGGGACTGGCTGACAACACCATCATCGTCTACACCGCCGACAACGGATACTACATGGGCAACCGCGGCCTCGCTGGCAAGTGGAGCCACTATGAGGAGTCTCTGCGCGTCCCACTGATCATTTTTGACCCTCGGGTAGATGCGGAGCAGCGCGGAAAAGTCAGCACGGCGCAGGCGCTGAACCTGGATCTACCAGCAACCTTCCTCGACTGGGCAGGACTTGAGATCCCCGAGCGTTATCAGGGCCGCAGCCTCGCCTCCACTATGGGCAGAGAGGCACCTCCAGAGGACTGGCGCACGGATACCTTTCACGAGCACTTTGCGGTGCGGAACCGTATCCCTGCTTTCGAGGGCATCCGTAATGATCGGTTCAAATACGTGCGCTACGTCGATGACGGGAACTATGAGTTTCTGCATGACCTCGTGAAAGACCCTGACGAGCTGCAAAATCTGGCTAGCGATCCCGCCTTCGCCAAAGTGCTGGAAAAAATGCGCGCTCGCACAGATGAGCGAGTCGCTGAGCTGGGCGGCAGCCTTCACGCCCCCACAAAGGAGCACTCACCCTCCACCGTCCCACACCCGACAGCATCTGCCGATCCACTGGAGGTGAATGACTTCGTCTCCATCTTTGATGGCAAAAGCTTTCGAGGCTGGGAAGGGTCGAAGAAATACTGGAGCGTCAAAGACGGAGCCCTCGTCGGCATTGCCGATGGCACTCTCAAGCGCAACCACTTTATCACCTGGCTCGGGTCGACCGTGCGGAACTTCGACCTGCGCATGAAAGTCAATATCACGGAGGGTGGCAACAGCGGCATTCAGTATCGCGGGACCATGCGCCCGGACATCGGGCTGGACGCCGTCTCGGGTTATCAGTGCGATATCGTGCCCGGTCACGATGCCTACCACGGCATGCTTTACGAAGAGCGCGAGCGTCGCATTCTCTCCAACCGGGGCGACAAAGTGGTCATCGACACAGAAGGCAACCCCTGGGTGGTAGGTTCAGTTGAAAAAGAGGACATCCCCTATGGTGAGTGGGTCGACTATCGCATCCTTGCCGAAGGCAATCACCTTCGACACTTTGTAAATGGAAGGATGACAACAGAAGTCATCGACCTCGATGCCGAAGGCCGCGACCTTGAAGGAGTGTTAGGCATGCAGGTGCACGTCGGTGACTCCATGACCGTGCAGTTCAAAGAGATCAGGATCAAGCACCTGCCAGATGACCTGGCCCTGAAGACAGCCGAAGACACGAACATCCCGAAAGAAGCGACACTCGTGCGTCCGCAGATGAGATTGCCGAAAGACTGGGTAGCGCCCACCTATGGTGCCTGGAAGGCTGGCGAGGCGGACATTCCGAAGAGGCCTTAGGGAGAGGCAAGAAAGCTCAGGGATCCAACTGAGGCTCCGCCCGAGACCAGCGGTTTTCCTACCGCTGCCTCTCACGCCCAGCGCACCCAGCCAGCCACGGGGTAGGAAAACCCCGCCCCCCAGGTGACATTCACTACCGCACTCCCTCGAGGTCCGCGCCTAATTCGCTGACGAAAACGCTCATCTTGGCCAGCCAAACTCGGCCACTGGGCGTGAGTTCATAATACTGCCTGATCGGCCCGGTAGGATATTTCCGCTTGGTGCTCTTCATCAGGCCCTCCTTCGCGGATCGGGCGAGAATGGGATAGACGGCGCTCTCCGTAATGTGCATCGAGCTGAGCGAGCGGATCGACTGCAGGATCTCGTAGCCATAGCTTTCCCCATCCCGAAGCGCAGAAAAAATAAAATACTCGAGCAGCCCCTTCCGGACCTGCCCTTTCCAAGTCTCCAGCGCTGGATCGACTTCGCTCACTCTATTCTTTGGTGTCGGGACTTCGATGTTTCAACCATTTTACCATTTACAATACCCCTATTATACAATACAGAGTAGCCAAAGATGAGAACAGAATCTAACGTATTCAGGGACTATTTCGACGCTGTGGCAGAGGAGCTGCACCGCTCACAATACCACAGTGACACCGCTGCCTCGATCCTGGCCGATCTTGAGTCGCAGATCGAGGAAAGGCTGCACGGCAGGACCCTTACCCCGGAGCTGGAAGATGAAATCCTCAGCGAGCTCTCCCCTCCTGATTCCTACCGGACGAGGCAGCCTTCTCCCGAGCCGCAAATCATCCCAGAGGCGACGCCTAAGCCCACCCTACGGAGAAATGTGCTCCTCATCGCTGCTGGCGGACTCGTTCTTGCCTGCATCGTGGTGGCTTCCATCCTGATCAATCTGCAACGCAACCTCGCCAACTCATCCGCCGCTGTCGATGAAGCAGAGGCGCAGGTCGAAAACATGCTTCAGCGACGCTACGACCTCATTCCCAATCTCGTCGCCACCGTGAAAGCCAACGCCGAGTATGAAAGCGAAACGCTGACCAAGCTGACCGAACTCCGGATGAAATGGGCCGAGGCGAAAGACTCGGGAGAGAAGTCGGAGATCAACCAACAGCTATCTCCGCTACTGCTGAAGGTGATGGAGCGCGGGCACACCCTGCCAGAGCTGCGAGCCAACCAGGCCTTTCGCGATCTCATGATTTCCATCGAAGGATCAGAAAATCGGCTCTCCATCGAACGTCGCCGCTACAACATCGTTCTCAGTCAATACAACGCCTCTCTGAGGAAGTTTCCTGATTCGCTTCTGGCCAGCTCCATGGGACTCGCCCCCCGCACAGAATACTTTCAGGCCGCCAGCGACGCCAAAGTCGCACCGAGAGTGGAATTTTAGAAACTTCCGATGATCGCCCTCAGAACCCTGACCTTCGCCTGCCTGCTCCTGCTTATCGGATGCGGCCAAAAGGAGCGTGAAGATGCTTTTCTGTTCCAACCAGATTCGCCCTCTTACCATAACGCCTCCTCGCTCGACGGCATTGACCTCACCCTGCCCATGGAGCTTCAGCGCCTGGAGGAGGTAACCAATATCGACTTCCGAGTGCTGCTCCTCGACAACATTTCAGAAACTGTTTCTGCTGAAGATTACGCAGCAGAAACAATGACGCTCAACGAAATCGGCCAGGCGAATGATGGGCGCGGCGTCCTGATCCTTTTCATTGAAGACCAGGGAGTGCTGAAGATCGAGGTATCCTATGAGCTCGAAGGCCTGTTCCCCGATCTTTACGTCGGCACCCTCGAGGAGCAGGCGAAGACCTACTTCGCTGGCGACTTCTTCGGCGACTTCCTTACCGGGATCGTCTTTGCCATGGCAAAGAGGCAAATCTCTGACCCGATCGAATCCACTGTTTCCATACCCGAGAGCCGCAAAGTAACTGGAGAAGACTGGATCGGAGGCCGATTCCTATCCGGAGGAGCCGGTATCAAGGCAGACAGCTTCTTCCGAGGCAAACTCAAGAAGAACCGAGGCGTCGTTTATCTCTCACCAGAGAGTCGGAGTCTCTATGAGCCACACTCCGATCCGGAGGTCACCGTCGACAAATTTCTCACTTCCCTGCAAAGCGGGATCAATGACCCCTTTCTCCCTCTCCTGACTGAGGGCAGCCAGTATATGCGGCTTGAGTATCCGAAATCCGCCTCCTTTCTCAGACGCTATCATGAGAATTCCGATTCTGGCTACACCGTGCGCGAACAGGGAGATCTCGCCGCTGCCGTTTTCAATCACAAAGGTTCGATGCCGGTCCTGCTGAGGAAAAATCACGAAGGAAAGTGGCTGGTCGATGTCACAAAATCCTGGGCGTTCTCGCAGATCAATCGCGATTTCACCTTATGTCACCCCGCCTTTTACGATCATCCCTGGATGTTCGCTTTGACCGACTTTACCCCGAAAGCCAACATCCCTCCTACTCCTCGGCCGCTACCTTACCCCCTCGACCTGAAGGCACACATCGAAACGCTTGAGGCGAAACTTGAAGCGGAGCCGCACGTCGCCGCTCACTATTTCCGGCTCGCAGATGTCTTCTACTTTGAATGCTACTGGATCCGCGATGCCATTGATCTCGTAGAAAAAGGGCTGGAAATCGATCCTATCGGCAACGGCTACACCGAGCGCCTCGTCTCCATGAGGTATCGCTTCCCCGACCTAAGTGGACTCGATACCATTCTCTCTCGGGCCCTGCGAGAGGATCCCGGCAACAAAAGCCTTGCTGAAGATTTTAAGTATCTCATCAAGAACAAACGAATTTCTGACAAAGCCAAAGAGAAACTCTTGCGTCAGATCGTGGCGGTCGAAGAAAAGCAGATCCTGCCGAAAGGCCCCTTTGCACTCCGCACTCCATCAGGTCGATACATGAAAGAGCATTTCCATCTCCCGGAGAAAGCAGAGCACCTGGAGTTTGACCTAACAGCTTTTGCTACGCACTGGCACGACAAATACTGGCCGTATTCCTTCTTTTCTCTGACTGATTCCGATGACGAACACCGAGCAGGCGTCTGTTTTCGCCAACAGAAACAAGGCGGCCCGCTTGAACTCTTTGTCAGGGTGCATGGTGAATATACGAGCCACACGGCCCTGCCGTTTGACCTACAGACACCGCAACGAATCCGTTATAGCTGGAACGCACAGGATAAGCTGACCATCTCGATCAACGGCAAGGTGCTCATGAGCGGCATCCAGTTGCGCTTCACCCCAACGATGGCACGTGCTTTCGCGAATTCCTCGCAGGTGATCTATGATGTCGTGGAGGAGTGAGCAGAATGCAAATCGACTCTGCGCCCCTCTTCCCGATTCCCAGCAGAGCATGGCGCATCTGCGCAAAACTCCTCAACACGCGTAAGATAGCGTAGATTCCGGCTGTTTGTAGGTAGGTCCTAGAACACGACCTGCTTGCTATAATGAAGCGGAAATTTTTCATACTTGTTATCTTTGTATCGTTCTTCTCATCTCTGTCAGCGAAAGCTGAAAGTGACACCCCAACTGATACCGCAAAGGTCGACTTCACCCGAGACATTCGCCCGATTCTCTCGAACAAGTGCTTCCGTTGCCACGGACCTGATGCAACGAATCAGAAAAGCGACTATCGCCTCGACACCTTTGAATTAGCCACAGCAGAGGTCAACGGTGTTCAGGGTATCGTTCCCGGAAACCTAGAGGACTCTGAAGTCCACTGGAGGATCCACTCTACAGATCCAATCGACATCATGCCTCCTCCAGAGGCGAAGA
The DNA here is from genome assembly GCA_020627905.1 of Verrucomicrobiota bacterium. Classification (GTDB taxonomy): domain Bacteria; phylum Verrucomicrobiota; class Verrucomicrobiia; order Verrucomicrobiales; family DEV007; genus Arctic95D-9. Next base: position 6,785 of record JAHDFZ010000105.1, read on the forward strand.
TGCCGATGACAAAAGAAGAAATTCGCCTGATCGATCTGTGGATCGAGCAAGGAGGAACATTCGCTCCTCACTGGGCATACGAATCCGTTGATGATGATGTCTCCATCCCGAGTGACGCATCCGATTCGGCAAACCCCATTGATGACTTCGTCGCAAAGCAACTCGATCAGGCGGGTCTTCAAATGGCACCGGAAACGAGTCGCGAAAAATGGCTGCGTCGCGTCACCTTTGACCTCACCGGCCTACCGCCGACCATCGACGGACTTGAATCCTTTCTCGCCGATAAAAGGCCCGACGACCTCGCGTTCGCAGATGTCGTCGATCGGCTGCTCTCCTCCACATCCTATGCTGAGCGTATGACCTCGGAATGGATGGACGTCGCCCGCTACTCAGACACCTTCGGCTTTCAGGTCGATCGCCCGCGCCGGGTCTGGCCATGGCGAGACTGGGTGATCAGCGCCTTTCAGCAGAACATGCCCTATGATGAATTTGCCACCCTTCAGCTCGCTGGCGATCTCATCGAAACGCCAACCGTTGAAAGCCGACTTGCCACCACTTTCAATCGTCTACACCCCCAGAAAGTCGAAGGAGGCAGCGTTCCCGAGGAATTCCGCATCGAGTATATTTCCGACCGAACTCACACCTATGGGACAGCCTTTCTGGCGCTCACCTTCGAATGCGCTCGGTGTCACGATCACAAATATGATCCGATCACAGCAAAGGATTACTATCAGATGTCCGCATTCTTCGCCAATATCGAGGAGGCGGGACTCTATTCCTTCTTTACCGATTCCACGCCAACTCCCACTCTAAACCTCCCGACCGAAACACAGGCGGAAGAAAAAACGTCCCTCACGAAAAGACTTGAGCAGAATTCAGCCCGTCTCATGGCAGAAATGGCAAAGGCACGCAAGAACGCGAAGCCTGAGGCACAGGTCGCTGTCCCCACCCCCGTCGCCCACTTGAGCTTCGAAGGCACTCGTTCAGAGGCAATGAAATCTGAATTCGGGGAAGTTGATGGAAAACCTCTGAAGCTGACCAGCAACGCTGAAAACAAGCTCGTCTCCGGTATCGAGAACGGCCAGGCACTTTCGTTTACCGGTGATCACGGGACCTACATCAAAACAGGTGACTTTTCTCGCTACGATGACTTTTCTATCGCTGCCTGGATCAAACCTAACAAACATCATGAACGCGCCTTCATTTTCGGCAGATCGAAAGCATGGACCGATTCTGCGAGCCGAGGTTACGAACTACTCCTGGAGGACGGCCGTCTCAGCGTTGGTATCATTCACTTCTACCCAGGGAATGCCATCCGCGTTCGCGCTACAGAGGAGATCCCGGTCGACCAGTGGAGTCACGTCACCATCACTTACGATGGCTCGTCGACAGCCGCTGGTGTGAAGCTTTTTGTCAGAGGCAAGCCGATCCCTGTGGAAGTGATTCACGATTCGCTGACTCGTGAAATCAAAATGAAGCAGGCAGACAGCATCCTTCTCGGTAAGCGCATGCGAGATAAAGGCTTCGCCGGCGGTGCGATTGATGAGTTTTCTGTATTCGATCAGGAGTTGAGTGAGGCCGATGTCCAGGCCTACTTTGCAGGTAGCAACACGCGAGCGGGCACGGTTGATGATATCATTCGCCAAAGGCCTCGGATCAAAAACCTCCTCAAGGAGCAAGCTTCTCTGCGGAAGGAGTTAGCAAACCTCGAGGACTCTATCGAGCAGATTATGGTGATGGAAGAGCTGGAAACACCACGCACCTCCCATCTGCTCGATCGTGGACTCTACTCGAACAAAGGTGAAATCGTCACGGCCAACACTCCTGAATGGCTCAATCCTTTCCCTGGGGGCGCTCCCAAAAACCGCCTGGGCCTTGCTAAGTGGACTTTTGATCGGAAGAATCCTCTGACCGCGCGCGCGACGGTCAATCGCTACTGGCAGATGTTCTTCGGCACGGGTCTTGTCGCCACTTCGGAGGATTTTGGCAGCCAGGGGCGCCTGCCGACTCATCCAGATCTGCTTGATTGGCTAGCCGACGGATTCATGGACAACGGCTGGGATCTGCATTGGCTTTTCAAAACCATCACTCTATCAGACACCTACCGTCGCAGCTCGATCGCAGCAGATGAGCGGACCCTCGAAGAGGACCCGGAGAATCTTCTCCTCGCTCGCTTTCCTGCCACTCGACTGACAGCGGAGATGCTGCGTGATGGAGCACTAGCCACCAGCGGCCTACTCGTTAGTCAAGTGGGCGGAGAGCCAGTTAAACCTTATGACCTAAGTGTATCCTTCAAGCCGGCCACTCCCAGCAAAGGAGACGGACTGTATCGGCGGAGCCTCTACACCTATTGGCATCAGACCGCACCATCCCCGATGATGACAACGCTGGACGCCTCAAAGCGCGATATCTGTCGGGTTCGGCTTGAGCGCACTAATTCCCCTCTGCAGTCACTGATCCTCCTCAACTCCCCACAGTTCGTCGAGGCACAGGTGACGATCGCTGAGAACCTGACGAGTAAATTCGGTCCCGCCGAATCAAGCCAGCTAATCGAACAAGCCTGCAAGCTTCTCGTCGGTCGAGCGCCAGATGAGCGCGAGCGCCATATCCTCTCCTCTCTCTACGAAGAGCAGCTGGAGCTTTATGAGCAAACCCCCTCGCTATCCGAGGACTTGCTCAAAAAAGCTGATACCGAAAACAAAACACCTCTCGAGCGCGCTCGCATAGCCGCAGTCGCTCAACTGTCCGCTGCTCTCATGAGCTTCGACGAATCCCTCACCAAACGCTAAACCTACAAACCCACAAAACCGATGACTAAATGCACAGGATATGATAGCCCGGTCGGCGTCAGTCGACGCTCTGCTCTTCAAAGTTTTGGCGGAGGATTAGGCAGTGTCGCGCTGGCACAACTGATGGCAAAGAATGCCGCAGCAGCCCCCAGCTCGCTCAAAAATGTTGGCAAGGTTGGCTCTCTCGGCCAATCCTTCACCACTCACCCAGCGAAGGCGAAGCGGGTGATTTTCCTCTTCCAGGCAGGTGGCCCATCTCAGATCGAGCTTTTTGATCACAAGCCTCGACTGCAGAAAGAACACGGTAAGGAACTCCCTGACTCCGTGCGCGGAGGTCAGCGCCTCACGGGCATGTCCGGAAACCAGGCATCTCTCCCGCTGGTCGGATCACCCTATCAGTTTCAACAGCACGGGCAGTCCGGCATGTGGATGAGCGAGCTGATGCCGCACACTTCGAAAATCGTCGACGATATCTGCATGATCAACTCGATGCAGACGGATGCCATCAACCATGGCCCTGGCGTCACCTTTATGCAGACCGGGTCCCAGATCGGTGGACGGCCCAGCATCGGCTCCTGGTTATCCTATGGCCTCGGAGCGCAGAACGAAAACGTGCCCTCCTTTGTCGTCCTTGTCACCAAAGACAAGAAAGGCCAGCCACTGGTCAATCGACTGTGGGGAAGCGGTTTCCTCCCGGCAAAATACGACGGTGTGCGCTTCCGTGCCGCTAAGGATGCGGTCCTCTATGTCAACAACCCGGATGGAGTCAGCAATGCCACACGCCGCTCCATGCTCAACCACCTGGAGGAACTTCACGAATACCAGCTGGAAAAGTCAGGCGATACGGCGCTGGAATCTCGCATCGCGCAGTTCGAGATGGCCTACCGCATGCAGTCCTCGGTGCCTGAGGTGACAAATCTCGATGACGAGCCGGAATCCACCTTCAAGCTCTATGGTGAGGATGCTCGTCAGCCCGGGAGTTTCGCGGCGAACTGCGTTCTCGCTCGTCGCATGGCCGAGCAGGGAGTGCAGTTCATCCAACTCTATCACCAGGGTTGGGACCACCACGGCGGTTTGCCAAAAAACATCAAAAAACAGGCGCAGGAAACAGATCAGGCTTCAGCGGCTCTCATCACGGACCTCAAACAGCGGGGTCTTCTCGATGACACGCTGGTCATCTGGGGCGGTGAATTCGGGCGGACCAACTACTGTCAGGGCGTCCTCACCGATAACTTCGGTCGAGACCACCACCCTTCCTGTTTCTCTCTCTACATGGCAGGAGCCGGAATCAAGGGCGGCTACACCCATGGGATGACGGATGAATACAGCTACAACGTCGTCGACGGCAGAGTTCACATCCATGATTTCCACGCGACCTTGCTGCATCTGTTAGGAATCGACCACGAGCAGCTGACCTACAAATTCCAGGGAAGGCATTTCCGACTAACGGATGTGCATGGGCACATTGTGAAGCCGATTTTGAGTTGAGGTGAAAAGCCTGTTTGGGCTCACATCCGCCTACGCTCTATCGCTATACTTCCTAGAGATGTCCCTCTGAACCGATAGATTGTCCGTCCTGTTGGAAAACGCTACGCCCCGTATTGTTTCACTCAGCGATACCTTACGACTCGAAAATCCGTGAACCGCTCGCCAAAGCTTCTCCCTCCTCATAAATATTCATTGAGTCTGCCAAGTCTCTTTTTCCCAATACGGTCAAGAGGAAAGGGACGAGCCCTGCGCCTCGGTTTCAGAACCCGAAAGCGGTTTCCTTCTTACTCGGCCTTGAATTCTTTCGCCTGCGTCACACCCAAGAAAAAGCACAATAATTAAAGAAGGATAGCATGGCGCAGCGGGACAACAGATTTAACGGCAAAGGGGAACAAAAAAAGAAGATGAGAGATTTCTCTGGATCATGTTCTTGCTACTGGTTCTCAAGAACCAACAGACGGTCGAAACACCAGGTCCGACTTTCAAGGCGTCGAAGTTGAAAGGCTCGTCGAAAGGGTAAAGGCAACGTTTGGAGATGCGAAATTTAGATTCCTTACCGTTCGCGACGCTGTCACCGAAATAGCAAAGACGCCAGATTATTCTTGATTTATGGAAATAGAGATGGCTCATTAAGGTGTTATTAAGATAATGCTCAGAAACTTTACAGCCGTAATTTATTTGCTGTTTTTGTTCTTGAATTCGGTCGTGAGTCAGGGAGCCGTCTATTATTGCGCCTGTCTCGAAGAGCTATTTATTAGCAGCTGTGAATGTATATCACAAAAGTCTGACAACTCTTGCTGTTCACATTGCGAATACCATCATTCGCATGCAGAAGAAAATGTTGCAGACGATGATAAACTAAATTGCTCATCAACAAATTGTTCTATCCCGCTGTTTTTTGAAACTGATGTTTACCTGAGTTCTGCTCATGAACCCAAGGTCTCCAGCCGCAAAGTTTGCGGGTTTTCAGTTTCTGTCACCGAAC